>NZ_CACVCE010000073.1:0-147787 GCF_902729445.1 Magnetospirillum sp. LM-5 | reverse complement strand
GGGTCATGCCCGGCCATGACGACGAGGGGTGTGGATGGTGCCGCGAAAATTTAACCGGACAGCCGTGGATCAAGTCCGGGCATGACGGAGGGGCCAAGAGCCTGTCAGGCCGCCACGCGGCCGGCCATCGCCTTCAACTCGACGAAGAATGGCCCGAACACCGCCTGCGGCTCGGATCCGTATTGCGCGACGAAGCCAGTCCGGCGGTCATCGTCATAGGTGGTGGGATGGACCGGGGCGAACAGCGCCTCGAACAATTGCACCATCTGGCGTTCCGAGAATTGGCGCTGGGCCTTGTCCTCGGCCCGCTTGGGCACGAACGCGTTCGACGCCACCGACACCGCCGATGGAGACGAATCCATCATGATCAGGAACCAATCCTTGCGCGGGTCGAAGCGGCGGAACGAGCGGGCGATGGTGACCAGCACCCGTTCCAGGATCAGGAAGGCCCGGGGATCGGTATGGAATGATTCCCACTCGATCAGGCCGCCCTCGCCCCGGTGCGTTTCGGCGATCAGGCGGATCTTGGCCTTCAGTTCCGAATGCATCTCGTCGCCCAGGATCATGCGCACGGCGGCGAAGAATTGCGGCAGATGCTTGCGTTCGATGCCGCTGCCGGCCTGGTCCAGCAGATGCCCGAACGGATGGGTGATCAGGCGGCCCAGATAATCGGTGCGCTTTCTTTCGATCGAGGCCATCTCGAAAATGGCGTCGCAGGTCGATTCGGTCTTTTCGTAGAAGGTGCTTAGCGGGCCTTCGGCGGCCATGAAGGCGTTGGCGATGCGGCGGACCTGATCCATCGACACCGAACCGTCCTCGTCCGCCGTCCGCTCGACCACTTCGAGAAACGTCTTGAGGGCCGTCCCCACCAGGGACCGACATCGTCGGCCGCCCGAGGGCCGCTTGTCCGATTCGACTTCGCCGATGACTGCCTCCTGCATTCCGGCCAAGCGAAAAGCTTCCTGCTTTGCAGGAAGACCGCAGCTAAGGATAGCAAGTCACTGTGCGTAAGTGTTAGGAGAAAAAAGTATGGTTCACGACCCTACTCGCGGTTGCGCGCCCCGCACTCATCCACCAACTTTCCAAGCTGTTTGCACAACTTGGCGCGTTCGTCCTCGTCACTGGCCATGGCGTAAAGACGAACCCATTTTCCCTTCTTGCCCAGGTCGACCGATTGCGTCGAGGGCTTTTGTCCGGCCAGGATCGGCGAGGCCTTGGCCAACACCTTCCAACCGGCCTGGGCCGAGCCTTCGGTCTTGTAGGACGCCAGATAGACCAGGGTGCGCTTTTCCAGCATCGGGGCCGGAGCCGGAGCCGGGGCCGGGGTCGGCGCGGCGACCGGAGCCGGCTCGGGCGTCAACATTACTGGCGGCGGGGCCGGCGGCGGCGCGGCGCGGTTCAGGGTCAGCACCCAATTGTTGACCCGGGTCATCAACGAGCCGTCGGGCTGGCTGACATAGGACCCGAAGGACTGGCCGTCGCACATGACCTCGAGCACCGGCCGGACCGCGCCCGAGCGCGTCGCCTCGCCCCGGGTCGGGCCCAGTACCGTGGCGGGGCTGGCGTCCCACCCCTGAAAGACCGGGGTCTTGCACAAGCGCCCGGCTGGGTCGCCGGCGGCGTCAAGCGCCAGCATCATCTTCTGCCCCAGATAGGGCGAGGCCATCGGCGTGGGCGACGGCTCGACCGCGGCGGCGCCCACCACCTCCCACATGCCGCCGGGCGGCATGGCGGCGACCTTGGTGACCATCGGCTCGGATTGCTGCGACGCGCAGGCGGCCAGGAACAGAAGCGGCAACGCGACCATGGGGCGACGAGTCATTTCGATCTCCTCTGTTTCACCCCATGGTAGCGTGGTTTCACGGGCTCGTCACCGCCCGATCAGCAAGGTGGCCCAACCGTCACGCACAACCCGGTCCTTCAAGCGCAATCCCTGACGCTCGTGGGTGCCCATCACCATCCGTTCCTGCCAGTCCAACAGGCCCGACAGCACGGCGACGCCATCGGGAGCCAGGTGGGCGGCCAGATCCTTGGCCATGCGCATCAGCGGCTTGGCCAGGATGTTGGCGACGATGATGTCGAAGGGGCGGCCCTTCTTCAGGGCGGGATTGCGGTAGCCGTCGGACAGGACCGAGGTGAAGCGGCTGGCGACGCCGTTCAGGCGGGCATTGATGGCGGCGACCTTGACCGCCGCCGGGTCGATGTCGGTGGCCAGCACATCGACCGCCCACATCTTGGCCATGGCGATGCCCAAGATGCCCGAGCCCGAGCCCAGGTCGAGCGGCTTCATGAACCGGCGGCGCTTGGCCAGGCGGTCCAGCATCATCAGGCAGCCCTTGGTGGTGGCGTGCTCGCCCGAGCCGAAAGCGGTGCCGGCATCGACCAGCAGTTCGGTGCGCCCCACCGGCACGCGGCCATGCCAATGGCTGCCGCGCACGAAGAAACGGCCGGCATCGATGGGCGGAAAGTCGCGCAGGTTTTCCAGCACCCAATCGATATTGTCGAGCTGTTCGATGTCCAGCGCCGGCACGTCGATGCCGTGGGCGGCGGCCACCGCCGAAAGGGCCGAGACGATCTTGACCCGCTCAGGCGGCGTGCGCGAATAGCCTTCCAGGAACCAGTCGCAATCGCCGTCGGAAATGCCCGACTTGTCCTCCATGAACATCGTCACCGATTCGGCGAAGGTCTCGAACACCTCTTCGAACAGGGGAAGGGCGTCGGGTCCGACCTTCAGACGCAGGTGCCAGATAGCAGGGAAAGCGGAACGCATGCAAAGGTGCCTTTCGTCAGTCAGTCAGTCGGCCAGCCAGTCCTCGGCCCTCAGGCCTTCGACCCGGCTGAATTCGTCCAGGTTGCCGGTGACCACCACCAGCCCGCGGCTGCGGGCATGGCCGGCGATCATCAAATCATAGGCGCCGATCCGTCGGCCTTGGCGTTCCAAGGTGGCCCGGATGTCGGCGAAATGGGCGGCGGCCGCGTCGTCGAACGCCAAGACGGTCAGACGCGCGGCGAATCGCTCGACCTCGGTTCGGGTCTCGACCGGCCGCGCCGACGTCTCGGCGCCGAACAGCAACTCGCCCAAGGTCACGGTCGAGATGCACAACGAGGCCGCCTCGGCGTTGAAGCGCGCCCGCAAGCCCGAAGGCCGATCCCGTAGCACGCGGATGCAGAGATTGGTGTCCAGCAGATAGCGCAACATCACAAGGAATCGCGATCCTGCGCTGCCGGCTGCCCGCGCTCGGGCAGGTCCAGGCCGGCGGCGTCGAAAAAGTCGTCCCACACCGCGTCGGCCGGCACGATCACCCGCCGGGCGCCATCCTTCAGGATCGCCACCTCGCGCACGCCATCGGGGAAGGCGACATCCTTGGGCAGCCGGACGGCCTGCGAGCGGTTGCTGTGGAACAAGGTGGTGGTGGTCATCGGCGATGCGCCTTTGTATATGCCGGCGGGATATACGTTACATCAACTCGACGAAACTGCCCAGTACCTTCTTGGTGCCGGCCTTGTCGAAGGCGATTTCCAGCTTGTCGCCGTCGACGGCGACCACCGTGCCGGGGCCGAACTTGGCGTGCAGCACGCGGTCGCCGGGGTCGAAATCGGTGCCGGCCGGGCGCTGGGCAACCTGCCAGGTATCCACCTCGGCCGGTTTGCGCCACTGGGTGGCGCCGCCGGTATGAAAGCCGCGCTCGGCCTCGCGCTCGACATGGTCGTCGGGCAGCTCGTCCAGGAAGCGGCTGGGCAGCGCCGTCTGCCACTGGTTATAGATGCGGCGGTTGGCGGCGAAGGTGATCAGCAGGCTTTTCCTGGCCCGGGTCAGGCCGACATAGGCCAGGCGGCGTTCTTCTTCCAGACCGGCCAGGCCGCCCTCGTCCAGGGCGCGCTGGTGGGGGAACACGCCCTCCTCCCAGCCGGGCAGGAACACGCGGTCGAACTCCAGCCCCTTGGCCCCGTGCAGGGTCATGATGACCAATTTGTCGAGGTCGTCGCGATTGTCGTTTTCCATCACCAGGGCGACATGGTCCAGGAACTGTTCCAGCGATTCATACTCGCCCAGCGCCCGGATCAGCTCGCCCAGATTCTCGACCCGGCCCGGCGCCTCGGGGCTCTTGTCGGCCTTCCACATCGCCACATAGCCGGATTCGTCCAGGATGCGCGCGGCCAGCGGGCCGTGGCCGATCAGGTCCAGGTCGCCCCGCCAGCGCATGATGTCGGCGCAAAAACCGGCCAGGGCGGCGCGCGGCTTGGGCTTCAATTCGTCGGTCTCGGACAGCAGGCGGGCGGCCTCGAACAGTGAAAGGCCCTTGGCCCGGGCGGTCACGTGGACCATCTGCAGGGCGGCGTCGCCCAGACCGCGCTTGGGATTGTTGACCACCCGTTCGAACGCCAGCCCGTCATCGGGCGAGGCGACCAGGCGCAGATAGGCCATGGCGTCGCGGATTTCCAGCCGCTCATAAAAGCGCGGCCCGCCCAGCACGCGATAGGGAATTCCGGTGGTGATCAGCCGTTCCTCGAACTCGCGGGTCTGGAAGCCGGCGCGCACCAGGATGGCCATGCCGGCCAGCGCCTGCCCGGCCCGCTGGTGGGTCTCGACGGCATCGACGACGACACGGGCTTCCTCGGGGCCGTCCCACACCCCCCTGACCCGCACCTTGACCGATTCGCCCTCGGGGAAGTCCAGGCCGGGCCGCAGGGTCTTGCCCAGCCGGCCCTGATTGTGGGCGATCAGATGGCTGGCGGCGGCCAGGATGTGCGGGGTCGAGCGGTAATTGCTCTCCAGCCGGATCACCCGGGCGGCGGGGAAGTCCTTTTCGAACTTCAAGATGTTGCCGACCTCGGCGCCGCGCCAGGAATAGATCGACTGGTCGTCGTCGCCGACGCAGCAGATGTTCTTGTGCTTCTGGGCCAACAGCCGAAGCCACAGATACTGGGCGACGTTGGTGTCCTGGTATTCATCGACCAGGATGAAGCGGAACTGCTCTTGATACTCGGCCAGGATGTCGGCGCGATCCAGGAACAAGGTCAGGCAGTGCAGCAACAGGTCGCCGAAATCGCAGGCGTTCACCACCCGCAGCCGTTCCTGGTACAGCCGGTAAATCTCGGGCATGCGGCCGCCGGCCAGGTCGCCGCCTTCGCCCCCCACCTTGGCCGGAACCTGGCCGCGATCCTTCCAGCGCTGGATGGTCCCCATCACCGCCTGGGCCGGCCAGCGCTTGGGATCGATGCCCTCGGCCTCCATCACCTGCTTCAGCAGCCGCAACTGATCGTCGGAATCCAGGATGGTGAAGTTGCTTTTCAAGCCCACCAGTTCGGCATGCCGGCGCAGGATGCGCACGCACAGGGCATGGAAGGTGCCCAGCCACAGCGATTCGGCCGCCGGACCGACCAGTTGCGCCACCCGCTCGCGCATTTCGCGCGCCGCCTTGTTGGTGAAGGTCACCGCCAGGCATTGCCACGGATGGGCCCGGCCCGAGGCCAGGATATGGGCCAGCCGGCTGGTCAGCACCCGCGTCTTGCCGGTGCCGGCACCGGAAAGAACCAACACCGGCCCGTCCAGGGTGGTGACCGCCTGGTGCTGTTCCGGGTTCAGGCCCTTCAGCCAGGGGGCATCGTCCGGCACGGTGCGGGCGGTGCGGGCCTGGGGCGCGGGCGCGGCGGGGAGGTCGTCGTCGAGGGCGAAGGGGTCGGACATGGCGGCAGACTATAGCGTCACATTTCGGCGTTTGCCATGCCCGCTGGCGGGTGTTACTCCTGCCCCGGGGTTCGGTCCTTTGGGGATGAGGGATCGACATGAGGTTCGTCGTATGGTTGCTGGCCGTCTCGCTGTTCGCGGCGACGGGAAGCGGGGCGTTGGCCCATCGCTTGGCCGACGATCTGTGGGCCTATTGGCCGCTGACCAACGACAGCTTCGACGCCTCGCCCCGGGAACTGCACGGCACCGGCCGAGGCGCCGTGACCATCGAGCCCACGGCCGGGCCGTTCACCGGCTCCACCCGCTTCGACGGCGGCTGGATCGAGATCCCCCCCAACGACACCGCCGATTTCGCCGATTTCGCCATTTCGGCCTGGATCAAGTACGACAGCGCCGGAACCGATTTCACCCCGATCATCGGCCGGCTGGGGTTGGTCGGCCGCCGCGGCGCCCTGGCCTATGACCTGGGCGACGGCACCACGCCCCAATTGCTGACCACCGACATCACGCCGCAATGGAAGCGCTGGGCCCATTTCGCCCTGACCCACGACGCCGCCAGCCGCACCTTGATCCTGTGGGTCAACGGCTGGAAGACCTTCGAGCGGCAATTGCCGGCGGTGTCGGTGGCGCCGGCGCCATTCAGCGGACGTTACGGACTGGGCGGCGGGCCGGGGATCAAATCGACCTTCCGCGGCGAGATCGCCGACGTGGTGATCTATCGCCGCTCGTTAAGCCCCGACGAAATCAGCCTGTTCAGCCAGGGCGTCGGCCGCACCACCCGGCCGCAGATCGGCATCAGCCAGGGATGCGGCGGCTCGGGCCAGCCACCCTGCCAGGTGTGCGCGCGCCATGCCGAATGGCCGCCGGCCCAATGGGCCGAATGCACGCCCGCCCGCGTGCCGTGGTGCGCCGGCTTCGCCCAGGCCAACCAGCACGCCACCTGTCCGTAACAGGCCATGACAGGGCCGTCCGGTCCGGTTAGTCTGTGACCCCATGGACACCGTCACGGTCGGCCTGTTCGTCTTCACCTATGTCGGCATGGCCCTGGGCCGTGTTCCGGGCCTGAAGCTCGACCGCACCGGCATCGCCTTGCTGGCCGCCGTCGGCCTGCTGGTCAGCGGCGCCATGGATGTGGACGAGGCCGGCGCCGCCATCGACATGCCGACCCTTTTGCTGCTGTTCGCCCTGATGATCGTCTCGGCCCAGTTCCAGGAAGCCGGCCTTTACCGCATGGCCGCCGCCCGGGTCGCCGCCGCCACCGGCTCCAGCAGCCGCATCCTGTTCGTCACCATCCTGGTGTCGGGCCTGTTGTCGGCGATCCTGGCCAACGACATCGTGGTATTCGCCATGACCCCGATCCTGGCCGAGGGCGTGCGCCAGAGGGGCCTGGACCCCCGCCCCTTCCTGCTGGGCCTGGCCGGCGGCGCCAATGCCGGATCGGCGATGACGGTGATCGGCAACCCGCAGAACATCCTGATCGGCCAGGTCGGCGGGCTGGATTTCTGGCATTTCATGGTGGCCTGCGCGGTGCCGGCCCTGATCAGCCTGGTCATCGTCCACCGCATGATCCTGTGGCTGTGGAAGGGCGCGCTGACCGCCGAGCCGCAGCCGCCGCCGGCCATTCCGGTGCCGCGTCCCGACCCGTGGCAATACGGCAAGGGCGTCGCCGCCATAATCTTCCTGCTGGCGCTGTTCGCCACCGACCTGCCGCGCGAGGTCGGCGCGTTGCTGGTGGCGGGCCTTCTGCTGCTCAGCCGCCGTCTGGCCAGCCGCGACATGATTGGCGCCGTCGATTGGCACCTGCTGCTGTTGTTCGCCTGCCTGTTCGTGGTCACCGACGCCTTTTCCTCGACCGGCATGGCCTCGACGGCGATCGAGTGGCTGGCGGAAACCGGCTGGATGCCCGACCGCCTGAGCGCGATGGCCCCGATGATGCTGGCGGCCAGCAACACCATCGGCAACGTGCCGGCGACCATGCTGCTGTTGTCCTTGTGGCCGGTCGATGATGTCGGCCCGCTTTACGGCATGGCGCTGTTGTCGACGCTGGCCGGCAACCTGCTGCTGGTGGGCAGCCTGGCCAACATCATCGTCGCCGAGCGGGCCGCCATCTCGGGGGTCAGGCTGAGCTTCCTGGATTTCGCCCGCGCCGGCATCCCCATGACGCTGGCCACCATGGCGGTGGCCGTCGCTTGGCTGTGGGCCGGCCAATGGATGGTTTGGTAACCCGCCAGGCCCGGTGGCGGGCGGCGATCAGGGCTCGAAATCAAGCGCCTGGGTGCCGCGCAGCTCGGTCTGGCTGATCACCCGGTTGCGTCCCTCGCGCTTGGCCATGTAAAGCGCCTCGTCGGCGCGGTGGACAAAGGCGCCCAGGCTTTCGCCGAATTCGTACTCGGCCACGCCGATCGACAAGGTCACCTGACCCAGCACCTGATTGGTGCGCCGGTTCAGCACCTTGCGGCTGGCGACGTTGCGGCGGATGGTGTCGGCCACGGCGATCGCCTCGATGAGGCGGGTGCCCGGCAGGATCACCGCGAATTCCTCGCCGCCATAGCGGGCGGCGGTGTCCTTGCCCTTGACGCTGTCCTGGATGGTGCGGGCCACCAGCTTCAGCACCTGATCGCCCAGCATGTGGCCGTGGCTGTCGTTGAATTGCTTGAAGAAATCGATGTCGATCATCAGCAGGCACAGGAACGAGCGGTCCTCCTCGCCTTCCAGCGCCGCTTCGCGCAGGGCGACGTCGAACAGCTTGCGGTTGGCCAGGCCGGTCAGCGCGTCGGTGGTGGCCTCGCGCTTCAACTGGTCCAGGTCCTCGCGCAGGCGGGCGATCTCACCCGACGAGCTTTCCAGCCGTTCCTCGAGCTGGCGGTTGACCTCGATCATCGACTTGGTCTCGTCCAGGATGCCACGGATCAGGTCGCCCAGATCGTTGGGGGCCGGATCGCGATTCAATTCGCCCGAGAAGCTGACCAGCGCCTCGCCATATTGCGCCGCGCCTTGGTTGGCGGTGGACAGATAGGCCAGCACCTGGGCGACGGCGTTCTCGATGCGCTGGCCGACGGCGCGCAATTCCGCCTCGTGCTGGCTGGTGCCGAAGAAGCGTTCATAGAGATCGGCGCAGACATCGTCCGAGAATTTCTGCCCGGCCCGCAGCACCCCGTTGATCGCCTTGGTCAATTCGGGGTCGCGGTCGGCCACGAAGGCGTACCAGATGATGAAATTGTTGGGATGCGCCGGCACGCCGTGCCGATCCATCATGCCCAGGGCGGCCCGGGCACAATGGGCGGCGACTTCGATCGGATCGGAGAACTTGAACACACCTGCCTCGATCTCAGTGACATGGACTCAGTGACATTGGCCGAGCGACCCCTCGGCGCAGATCTTGATCCCATCGACCCACCGCGCCCCCGACAGATCGGCGTGCAGGAAGTCGGCCCCGGCCAGCTTGGCTCCGGTCAAATTCGCCCCCTTCAGCGAGGCGCGAAAGAACCGCGTCCGCCGCAGGTCGGCATCCACCAGCGACGCGCCCTCGAGGTCGGTCTTGGTGAAGTCGGCCTCGATGAAGACGCCGCCGTCAAGCCTTGCTGCGCGCATCTCGGCGCTGGTGAAGCGGGCGCGATAGGCATCGACCAGGGAAAGATCGGCGCCATCCAGGTTGGCGCGCTGGAAACTGGTTTCGCGCAGCCTGGCCCCGGCCAGCTTTTCCTTGGCCAAATCGCGCCCATCCATGAAGCAGCGCTGCCAATCGACCCGCGCGTCGGCGGGCGCCGTGCAGTCGGCCGCGACCGCCGCCATGGGGGCAAGAAACACCAGCATGAAAATGCCGAAACGCATAACCAAGGTTTACCCCTCCCCGCTGCCGGTGTCCAAGCGTAATTTTGGTTGAACCGGAGACATCGGCAACGGTTTACCCCGGCCCGCCATCGGCTTACCATTGTCGCCCGACCCCCTTCACGCGCGGAGCGAATCATGGGCAAGAGCAAGGCGGAACTGACGCTGGACGACGCCGAACGGCTGTGGCTGGCCGGCGAGCCGCAGCGAGCCGCCGAGGCCTTCCGCCGCGCCCGCCTGCAGGCCCACGAACAGGGCGACCATTCCTGCGAAGGACAGGCGCTGCTGCAATTGGGCGATCTCGAAGCCGAGACCGGCATGCATTCCCACGCCCGCGAAACCTATGCCGAGGCCCGCGCGGTGCTGTCGGCGGCGGGCGATGGGCGCGGCCAGGCCGGTGCCCTGGTCCGCCTGGGCGCGCTGGCGTGGCGCGAGGGCCACGAAGCCGAAGCCCGGCAGTTCTATCAATCGGCCGGCGAGATGTTCGACGCCGCCTGCGACATATCGGGCCAGGCCCATGTCGCCAAGCGGTTGGGACACCTGGAACGGGACCTGGGCCGCCACGATCGCGCCCTGGACCATTACACAAGCGCCCTGACCCTGTACCGCCAGGCCCACGACACCTTGGGCCAGGCCAACGGCTTGCGAGCGGTGGCGGCGCTGCAGCGCCGCCTGGGTCATGCCGACCTGGCGCGCCAATCCTTCAGCGAAGCGGTCGATCTTTACCGCGAGGCCGGCGACGCCCTGGGCGAGGCGGCGGCCCTGCGCGGCGTCGGCCATGTCGCCACGGACATGGGCGACCTGGAGGGCGCCAAGGAGGCGCTGAACGCCTCGCGTCATCTTTACGCGGCCATCGGCGATCTGCGGACCGAGGCCGAAACCCTGGTGGAATATGCCCGGCTGATCGCGCCGACCCAATCGGCACCGGCCCGGCGCCACCTGATCCATGCAGCCACCTTGTTTCGCCGCCTGGGCGACGAGACCAAGGCGGCCGAAGCGGAAGCGCTGGTCTGATCCCTGCCGCTTAGCGCGCCGCCACCTTGGCCGCCTGGTCGCTCAGGCGTTCCGCCTTCAGCTGGTCGGCGATCAGGAAGGCCAGCTCCAGGGCCTGGTTGGCGTTCAGGCGCGGGTCGCAATGGGTGTGGTAGCGATCGCCCAGCCGGGCCTCGGTCACCGCCTTGCTGCCGCCGACGCATTCGGTGACATCCTGGCCGGTCATCTCGAAATGGACGCCGCCGGCATGGGTGCCTTCCGCCTTGTGCACGGCGAAGAAGGCGCGGACCTCGGCCAGGATGCGGTCGAACTCGCGGGTCTTGTAGCCGGTGCTGGCCTTGACGGTATTGGCGTGCATCGGGTCGCACGACCACACCACCGAACGGCCCTCGCGGGTGACGTGGCGGACCAGGGCTGGCAGCTTTTCCTCGATCTTCTCGGCGCCCATGCGGGTGATGACGGTGATGCGGCCGGGCTCGTTGGCGGGGTTCAAGCTGTCGATCAAACGCAGCAGATCGTCGCCCGACATGCCGGGGCCGGCCTTGAAGCCGATCGGATTCTTGACGCCCCTGAGGAACTCGACATGGCCGGCATCCAACTGGCGGGTGCGCTCGCCGATCCACAGCATGTGGGCCGAGCAATCGTACCAGTCGCCCGAGGTCGAATCGATGCGGGTCAGCGCCTGCTCGTAGGGCAGCAACAGCGCCTCGTGGCTGGTGAAGAACTCGGTCTCGCGGATCTGGGGGGTGGTCTCGCTGGTCATGCCGCAGGCGCCCATGAAGGCCAGCGTCTCGGACAGGCGGTTGGCCATTTCCTCGTACAGCTTGCCCTGCAGGCTGCCGGCGACGCAGCCCAGCGTCCACTGATGCACCTTGTGCAGGTCGGCATAGCCGCCCTGGGCGAAGGCGCGCAACAGGTTCAGCGTGGCGGCCGACTGGTTGTAGGCGCGGACCATGCGGTCGGGATCGGGGATGCGGGCCTCGGGGGTGAACTCGATGCCGTTGATGATGTCGCCGCGATAGCTGGGCAGGGTCACGCCGTCGATGGTCTCGTTGTCGGCCGAGCGCGGCTTGGCGAACTGGCCGGCCATGCGGCCGACCTTGACCACCGGCATGGCGGCGCCGTAGGTCAGCACCACCGCCATCTGCAGCATGACGCGGAAGGTATCGCGGATGTTGTTGGCGCGGAATTCGGCGAAGCTTTCGGCGCAATCGCCGCCCTGCAGCAGGAAGGCCTTGCCGTCGGCGACATTGGCCAACGACGCCTTCAGGCGCCGGGCCTCACCGGCGAACACCAGCGGCGGAAAGGTGGCCAGCGCCTCTTCGGTCTGGGCCAGCTTGGCCTGGTCCGGATAGGTCGGAACCTGGTGCAAGGTCTTGGTCCGCCAGGTGTCGGGAGTCCACACGTCCGCCATGTCATCCTCGAAGATCAGCCAGTGCCATCTCGCAATCGCGAGAGGCGAAGGCAGTTGATATACGACGGAGCAAGCGCGATTTCCAGCGTGACGACAACGGCCGGCGATATCACAATGCAATCACCATCGGAATTCAGAGCATCATGACCATCGACGAGGAACGCAAGGATCACTGGCAGAAGGTGTGGACCACCAAGCAGGCCGACGAGGTCAGCTGGTTCCAGCCCGAGCCGACCCTGTCCATGGAGCTGATCGAGCGCCAGGCCTTACGCAAGGATGCCGGCATCATCGACATCGGCGGCGGCGCCTCGGCTCTGGTCGATCGGCTGATCGAGCGCGGCTGGCACCATGTGGCGGTGCTCGACATTTCCCAGGCGGCGCTGGACCAGGCGGCGGAACGATTGGGGCCGGCCGGCGACGACGTCACCTGGATCGAGGCCGACATCCTGGAATGGCGGCCGGTGCCCGGCCTGTTCGAATTGTGGCACGACCGGGCGGTGTTTCATTTCCTGACCCGGCCCGAGGACCAGAAGGCCTATCGCCGCATCCTGATGACCGCTTTGGTGCCGGGCGGCACGGTGATCCTGGCCACCTTCGCCCCCGACGGGCCGGAAAAGTGCAGCGGCTTGCCCGTGGCCCGCCACGACATCGAATCCCTGGCCCGCGTGCTGGGGCCGGATTTCGAGCTGATCGAAACCCGCCGCGAAGACCACGTCACGCCGGCAGGCAAGACCCAATCCTTCACCTGGGGGGTGTTCCGGCGGGTGTGAGCCCGCCTACCGCGAGGGAGCCGGTGCTCCTCGCAACAATCCCTCGGTACTGAGGTCTTCATCAAGCTCGGGCCAATGTATCCCGTAGCCGCCGTCCGCCAACTCCCAATGCTCCCGCTGCGAAGAGGACGCGGCCAGCAGACGGGGATACCAGGCAAGGGGGACGGAAATGGTGCGCCCGTCCATAAGATCGACGGACAAGACGGCATCGTCGATCCTGACCGTCATCACGCGCTCGTCAGCCTTTGGTATTGAAAAACCCATCCCAAGCCTCCAGCAGCAGCGCCTGTCGATCGACAACCATCCGGACGATCTCCGCGATTTGGTGCGCCGACAAGCCGACATTGCGGGCCACCGAAACCGGCCGAAGCCAAATCTTCACCGAGCCGGCCCCTTTATCCACATGGACATGCGCGGGTTCGCCCGGCTCGTGGCTATCGCCCCCTACCCTTTGCGCAGATCCCTGACCCGTACCGCCTTGCCCTGACTGCGGGGCAATTCGCCCGGCAGGCGTACCAGCACCTCGCACGAGACGCCGATCATCGACTTGATGTGGTGGCGGACCTGATGGGCCAGCAGGTGGCGGGCTTCCTCGGTCGCGTTCTCGACCGCCTCGGCCTCGACGCTCAGATGGTCCATCGAGCCCTGGCGCGACACCACCAATTGGTAATGCGGCGCGATGCCGGGGAAACCGACCAGAACCGATTCGATCTGGCTGGGATAGACGTTGACGCCCCGGATGATCAGCATGTCGTCGTTCCTGCCCGTCACCCGCAGGATACGGACATGGCTGCGCCCGCACGTGCAGGGCTCGTCGGTCAGCCGGGTGATGTCGCGGGTGCGGTAGCGGATCATCGGCAGGCCTTCCTTGGCCAGCGTGGTGATGACCAGCTCGCCCGCCTCGCCCATCGGCACCGGCTCCAGCGTGTCGGGATCGACCACCTCGAACAGGAAGGCATCCTCCCAGCCGTGCAGGCCGACGCGGGCCGAGCATTCGATCGCCACCCCCGGCCCCATGATCTCGGACAGGCCGTACATGTCGGCGGCCTTGATGCCAAGGCGCCGATCCAGTTCGGCCCGCATGGTTTCGCTCCACGGCTCGGCGCCGAACACGCCGACCCGCAAGGGACCATTCGCCAGATCGACGCCCATCTGCTCGGCCATTTCCACCAGATTCAGCGCATAGGACGGCGTCGCCGCCAGCACGGTGGCGCCGAAATCCTGGATCAGGGCGATCTGGCGCTCGGTCTGGCCGCCCGACATCGGGGTGACGGTGGCGCCCAGCGCCTCGACGCCGTAATGGAAGCCCAGGCCGCCGGTGAACAGCCCATAGCCATAGGAATTGTGGACCATGTCGCCCGGACGGACCCCGGCGGCGGCCAGCGAGCGGGCCATCAGGCCCGACCAGGTGGCGATGTCGGCCTTGGTATAGCCGACCACGGTGGGCTTGCCAGTGGTGCCCGAGCTGGCATGCAGGCGCACCAATTGCTCGCGGGGCACGGCGAACAGGCCGAACGGATAATTGTCGCGCAGGTCGGTCTTGACGGTAAACGGGAAGCGGCGCAGATCGTCCAGGCGGGTCAGATCATCGGGCGTCACCCCGGCCATGGCGAAGGCCCGGCGGTAATGGGGCACGTTGGCATAGGCGCGGGCCAGGGTGACCTTCAGGCGATCCAGTTGCAGGGCGCGAAGGCTGGGGCGGTCCAGGCGCTCGATCTCGGGCGCGAACATGAAGGAATCGGTCATCGGTCCGGTGGCCTGATAGAAACGGGGGACCGGACAATAGCCCGATCCCCCGATTGTTCAAAAGCCCTAATCCCGAGCCTTGATGGCATTCGCCGCAAAGCGGGCCTCGACATAGTGGGCCAGGGCCCGGGTGCCCCTCGAGCAATTGCGGAAGATGCACACGCCCTGGTCCATCAGCCGGCCGGCCATGGCATCGTAAAGCGGTCCGCCATCGATGATGCCGATCAGCGGCTTGGCATTCCTGTTCACCACCGCCGGCATCAAGGCGACGCTGCTTTTGGGATTGTTGATGTCGATGCCGGGCCGCAATTTGCTGTCTTCCAGTGCCATCACCGACGGCGCCGTCGGGTCCATGCCCAGCACCACCGCATCGATGCCGTCATCGGCCAGGAAGGCCTCGGCGATGGCCAGGTGGGCCTCGTCGTCGGCGCCGGGATTGATGTCGATGGGGTTCCTGATCTCGACCAGGGCGTCCAGCTTCTTGGCCACCAGGATGTCCTGGACCTGGGCGATGGTGGCCGGGGCCAACTGGCCGGCCTCCAGGCTGGCGGTCTCGGTGACCATGGAATCGGCGATGCCGACCGCCTCGAAGCCGGCCCCCGAAATGCCGCCGACGCGGTTGCCGCGGATGTCCTTATGGTGCAGGCAGCCGGCAATATAGAACAGATCGTCGAACAGGTCGGGGTCGCAGGCGACCATGGCGCCGGCATGGCGCACCACCTGCTCGAACAGCACCGGGTCGCCCGCCACCGAGGCGGTATGACCCATCACCCCCTTGGCCCCGGCCTCGGTGCGGCCGGACTTGTAGACCACCACCTGCTTGCCGGATTTGACCGCCGCGCGCACGGCACGAATGAAGTCCAGTCCGTCGCCGTCCTTGAAGCCCTCGACATAGATGCCGATGGTCTCGAGCTCGGGCCGCGCGGCGAAATAGGTCAACATGTCGCCGTGGGTCAGGTCGGTCTGATTGCCAAGCGCCAGCATATAGGCCGGGTCCAGCCACGGATTGCGGCTGAGCCGGGTGATCATGAAGGCGCCGCTTTGGCTGAGCAGCACCGAATTGCGCCGGGGCTTCTTGTTGGGCTTGGGCAGGCGTTCCAACGGGATGAACCACGAATCGTAGCCGCCGGCATGGGACACCACGCCCAGGCAATTGGCGCCCAGGAAGATCGGGCCGCCGCCGGGATTGCCATGAGCGGCATTGATTTTCGCCGCCAAGGCGGCGGCCGGCTCACGGCTGGCCTGGGTCTCGCCCAGGGAACCGGGGATCAGCATCACCGAATGAACCTTGTCGGTGGCGATGATCTCGTCGACCAGATCATAGACCGCACCGGCGGCGACGGCGACGATCAGCAGGTCCAGCTTGTCCGGCAGGGCGGCCAGGCTGTCGATGCAGGTGACGCCGTCGATTTCGGCCTCGCCCGGCTTGATCACCAGCAATTGGTCCTTGGGATAGCCGCTGCCCATCAGGTTCTTCAAGATGATGCGGCCGAAATTCATGCCGGTCGCCGATACCCCGATGATGCCGATGCGGCCGGGATGGATCAGCTTGTCGATCTTGGCGATCGGCCGGGGCAGGCGCTTGGCCGCCGGCTGGCCCAAGCGGCAGCGGGCGGCGCCGACCGCGGGCTTGGCCCCGATCCGCACCGGGTCCAGCACCAGTTCGGCCAACACTTGATCGGCGGCCATGGCGTTGCCCAACGCCACCAACCGGCCGAACAGGTCGGCCAGCGCGGCATCGGGGGAAACCGGACTGGCCGCCACCAGACGCCGATAGGCGAAGGTGCGGGTAAAGCGAGCCAGGAAATCGGCACCGTCGGTCAGTTCGGTGCTGGCATGGACGATGGCGCTGTCCTTGCGGAAATGGCCGTCGGCCAAGGCGAAGTCGGCCCCGCCCAGGCCGGCGCTGATGACCATGCCGAACTCGCGGGTGTTGGTCAGGCCGACGCGGATATCGACCGCTTCGCCCGCCTCGCCCTGGGCCAGGCCCAGCCCGTCCAGCAGCAGGCCGATCTCGGCCGCATCCAGTTCCGTCCGGCCGGCCGCAACCGCCCGCCCGATCGCCGCGACGGCGTCGGCCACCCGAAAGTTCGTCATGGTCGCTTCCTTTCGCGCGGCGTCTACAGCGCCTTCAGCTTCTCGGCCTTGGCGGCAAGGCGGCCCTTGGTCTGGGCGACATTGACGACGAAGCGCTTGTGCACACCCTTGGCGATGTTGTCGAGATTGTCCCGCGCGGTGAACGAGAAGGTCACCGCCGGCCCCTTCACTTCCTCGATGGTCACGGTCAGATCGACCCATTGGCCCAGAAGCGTCGGCGCCATGTGATCCACTTCGACACGGGTGCCGACCGAATCCTCGCCGTCATCGGAATGGGCCAGCAGCAGCTCGCGGCTGGTGATCTCCATGTCGTAGATCAGGGCCGGGGTGCTGTAGACGCGGGCTTCCTCGCCCATAAAACCGATGGTGCGGGCGGTATCGACGGTCCAACGACAGGTATGGGTCAGGCCGGCGGCCAGGGTGCTTTTCATGATGGTTTCCTCTCCGGGGCTGGATCGGCTTCTGATACACGGGCGATATCGTCCGACCCTGATTGTGTATCGCATTCTAGTACCGGAATACCGATTTACGCAAGCCCCGTGTCGCCGCCATGAAAAAGCCCCCCGGTCCATCGGGCAGGGGGGCTTGGATCAGTGGGTTCTCAGGCCGCGCGTTTACCGGACGAGCTCAAGGCCAAGGCCATTTGGCGGTCGTCGTTGGTGAAATGGTGGCGAGTCCAATTGGCCAGGAAGTCGAACAATTCGGACGTGGCATTGGCCTTGCCGTCCTCGATGGCCCGTTTGGCCTGGACCAGGGCATCAACGAAGCGCCGGTGATTGGCCTGATGCGACCCAAGTTCGCCGTAGCCGGCCTTGGTCATCTGCGCCTCTTCCTCGGCGAAGTGGGCCTTCATCTCTTCCAGCAGCCCAGGCAATATCCGGGCGATTGCCTTGCCGCCTTGGCCGGTCATCATGTCGCCGTACAGCGCGTTGATCTTGGACAGATAGGCCTGATGGTGGCTGTCGATGGCGGCGATGCCGGTCGCGAAGTCGGGCAGCCACTCCACCAGGACCATCGCTTCCTTGTCGGAACGGACCTGATCCAGGAAGCGCTTGACCTCGCCTTGAAGGTACTCGGCCTGCTGGGACAACTCGCTCGCCGACATGCGGATCTGTTCGGCCGCCCCGCCGGTATCGGTGGCGGCCTGCTGAACCACCACCACATTGGCGGTGACCTCCTGGGTGCCCGACGCCGCCTGCTCGACATTGCGGGCGATTTCGTCGGTGGCCGCCGTCTGTTCCTGCACCGCCGAGGCCACCGTGGTCGAGATCTCGTTGACCTCGCGGATGACCCTGGAAATGCTGTCGATGGCCTTGACCGCCTCCTGAGTCCCTTGCTGCACCGCCTGGATGTGGGCGGTGATCTCTTCCGTCGCCTTGCCGGTCTGGCTGGCCAGGTTCTTGACCTCGCCGGCCACCACCGCGAAGCCCTTGCCGGCATCGCCGGCCCGCGCGGCCTCGATGGTGGCGTTCAAGGCCAAAAGGTTGGTCTGGCCGGCGATGGCGTTGATCAGCTGCACGATCTGGCCGATCTGGCCGACGGCGGTGGACAGGTTTTCCACCATGGCGGTGGTGTGTCTGGCTTCCTCGTCGGCCTTGGCGGCGACTTGCAGCGACCGCTCGACCTGATGCGAGATTTCGTTGATGGACGCCGCCAGTTCCTCGGTCGCCGAAGCCACCGTCTGGACATTGGCCGACGCCTGCTGCGCCGAAGCGGCAACGGCGGTGGCCTGATGGCTGGTTTCGGTGGCGGTCGCGGCCATCTGGCTGGCCGAGGCCTGCAATTCCGTCACCGCGCCGGTCACCGTCTGCACCACCTTTCCGACACTGGATTCGAACGAATCGGCCATGTGATTCATGGCGGCACGGCGATCGGCCTCGGCCTGGCGCTTTTGTTCCTCTTGCTCCGCCTCAAGCTGGCGGACGCGGATCAGTTGGTTCTTGAAGTGATCGACCGACTTGGCCATGGCGCCGATTTCGTCGCCACGGTCGGCGAAGGGCACCTCGACGGTCAGATTGTGGGCGGCCAGTTGGCCCATCACCCCGGTCATCGACTTGATCGGGCGGGAAATCCACCGGGAGACACCGATGGCGACCGCGGCGGTGATCAAAGCCGCCAGCAGGCCGATCATGCCGACCATCTTCTGCAGGGCGAAGACTTCGGCGAAGGCCTCGGCCTCGTCCACTTCGGCGATAACCGCCCAACTGGTCGCTCCGACCGTGACCGGCGCATAAGACGACAGCACCGGATTGCCGTTGTAATCGATGATGATGCTGGTGCCGGTCCTGCCGGCCAGCGCCTCGCGCGAGGCGTCGGTGGCGACGGCGCCCTTGGCCGGATCGGCGAACGACGCCTTGACCGAGTGACCGGCGGGGTCAAGGAACGAATCCGACCGCATCAGCTTGTCCTGGCCGACCAGATAGGTCTCGCCGGTCTGGCCCATGCCGTTGCGTTCCTGCATGATCGAGTTGATCGCCTCCAGCGACAGCTGCAAGGCGACGATCCCGCTGATCGCGCCCCCATCCTTGACCGGGGCGGCGACGAAGGCCGCCGGCTCGTTGTTGGACGGTGCATAGGGGGCGAAATCGCTGATCGCGGCCTTTCCGGTCTTCATCACCTCGCGGACCAGTTTGCCCATATTGCTTTGCGCATAAGGGCCGGTCAGGAAATTGGTCTGATAGTCGGCTTCCTTGGCCACCGTGAAAAAGGCCTGCCCGCCCGGTTCGATCAGGAACAGGTCGTAATAGCCATAGGCCTTGACGTAATCGGCCAAAAACGCCTCTTTCGCCGGATTGAGCGCCGATGGCTGGGCATAGCCACCATTGCCGGCGATCAGTGACAAGACGTCGATATCGCCCAGTCGTTCCTGAAAGAATCGCGAAATCTGACCGCTTTTGATGGAGCGGACAGCGTCCAACTTCCCGAACGCCTGAGTCTTCAAGGCCTGCTCCGCCTTGTTGACCGAAATGACACCGACCACCGCCAGCGGGATCAGCCCGATCAGCAGGAACGTGCCCATAATCTTGCGGCCAAGGCTTATGGATTTCATGGCAGGCTCCCTTTGTCTCTTTGCCCTGACACCCCGGTTGAGTCCAAGGTATGTCCTGTACGCAGCGTACACCTTCGCCGCCACCTACGTAAGGTCTATCCTGTAGGACTTATCCCCGGTGTAGCGACAGAAGAATTACTCGCCAGGGGCGCAAACAAAAACCCCGGCCCGATGGGGGCCGGGGTTAGAAGGAGCCGCGCGACAGGGTCAAGCGGCGGTCTTGCCGGTCAGGGCCAAGGCCATGTCGTGGTCGTCATGGGCGAAATGCTCGCGGGTCCATGTGGCCAGGAAGTCGAACAAGGCGGTGGTGGCGCCGTCACGCCCCTCCTCGATGGCCCGTTTGCCGTTGGTAAAGCCATCGACGAAGCGGCGATGATTGGCCTGGTGCTGCGCCAGCTTGGCATAGCCGGCCTTGGTCATCTGCGCCTCTTCCTCGGCGAAATGGGCTTTCATCATGTCCAGCATGGTCGGCAGCACCTTGACGATTCCCTTGCCGCCGTCGCCGGTCATCATGTCGGCGAACAACGAGTTCAATTGGTCGAGATAGGCGCGATGGTGGCTGTCGATGACCGAGATGCCGGTTTCGTATTCCGGCAGCCACGGCATCAACTTCATCTCGTCCTTGTCCGAGCGGACCTGATCGAGGAAGCGGGTGACCTCGCCCCGCAGATATTCGGCCTGTTCGGACAATTCGGTCGCCGACATGCGGATCTGTTCGGCCGCCCCGCCGGTATCGTTGGCGGCCTGTTCGACCGACCCGATATTGGCCGACACTTCCTGCGTGCCCGACGCCGCCTGCTCGACATTGCGGGCGATTTCGTCGGTGGCCGCCGTCTGCTCCTGCACCGCCGAGGCCACCGTGGTCGATATCTCGTTGACCTCGCGGATGACCTTGGAAATGCTGTCGATGGCCTTGACCGCTTCCTGGGTGCCTTGCTGCACCGCCTGGATGTGGGCGGTGATCTCTTCCGTCGCCTTGGCGGTCTGGCTGGCCAGGTTCTTGACCTCGCCGGCGACCACCGCAAAGCCCTTGCCGGCATCGCCGGCCCGCGCGGCCTCGATGGTGGCGTTCAAGGCCAAAAGGTTGGTCTGGCCGGCGATGGCATTGATCAGCTGCACGATCTGGCCGATCTGGCCCACCGCCGAGGACAGGTTCTCGACCATTTCGGTGGTGTGCTTGGCTTCCTCGTCGGCCCGGGCGGCGACTTGCAGCGACCGCTCGACCTGATGCGAGATTTCGTTGATCGATGCCGCCAGTTCCTCGGTGGCCGACGCCACCGTCTGTACGTTGGTCGAGGCCTGCAAGGCCGACGCGGCGACGGCGGTGGCCTGGTGGCTGGTTTCGGTGGCGGTGGCGGCCATCTGGCTGGACGAGGCCTGCAGTTCGGTCACCGCGCTGGTGACCGTCTGCACGACCTTGCCGACGCTGGATTCGAACGAATCGGCCATGTGGTTCATGGCGGCGCGGCGATCGGCCTCGGCCTGGCGTTTTTGCTCCTCTTGCTCCGCTTCCAACTGACGGACACGGATCATCTGGCTCTTGAAGTGATCGACCGACTTGGCCATGGCGCCGATTTCGTCGCCACGGTCGGCATAAGGTACGGCAACCGCGAGATTGTTGGCGGCCAGTTGGCCCATCACCCCGGTCATGGCGTTGACCGGATTGACGATCGAGCGGGCGATCAGGAAGGCGGCGGCCAAGCCGAACAGCAGGGCGGCAAGGCTGCCGGTCTCGACCAGGACGGAGCTGAATTGCGCATCGTCATCGGTCTGGGCCTTGGTCTTGGCCAACCCCTTGCGTTGCACGTCCAGAACGTCGTTGGCGCTTGCGGCGATTTCGGCGGCCTGGGCGACCATGGTCTCGGTGGCCAGCTTGTTGCGTTCAAGAATGGCGGCGGATGCGCTGACAAACGCCGCACGATACTTGTCGGCCAACTCATCGGCCTCGACCGCCATCCGCTTGCGCGCCGGGTTGTTCAAACGCCGGCCCAGAATCTTCACCGACTCTTCCAAGACCTGGAACTGTTTGCCCGCGGCTTCGACCAAAGCGGGATTGGGATTGGCCAGGAAGCGCAGAGCCAGCAAGCGCATTTTCATCAGGCGTTCCTGAGTCACTCCGGCCAGCGCCGCCGCCTCGAAATCGTGATCGGCCATGGCGGAATCGATGATCTGCGAAAGATCGGCCTCGAGTTTTTCACCCAACGGGTTCATCTGTTCGTTGACCATCTGGTCGCGCGTTAGGCGCAAAACCTGCAATGCCTCGAAATTTTTCGAGTAACCATCGAAGCCTGTGGCGACCTTTTCAACCTTGGCCTTGACCTCGGGGATAACGATTCGGGCCGTTAGATCGGCAATTTGGGAATTGATCAGACCGATCAGCTCCTTGGCGCGCTCCTGGGCCTTGGGGTCGCCGGTATAGACGTAGGCGGTCACATTGCGGCGCATGCCGACGAAGTTGCGCTCGATGGTCATCATCCGCGCAACGTTCGAACTGATCGTCTCGAACCGGGCAAAGCTGTTCGTGGAACGGCTCAGCGAGAAGACGCCGAGCAGGGCAACCACCACCAATGCCGCCAGAACAATGGCGAAACCACCCCAGATTCTGGCCTTGACCGAAATATTGCCGGCACGTCCCATTCTAGCCTCCTATCGACCTCATTCTTTTGGCCTATTTCACCGCTTCACCCCTCGCCGATCGTATTGGAAGTAACGCACAGTACGGCAATTTTTTCTACCAAAATTAGATGTAACGACAGAGCTTACATGGATGAGCCGGGGCTGCATAGTGTGCACCAACCCTTATCCCAGACGCCTAAATTCAGGGTAGAATTCTGAAGTCCCTGGACGATATTATTTGCCAACTTGATTTCAGCCCGAGGCGAAGCGATGAGCACCGACCACCAGAACAAGATCCGCCAATTAGCCCATCAGATCTGGGAGGACGAAGGCCGCCCCGAGGGCCGGGACCACGAGCATTGGTTGCGTGCCGAAGAGATGGTGGCCGCGGCCAGGGCGGCCAAGGCCGCACCAAAGGCCAAGGCCGCACCGAAAGCCAAAGCCCCGGCCAAGGCGAAGGCAGCGGCCAAGCCCAAGGCGCCGGCCAAGAAGAAGGCCTAAGGGGAAGCGGCTGGCCCCGTCAGGTCAGGCCAGCCCGCCCATGCACAGATATTTGACCTCAAGGAACTCCTCGATCCCGTATTTCGACCCTTCGCGGCCGATGCCGGATTCCTTGACCCCGCCGAAGGGGGCGACCTCGGTCGAGATGATGCCTTCGTTGATGCCGACGATGCCGTATTCCAGCGCGTCCGCCACCCGCCAGCAGCGACCGATATCGCGTGAATAGAAATAAGCGGCCAGGCCGAATTCGGTGTCGTTGGCCATCTGGATCGCCTGGGCCTCGGTTTCGAAGCGAAACAGCGGCGCCACCGGCCCGAAGGTCTCTTCCTTGGCCACCAGCATGGAAGGCGTGATGTCGGTCAGGATGGTCGGCTGGAAGAAGGTGCCGCCCAAGGGATGGCGTCCGCCGCCCAACATCACCTTGGCCCCCTTGGCGATGGCGTCGGCGATGTGGCGTTCGACCTTTTCCACCGCCGCCTGGTTGATCAGCGGCCCCTGATGGGTCTCGCCGGCCAGGCCGGCGCCGACCACCATTTTGCCCACCGCCAGGGCCAGCTTGGCGGCGAAGGCATCGTAGATTCCGGCCTGGACCAGGATTCGGTTGGCGCACACGCAGGTCTGGCCGGTATTGCGGTATTTCGAGGCCATGGCACCCGCCACCGCCGCGTCCAAGTCAGCATCGTCAAACACGATGAACGGCGCATTGCCGCCCAATTCGAAGCTGACCTTCTTCATGGTGTCGGCGCATTGCTTCATCAACAGCTTGCCGACCTCGGTCGAACCGGTGAAGGACAGCTTGCGCACGATCGGATTGGCGGTCAGCTCGGCGCCGACCGCGACGTAATCCTCGGTGGGCAAAACGTTCAGCACGCCGGCGGGAAAGCCCGCCCGCACCGCCAGTTCGGCCAGGGCCAAAGCCGACAGCGGCGTGTCCTCGGCCGGCTTGACCACCACTGTACAGCCGGCAGCCAGGGCCGGGGCGCATTTGCGGGTGATCATGGCGATGGGGAAGTTCCATGGCGTGATCGCCGCCACCACGCCGATCGGTTCCTTGGTCACCACGATGCGCCGGCCGGGCGCGGTCGCCGGGATGACGTCGCCGTACACCCGCTTGGCCTCTTCGGCGTACCATTCGACGAAGGCGGCGCCGTAGACCACCTCGCCCTTGGCCTCGGCCAGCGGCTTGCCCTGCTCGGCGGTCATCAGCCGGGCCAGATCGTCGGTGTTGGCGATGATCAGCTCGAACCAGCGCCGCAAGATGGCGGCGCGGTCCTTGGCGGTCATGGCTCGCCACGCCGGAAGGGCCGCGTTGGCCGCCTCGATGGCGCGCCGCGTCTCGGCCTGACCGACCGAGGCCACCCGCACGATCACCGAGCCGTCGGCCGGATTGGTCACCGCCAGGCTGGCCCCGGAATCAGCGTGAATCCATTGGCCGTTCACATGGGCGTGGTGGCGCAGCAGCTTGATGTCGGCAAGGTTCAGCATGGCGATCTTTCCGGTTTGGCGAGACATTCGGCGCCCTCCAGATATACTCGGGGCCGACCAGAACCGCAAAGGCCAAGCCATGAAAGCATGCCGCTCGTTTTATGTTCCCGTGATGGGCCACGACATCCATGTGCTGGAATGGGGCAACCCCACCCTGCCGGCCCTGGTGATGTGGCACGGACTGGTCCGGAACGCCCGCGACTTCGACGTGGCGGCGGCCCATTTCGCCGACCGTTTCCGGGTGATCTGCCCCGACACCATCGGCCGCGGCCTGTCGTCATGGTCTGCCAATCCCGATACCGACTACACCTTGCCGGCCTATTGCCTGCACGCCTTGGGTCTGCTGGACGCGCTGGGGGTCGAGACCTGCGCCTGGGTCGGCACCTCGATGGGCGGGCTGATGGGCATGGGCCTGGCCGGCACCGAGCCGGGCAAATCCCGCATCACCCGCCTGGTCATCAACGATGCCGGCCCGCAACTGAACGAGGCGGCCATCGAGCGCATCCGCGCCTATGCCGGCATGGTGCCGGAATTTTCCACCATGGCCGAGTTCGAGGGCTTCTTGCGGCTGATCTACGCCCCGTTCGGCGCTCTTTCAGACGCCGAATGGCGCAAGATGGCGGAAACGTCGGTGCGCCGACGCGATTCGGGCAAGCTGTCCAGCCATTACGACCCCCAGCTGATGCGGGTGTTCGCCGAACAATACACCCCCCTGGACATGTGGCCGATCTACGATGCCATCGCCTGCCCGACCCTGCTGCTGCGGGGCGAGACTTCCGACCTGCTGCTGGCCGAGACGGCAAACGCGATGACCACGCGCGGGCCCAAGGCCAGCCTGGTCACCATTCCCGGCTGCGGCCATGCGCCGTACCTGAATACGCCGGAGCAACTGGCGGTGCTGGACGGGTTCCTGGGTCAGCCGCCAGGCCAATAGGCCGAGTCCTCGCCCATCAGGATGGCGGCGGCGTCGCCCTTGGTCTGGCCGGCCGGCATCTTGTCGGATCCGATCATCTTCTTGACGCTGTCCATCACCGAACCGACCGACGGTGCCGCCATCTCGGTGATGTTGCTGTCGGAATCGGCGGCCTGTTCCTCGATCTCGTCGTCGGCGGACAGGTCGGCCTCGGTCTTGCGGCGCAGGTGGTAGACCGTCTGCTTGCCGAAATCCTTGGCCAGGCTAAGGACGCCGACATATTCCGAGATGAACTTCTCGACGAATTCCTCGCCGTTATTGACCGCCTCGGACCGCAAGGCCGATTGTTCGGCGGTCAGCACCGCGACGAATTGCTGGGTGGCATAGACGTGACCGATCACCGTCACCGGCTCCAGCCGGGCGGCGCGGTTGATGTGGCTGCCGTAGAAATTGGGGTTGCCGCGGATCGGGTCGATCGCCTCGAACACCGGGCCGGCATGCAGGGATATGCGCAGGTTCAGCGGATTGGGCAGCTTGTCGATCATCTCGGTGCCCAGGCGGGACACCACTTCCTGCAGGGTCATGGCGTATTCGGCCATCGGCGTGGCCTTGTCCATCACCACGAAGATGGCGTCACCCCAGGTGTTGATCGATTTGGGCTCGATGCCGCATTCCGACACCCCGGCCTTGACGCGCTCCAGGAATTCCAGGAAGGCGGGAATATGCTCTTCCTTCAGCTTGGAATAGCCGGCGATGTCGCAGAACATCATCGAGCGGATGACCCGGCCCTGGCCTTCTTCCTCGTCACCGCCGAAATCCAGATCGGGCATGGCCGGGCCGTCTTCGCCGATCAGTTCGGGGTGCTGCTGCAACAGGCCGTCGAGATCGATGATGCGCAGCCGCGAGATGTCTTCCCACTGATCGATGAAATCGCCGGCGCCGCCGACCAGAGAGCCGGGCATCATGTCCCACACCGCCAACAGGTAAGGCGTGGTGTGCAGGAAGGCGGCCCGAAGCGTCGACAGCCCGTGCAGGCACTGGTTGGCGAAGCGGTACAGCATCTCGTGGCCGAGAAACCGCTCTTCCGTGGCATAGGTCACCGAGGCGGCCAGCTTCAACGCGTTCTTGAAGCGCATTTCCCAGCGCGGCCCGCCATAGCGGACATTCTCGGCGATGAAATCGTCCTGGGCGAACGGCATCACCACGTTGACCTCGGCGCCGCGTTCCAGCATCGCCTCGATGAACAACAGATCCGACCCGCACGAGGCCATGGAATAGCCGACCTGGGCGTCCAGTTCGTCCAGCCGGGTGGCGATCTCGGCCCGGACCGAGGCTTCCAGCGCCGCAGGGAAATGCGGCCCCGACCCCGGCCGGTCCAGCGGATGGCCGGTGAACACCACCACCGTCGGCGGCTTGATGATGTCGGTCAATTCGTCGGGGATCTCGATGCCGCCGCGCTTCAGCAGCTCGATCTGCTGCAGCGAGCGGACGACACGGCTGTAATGGACGCCTTCCAGCGACTTGGCCCACTGGAAGGTGCCGATCGCCGCGGCGCCGTCACCCAGCAGCAACTGCGCCTGCCCCAGGGTGGCGAGGATGCGGTAGCGGTCATCGATGGTCGATTCCGGCGGCGTCTCGGCCCCGGCCAGCAGGTCGTGCACCTGGCCGGCCAGGGCGCGGGCCTGGGCATGGTCCTTCAGCAGCACCGACATCACCGCGGCGTCGATGCCGTCGCGCGGGTTGCCGCCGGCGGCGAAGGCGCGCAGGAACATCTCGCGGCAATGTTCCAGGTCGCGGCGCTGGCCCGATGACAGCCAGGCCTCGCGGAAGACGCGGGCCAGCGAGTTGTAGACGTCGGCGTCGGCATCGGCCACCAGCTTCTTGCCGCGCACCAGCTCGATCGCCTCGGCCAGTTCGGCCACCGCGCCCAGCGCCTGGTTGTGATCGGCATTGTCCAGATTGACGATGGCGCTTTTCAGGCTGGCCTGCAGCCGGCGGAACGGGCCTTCGTCGATCAGGATGGCATCCAGCACCGGGGCCAGCAGGCGCCTCGCCTCGTCGACCGCGCCGGTCTGCGACAACGCGATGGCGCCGAAGATGGTCAGCTTGAAATTGCCGGGGAAGAAACGAAGACCGTCGCGGCAGACATCGTGGGCAAGAAAGTTCTGCCCCTCTTCCAACAGCCCCCGCGCCGTGTTTTCCCATTCCGCCTGGGTTCGTGGCGCCGGCCCGCTCGAGACGGTGGCGGTGGTGCTTTCAGCCATGTCGCCGTTCTTTCAACATTGCTCCCCTCCTGGTTTTTAGCATGCATTGAAGGGCGCCGCGAGCGGTTCGGCGCACCCTAACCATCCGGGGGTGTCCACCATCAAAAAAGTCAATGTGACCAATACGCTAAACGAATTTTCAAATCCCTTGTATCCCCGATTGACGAGGCCATGTAGCTAATAATACCGTGTCTGACGATTCTCACTTTCCGGCCTCGAAGAGGGCGACGCCATGAGTGACCTTTATCCACCCGAATTTCGCGTCGATCCCGAGCTGCCGGCCACCACCGATTTCACGGTGACGTCGGTCGATGGACGGGTCGGAATGGGGGTCCGCACCAACAAGGCGTTTACCCGGGGCGTCCGGGTCGCCAAGTTCACCGGGCAATTGTCGTCGAAGATCCTGCAGCACACGTTGCAGGTGACCCCCGACATGCACCTGCATGATCCGTGGTTCGTCGGCCTGTTCACTCATTCCTGCGCGCCCAATTGCGTGCTGGACATGCAGCGCCTGGAAATCTGGGCCTTGACCGATATCGGCCCCGGCGAGCTGTTGACCATCGATTATTCGATGACCGAGGACGTGCTGCACCGCCAGTTCGCCTGCGGCTGCGGTTCGGCCCATTGCCGGCGCTGGATCACCGGGCGGCGCGAGGGCCCCAACGAGACCGGCCGCGCCTATCTGGCTGGGCTTGAATCGAAGAAAATAAAGCGCATGGTGGCCCGCCAGCCGCGGCGGGGCACCCGGTGATCGGGCGCTTCGGTTCGGTCGCCCAGCTGATCGCCCAGGAAAGTCCCGAAACGCCGGTTCACCTGCTCAGGCCCCACCGACTGGCGGCAGTGGCGCGCCAGTTCCTGGCCGGATTTCCCGGCACCGTGCTTTATGCCGTCAAGTGCAACGCCCATCCGCTGGTGCTGGAAACCCTGGCCGCCGAAGGCATCACCCATTTCGACGTCGCCTCCGCCATGGAAATCCGCTGTGTCCGGGAATGCGTGCCGAACGCAGTGATGTACTATCACCACCCGGCCAAAAGTCCGGCCCAGATCGCGCTGGCCCGCGACATGGGCGTCGGCTTCTTTGCCGTCGATTGCATTGCCGAGCTGGAAAAGATCGCCGCCATCGCAGGCTTGGACTGGGTGCCGATGGTCCGCCTGGCCATCCCCAAGGGCACCGGCGCGGTCTATGACCTGTCGACCAAGTTCGGCGCCACCCCCGACGTGTTCGTGGCGACGCTGCAACGCGCCGCCCAATTGGGCCTGAAGCCCGGCATCACCTTCCATGTCGGCTCGCAATGTCTGGACCCGGAAGCCTTCCGGCTGGGCATCAAGCTTGCCTGCGAGTGCATCGATCAAGCCGGAATGGCCATCGAGCTGATGGATATCGGCGGCGGCTTTCCGGCCTATTACCGCACCACCGACGCGCCGCCGCTGGCCACCTTCTTCGCCGTCATCGAGGAAGCCCGCCAGCGCCTGGCCGCGCCGCGCGGCATCCGCCTGGCCTGCGAGCCGGGCCGTGGCCTGGTGGCGGAAGGCGGCTCGCTGCTGACCCGGGTCAACCTCAGGAAGCCCGATGCGGTCTATCTGAACGACGGCATCTTCGGCGGCCTGACCGAGGTCTATTGGGGCAAGGAGGATCTCGCCCTGCCCTATCGCGTGATGGATTGCGCCGGCCGGCCCCGGCGGGGTCCCTTGACCGCCTTCACCGCCTATGGCCCGACCTGCGACGGCAACGATAAATTGCCCTATGCGCTGGAGCTGCCGACCGACGTCGCCGACGGCGATTATATCGAATTCAACCTGATCGGCGCCTATGGCCGCGAGATGGCGGCCCGCTATAACGGCATGAGTTCCGAGGCGGTGGCGGTGATCGAGGCCGATTTCGCCGGCCATCACCAGCCCGAACCGTGAGCCGCCCGTCCGCCATCGTCATCGGTGCCGGTCCGGCCGGCTTGATGGCGGCCGAAATGATGGCACAGGCCGGCCTGACCGTGTCGGTCTACGATTGGATGCCCAGCCCGGGGCGCAAGCTGATGCGGGCCGGCATCGGCGGGCTGAACCTGACCCATTCCGAACCAATCGCAGGCTTCCTGACCCGCTACGGCCCCGCCGCGGGCTGGCTGGCCCCGATGCTGGCCCAATTCGGCCCCGATCATCTGCGCGATTGGGCCGCCGAGCTGGGCATCGACACATTTGTCGGCAGTTCGGGCCGGGTGTTTCCCGTCGGCATGAAGGCGGCACCGCTGCTGCGGGCCTGGCTGCGCCGGTTGCAAGGATTGGGCGTGACCTTCCTGCCGCGCCATCGCTGGCTGGGCTGGAATCCCGACGGCAGCGTGCGCTTTGACGCGGCGCCCTCGGTCGAAAGTGCCGTCACCGTGCTGGCCCTGGGCGGGGCCAGCTGGCCGCGCCTGGGGTCCGATGGCGGCTGGGCCGACATCCTGGCCGCGCGCAAGGTGGCGATCTCGCCGTTTTGCCCCAGCAATTGCGGCTTCGAGGTGGGGTGGAGCGACTTCTTCAAGGACCGCTTCGCCGGCACCCCCATCAAGCCGGCAGGGCTGAGCTTCCAGGGCCGCAGCTTGAAGGGCGAATTCATGATCACCCGCCACGGCATCGAGGGCGGCGCCATCTATGCCCTGTCGGCCGCCTTGCGCGACGCCACGCTGGCGGACGGCCAGGCGGTGCTGACCATCGACCTCAAGCCCGATTGGAGCGTCGAACGCCTGACCCAGGCCCTGGCTGCCCCGCGCGGCAGCCGCTCGCTGGCCACCCATCTGGACAAGGTGGCGCGGCTGAAGGGGGCGCAGGTGGCGCTGCTGCGCGAGGGTGTGGCCAAGCTTCCCACCGAAGCAGCCGCCCTGGCGGCCTGCATCAAGGCGGTGCCGCTGCGCCTGACCGCGCCGCGCCCGCTGGCCGAGGCCATCAGCACCGCCGGCGGCATCGGGCTGGATCAAGTGGATGAACATCTGATGCTGAAGGCGCTGCCGGGGGTGTTCGTGGCCGGCGAGATGCTGGACTGGGAAGCCCCGACGGGGGGCTATTTGCTGACCGCCTGCTTCGCCCAGGGCCGATGGGCGGGACTGGCGGCGGTGCGGCACGTTGGTCAGCCGTCGCGAACGCCATCCATCCAACGCGGCACCCCGGCGGCCTGACTTTTGCGCTGGCCATTCTCGAACGATGCCACCAGCCGCATCCGCGCCCGGGAATTGTCCAATAGCCATGCGCGATCGACCAAATCCAATCCCTGTGACAGGTTCGCCAGGCTGCGCCCATGGCGACGGCGAACATCGGCTGCCGGCACATGGTGCCCCCCATCGGCCACCCGGACGGCAATCCGGCCGATGGACAAGTCCGGCGAATCGGTACAGACGAAGATCAGATTGACCTTATAGCCCGCGGCCTTCGCTTCCTTGATCAGCGCGATCTCACGATTGCCGGAAAACGTTGTTTCCAGGGCGAAACTCCGCCGCTCGGCGATCAGTCGCTTCTGCAGCGCCAAAGCCTGACGCCCGGCTTGAACTGCAATGTCCGGTGGGGCCGTCGGGGAACCGCTTAACCCTCTCGCGATGTCATCGGGGTTGACGACAGGAAGGCGACTGGCCAGATGCTTCCTGGTCAGGGTGGTCTTGCCCGCGCCGTTCGGACCGGCGACGATCCATAACTGGTGCATCAGAGGGCGCGCAGAACCACTTCGGCATCGTCACGAAAGACCACCAATTGACGGCGGCCATCGGGATATTCTTTGACGATACCGTCGCCGAAACGATCGTCGCTGTAATAGATCGGGCGACCGGCCGCGAGGTGACGTTTGGCCTCGTCGCCGTGATCGTCGGCCAAGGCAGCCGCGACCACCGAGACGAACCGGCGTTCTTCCGCATCGGTCATCGGCTCCAATTTCGCGAAATCGACCATGGCAATCCTCCCGCTCGAACGGGAAGCATATCCGATGCAGGCTGGCCGGGTCAAAGATTGCTAAAACACGCCCTTGGCGTTCAGGAAGCCCGAATAGCGGCGATCCTCGGTCAGGATGTGGCTGACCAGCCATTCCTTCAACACCGGCAGCAGATCGATGTCTTGCGGGCTGTCGGCGGCTTCCACCTCGACCTTCAGCGATTCCAGCTGGCTGATCAAGGCGGCGTGGCGGCCGCGATGCGCATCGGTCTCGGGGTATTGGTGGCGCAGCATCAGCGCCTCTTCTTCGCCGAAATGGTAGCGGGCGTACTCGATCATCGCGCTCATCAGCGACTGGACTTCCGCCACCCCGCGACCGCTTTCGATGGCGTCCAGGATGGCGTTGGCCTGTTCGAACAGCCGGCGGTGCTGGGTGTCCAGCCGCACCACATCGACGCGGTAATCGTCATGCCATTGCAGCAGCACACGGCCGGTGGTGCCGCTTTCGAAGATGGCGCTCATCCGCTTGCCCGAGGCCTCGAACAGCTTCCAGCGCACCGACGGAATACCGGCCAGCAGGCCTGCCGGCAGCAGATAGGCGTCGGTGGCGATCAGGGCGCGCAGGCGGAACATGCTGGGGGTCCAGAAGATCGCCAGTTCCTCGCCGAAGAAATCGCCCGACACCAGGGTCTCGACGCAATGGTCGCCGAGATAGCGCCCGACCGCGCCGCCCACCACCAGGGCCACCGATTCCGGACCGATATCCACCACCTCGCCCATCTGGAAGCGGGTCAGCGTCATGTCCTTGGCAATGCGGTTCAGGGTGCGGGTCGAGACCACCTCGCCGAACAGCCAAGTGCGCTGCAGGAACTGGCGGTTCTCGAAGATGCGGGTGATCGAGGCCAGCAATTCGTTGCGCCGCACGAATTCGCGATAGAAGGGCGCGGCGATGCGCAGCGCCTTGACGAAACCGATGGCGCGATAGGTCTCGGTCATCTCGGCTTCCAGCAAGGCGGCCAGTTCGCCGATCATGGCGCCAGCCGACAGAACCGAGCGCGAGCCGCCGTCGATATGCAGCGCTTCGACCGATCCCGACAATAACAGGAACACCGCCTCGGCCGGGGCGCGCTCCTTGACCAGGATGGTGCCGGGATTGAAGGTCACCACCGGATTGTTCAGCAAAACCCGGATCTGGTGATGGGCGATGTCGGGGAAATAGCTCATCAGCAGGTCATAGGCCGACCGCCAGATGAAATCGTGGTTCGACGGGATCAAGGTGTCGACGGTGCCGAACGACGCCGTCGAGCCGATGGCCTTTTGCGCCACCGTGTGCTTGAGGGCGGTGTGGGCCAGGATCACCTTCCCCGAGGTGTCATCGCGGAAATCGTTGGCGTCGCCGTGGATCAGTCCGCCGCCGACATCGACCTTCTTGACCTGGGCCGGCACGGCATAGGCCTTGGCGACCCGATCATAGGTGGCGGCCGAAATGCCCGGCTTGGCTTCGTCGTCGGTGACGAAGCCCTTCAGCACTTCCAGCCGGCAGATGTCGGCGAAGTGGGCATAGGTGCGGTAACCGTCTTCCCACGGCGTGCGGAACTGGAAGATGGTGGTTTCGACCGGATGGGGCGAGAAGACCGGCTTGATTTCCAGGCCTTCGATATCGGTCCACTCGTCCTCGACCAGGTCGTGGCATTCGAAATAATCGGCGAAGGCCGACGGCTCGATCGACAAAAGCGCGGCGATCTTCCTGGCCACCGAGGCGCGCACCAGCGGCGTCGCGTAATACTTGATGCGGTGGTCGGCGCGGATCAGCGTGGTCAGGCCGGCGAAATGGTCGTCGTGCGAATGGGTGTGGAAGATGCCTTCGATCTCGTTGACGCCGATACCCAGGGCGTCCAGCGTCGACAAGATATTGGGGCCGGCATCGATCAGGAAGACGCGGCCCTGGAACATCAGGATCGAGCCCATGGCCGGGCGGTTGATGTCCCAGCCGTCGCCCTCGCCGGAATGCACCACCGAGAAATACTCGCGCGGCATGTTGTAAAAGCCCAGCGGATAGGGGCATTCGTAGGTTTCGAAGGGCGGCAGGTTCAGGTCGACCAGCACGGTCTCGTCGCCGTGGCGGAACTCGAAGACATTCAAGCGGACCCGCTTGATGGTGACCCCGTTCTTGACCGGCACCGGGTCGTTCTCGACCACCAGCGAATCCAGCAACTCGCCGGGATGGCGGATCGAGCCGAAGGCGAACTTCAGCTTCATGCGCATCAGCTCGCGCGCCGTCTCGGGTGTGGCGCCGGCATCGATCAGCTCTTCCTCGCTGATCAGTCCGTAATTGCCGCGATAGATGTATTGCAGCTGGGCGCGGACCTGCTCGGCCGAGCCGATCAGCAGCGGCTTGGCGCCGGTATTGCCGGGATGGTTGGGCAGAAGCATGCCCTGGCGGTACAGCATCTGCAGGACCGGGAACTCGCCCAGATTGGCGAAGCTGCCGTTCTGCACCATGACGTCGGACAGAAGGATCGCGCTGGGGCCGGTCTCATAGGTGATGCCGCCGCGCTCGGTCGAGGCGATCAGACCACGCTTCATCAGATGCTTGACGACATCGGCCGGGCAACCACACAAGACACGAAGATCGGCGGACGGGCACTCGACCCACCAAACGCCGGTGGTCACCTCGATCTTGCGCAAAGAACTCATCGCCCACCCCAACATACTCCCCGCGAAAAATATGCTAGGCCTTTGGCTGGTGCATATCAACCCGGGCAAGGGGTTAGCCTGACAATTTAATGCAAATCCTAGGGTGAAGGCCTTACTTTGCCAGCAGGCAATCGACCAGTAAGACCAGTTGGGGCTCTCCAAAGTAGGGGATGGTGGAAATCTGCGGAGCATCGGCCAGGACGAACGAGCCCGGCCCGACAGACCGCGCGTGCGGATGGCTGTTCATGACGGTCAGGAACCAGTCCTTGCGGGCCTGGAAACGCTGGAACGCCCGCGCCAGGGCGAAACGGACCCGGTCGCGGATGTGCTGGACGCGGCTGTCACCGTAAAAGCCGTCCCAGTCGATGGCGCCGTCGGGTCCGGCCCATTCCCGGGCGATGGCAGAGGCATTATTCTGCAGGGCGGAATAAACCTGATCGCCCAGGATCAGGCGAATGGCCACGAACAACTGGCCCAGATGGTCGCGCAGAATGCCGCTGGACGGATCGTCCAGCAGATGGGCCAGCCGCTTGGCAATGATGCGGCCCAGATAATTGTGGCGCTCGGCATCCAGTTGGTGCGCGCGCACTTGCGAGACGCACAGCGCCTCGGCGGCCGAGAAGTGGGGTTCCAGCTCGCCGCCTTCGGCGACCAGGCGGTCGGCCAGGGCGCGGATGCGATCCACGGGAACGGCCCCGTCCACCGCCTGCTCCTCGAGGAAGCGGGCGAAGGCCAGGACGGCGTTGTCATAGGTCCGATGCAAGGGGGCGCAGGCGTTCATGGCGGCTCTCGTTCAGTTCTTGGCCTCCCCGCTCCCTCATGCGGATGGCCGGGTATTCATCAACCCCGATTGCGCACCATCCTAACCTTTCGTCATAAACGCCGTTCGCGGCGGCAGCCAACGCACGCACAACGCGCTGTGAATGGACGGACAACGCAATAAGGGCCGCCCCGGGGGACGGCCCTTTCCGATCACGGCCGGAAGGTCTCGTGTCGCAAGGGGGGTGTGGCGGCCCCGTCCGGTGTGGAGGTCCGGGCCGGAGCCGCCGCAAGCGCTGCCGGCGCGGTGGCGACTTCACCCGCCAGCCGCTTCAGCAGCGCCACCTGCTCGTCCACCTTGGCTTGAATGTGGGCGAGCTGGTCGGCGTCCAAGTGGCGGTATTTGCCGATGGTCCTGGCGTAATCGGCCACCGGAATCGGCCGATCGGGCGAGCGGGTGAAGCGCAGGCCGGCTTCCGGGGTGTATTCCCAAAGGGTCACGAAGTTCGATTCCACCGACATGCGGCAGGCCTCGATCACCTTGTTCGAGGCGACACGCCAGCCGGTCGGGCATGGCGAATAGATGTGCAGATAGGAAAAGCCCTTGAACGAGGCCTCGATGGCGCGGTCGAGCTTGTCGTAAAGCTCTTCCATGTAGGCGGTGGACGCCGTGGCGACATAGGCGGCCCGGTGGGCCACCATGATCATCGGCATGTTCTTGGCGTCCTGGGTCTTGCCCTTCAGCTTGTCGCCGACCGGCGTGGTCGAGGTCCACGAGCCGTAAGGCGTCGCCCCCGAACGCTGCATGCCGGTATTCATGTAGCCTTCATTATCGACGCAGACATACAAGATCTTCTCGCCGCGCTCGGCCGCACCCGACACGGCGTGGAAGCCGCAATCGACGGTTCCGCCGTCGCCGGCCAGGGCCATGACCACGATATCCTTGCGCCCGACCTTGTCGTAATAGCGCCGGATGCCGGCCAGCATCGAGGCGGTGTTGGTCAAGAGCGGATGGAACACCGGAACCTTGGTGCCGGTCTTGCCGTTATAGCCGACCGAGCCCATGCCGGGGATACAGCCTGGCGGCGTCGCCAGCACCGAATTGCGGCCGACGCGGCGCATGACGTGGCGCATGATCAGTTCGGAATTGCAGCCCTGGCAGCCGGCCAGACCGGGGACGAACATGTCCTCCATCTCGCCGAAACGGTTATAGATGCTGCCGGCCCCGCCCCATTCCAGCGCGCTGGAAGGGCAGGCCGCCACGCAGGCCGGATCGCCGTCGCACTGGTCGCACTTGATGACGCGGCCACCGACCGGATCGGCGGAAATCGCCCCATAGGCACAGCCCGAGGTGCACAGCAGGCAATCGACGCACTTGTCGGAATTCCAGTCGATCACCCCCGAGGCGCCGTTCTTGGCCAGCGCCCCGGCCGGACAGACCATCACGCATTTGGGATCGCCGCACTGGCGGCACAGCGCCATCTCGAAGGCGCCGGCCTTGGCGCCCGGCACGATGGAAATGCGCGACGTGCCCTGCTTGACCGAACTGCAGGCCGTCATGCACTCGCCGCAGCCGTCGCACTTGGAAGGCCTGAAGGCAATGGTGTCGTAGGCGATCGACATGACTATCTCCACATCTCGCTCATCAGGCGGCGCCCGACCTGGGTCGGATCGGCCAGGAAGGATTCCTTGACGGCGCCCAGATCGACGCGGCGGCGGATCAGTTCGCCCATGATGCCGGCGTCGAACGGATCATCGACGGTGATGATGCCGACCAGCCGGTTGTCGGCCAGCACGATGCGACGATAGGTGCGGGGCTGCTCCTGCTCGACCACCTCGAAGCCGTCGCCAACCGCTGCCGCCTGCCCCACCGACACGGCAGGACGGCCGAAGAAGCGATAGGTGTTGACCGGAAGGCCGCCGACCCACGGCTTTTGCTTGGCATCACCCGCCATGTCGAAGCCAGCGATGCGGCCCTGTTCGACGGCGGTGGGGATGATGCCCAACACCTGTCGCTCACCCGAGGCGAAATCCAGCCCCTGCGCCACGTCGCCGGCCGCCCACACGTCGGGGGCCGAGGTGCGCATGCGATCATCCACCAGAACACCGCGATCGATCTCGATCCCCGATCCGGCCAGCCATTCGGTGCAGGACCTGACGCCGGTGGCGACCAGCAGCATGTCGCCTTCGATGGCGCGGCCGTCATCGGTGGTCACGCCGACGCCGCCGTCCAGAGCCGCCACCTGGGTCGCGGTGCGGCCCAGCAGCAGCTTGATGCCATGGCTGGCGAAGGCCGCCTCGATGCGTGCGGACGCCTTGGCGTCGATATAGCCGGGCAAGACCTGGGTCTTCATCTCGATCACGCTCACCGCCAGGCCGGCCTCGGCCAGGGTTTCGGCGGCATGCAGGCCGACCAGGCCGGCGCCCAGCACCACGGCACGCCGCGCCAGGCCCATGCGCGTGCGCAAGGTAACGGCGTCGTCCAGGGTGCGCAGCACATGGAACGGCACGGATTGCAGCCCGGGGATCGGCGGGATGGCCGGGGCCGCCCCGGTGGCGATCAGCAGCCGCTCGTAGCGCCATTGGACGCCATCGGCCAGCGTCACCACCCGGGCCTTGGTGTCCAGCGACTGGGCCGCCTGGCCCGGGGCATACACGCAGCCGGTTTCGTCGAAAAAGGCCTGATCGCGCAAGATCACCGCGTCGGGCTTCGAACGCCCGCTCATCACATAGGGCAGCACGGTCGGCGAATAGGGCAGCTGGCTATCCTTGGTCAGCATGGCCATGCTGCCGTCGGAATCCAGCCGGCGGATGGCCCGGAGGGCTTCCAGGCCGGCATGGGACGAACCGACCAGCAGATATTTGGCTTCGGGCATGGTCGGTCCCCTATTGATCGAATTCGTTGAGCCAGATCGGCGAGGACATGGTCTCGCCGGCGGCGACACGCACGGTGTCGGCGATGGCGCGGCCGAAATGCTCGGGCGTGATGTCGGCTCCGGCCAGGCCGCCGATGAAGCTGATCAGCGGCACGCGGGTCGGGTTGGCGTACAGGGCGGCCAGCACCTCCTGGAAGACCGGGCCGCAATTCCAGCCGAAATTGACGGCGCGATCGACCACGCCGACCGCCTTGACCTTCGACAGCGCCTTGGCGATGACTTTCGCCGGGAACGGCCGGAAGGTCTTGATCTTGACCAGGCCGACCTTGCGGCCGTCCAGGCGGGCATCGTCCACCGCGTCCTTGGCGGCCCCCGTCATCGAGCCGATGGTGACCAGCGCCACCTCGGCATCCTCCATGCGGTATTCCTCGATCAGGGGCGACCAATAGCGGCCGGTGCGCCGGCCCCAATCCTCGTGGGCCGCGACGATGACATCAAGCGCAGAGGCCATGCCGGCGCACTGGCCCTTGCGGTAGCGCACGAAGGTCGAAGGCCCGATGCCGCCGGCCCCGCCGGTCAGCGGATCGACCGCCATCGGCCGTTCCGGGTCCAGGCAGGCATGCCAGTTGACGTTCTTTTCGCCCAGGAAGGCATCGACCACCTCTTGTTCGGGCAGATCGACGCGGGCGACGCCGTAGGACAGGTAGTTGCCGTCGTGGCAGACATTGACCGGCAGCATGACGTCGGCATGTTCCGCCACCTTGTAGGCGATGGGGATCGAGTCGCAGATTTCCTGCTGGGTCTCGCAATACATCTGGATCCAGCCGACTTCCTTGACGGTCATGGCGTCCTGCTGGCCGCCCCACACGCAGCAAGGCGTCACCGAATCGCGGGTCACCAGCGACACCACCATCGGCAGGCGCAGGCCGGGCGTGCGGAAATAGGGCTCGAACATATAGGCCAGCCCCTGGGCCGAGGTGGCCGAATAGGTCCGCCCGCCGGCCAGGCAGGCGCCGTGCAGGACCGAAAGGACCGAATGCTCGCCCTCGACGTCCATCAACTCGGCGTCCATCTTGCCCTCGGCGATGAACTTGGCCAGATACTCGACCAGCGAGGATTGCGGCGTGATCGGATAAACGGCGACGACGTCGGGACGGGACAAAGCCGCGCCCCAGGCGGCGGCCTCGTTGCCGTCGATGACCATGGTGCGGCTGGTGGCCTTCAGGGTGGCGGGTGCGCTCATGTCAGTCTTCCGTCTCTTCGACCATGGTGATGGCGCGGTGCGGGCATTCGGTGGCGCAGATGCCGCAGCCCTTGCAGGTCGCCAGGTTGACGTCGAACCATGTCGGCTTCTCGGTGATGCACTGGACCGGGCAGTAAAGCCAGCAGGTGGCGCATTTGACGCAGCGGTCGCGATCGACCACCGGGCGCATGGCGCGCCAGTCGCCGGTCAGCATCTCGGACAGGTTGACCGCGATGGGACAAAGGTTGTCGGGTGCGTTTCGGGTCATGCCGCTTGCGCCGCCAGTTGGGTGATGATGGTTTCGTCGAAGCCGCGCCGGACCGCCTCGATGTTCTGCTTCAGGCCGGCGTCGCGGAAGTCGGTGGCTTCCAGCGCCGCCACCAGCGAGTCGATGCCGACCAGGCCGGTGGCACGCGCGAAGGCGCCCAGCATGATGGTGTTGGTGATCGGCCGCTTGAAGATGGCCATGGCGATGCCGACGGCGTCGCACAGAGCCACGCGGGCCAGATGGGACGGCAGCACCATGTCGGCCGCCGCCTTCTTGGTGGACTGAACCAGGGTGCCGCCAGGCTTCATGCCGGCGAACACATCGACCGAGCGCGCCACGGTGGGATCAATGACGATCACCGTGTCGGGGGCATAGATGTTGGTGACGCGACGGATCTCGTGATCGTCGAAGCGCAGGAACGCCACCACCGGGGCGCCGCGCCGCTCGAACCCGAAGGCGGGGATGGCCATGACGTGCCGCCCCTCACCCACCAGCGCCGCAGCCAGAATGCCCGACGCCAGCACCGCGCCCTGGCCGCCACGGCCATGGATGCGCACTTCATGCATGCGCGTGTCCTCCTCCCGGTTGCCGATCTTGTTGTGGCTGTCGGCTAATTTGGTATTTCAATACCTATTACCGTATTTCAGCGGAGGATGCAACGTTTTCCCCTGGAAGCGCCACGCATACGGCCATGATGGAAATGCAGGCGATACACATGAGCTACGGATTATTTAATTTTCGTATCATTGCCATCCGTGCCACCGGACAACCGCCAGGGCTATATCTGCATTGCACTTTTTGCGATCTTCCCTGCCGGGATGGCCGGGTTTCAGATCGCCTTGGCGCGGAGGGCGTACCGGATCGCCAATCCCACCAGGGCTGCGACGAACACCAACAGCGATGATGGCTCGGGAACCTGGGAAACCCACTGCGTCTGAACCCGGACGTTGGGGTGGGCGGGGTCGGCGATGGCCAGGGCATGGCCACCGATATTGCCGAAATAGTTCGATGCCTGGGCCTTGATCACGGCCAGCGCCGCACCGAAATTCGCGTCCGCGCTGGTGGCCGTCAGGCGATACTCGACCTCCCAGATCGCAGCTTGGACGGCGGCGGAAGCCGCACTGGAATACGTATCGAGCATGGAATAATCCGCTGGGTGGTCGGCCTTGAAACGGTCGAGGTCGGCGGTGAATGCCGCCAGGGTGACGGCATCAAAGCTTTTAGGGTCGCGCAAATCCAACACGGCATTGCCAAAGGCGGCGATGGCAGCGATCCTGGATTTCTGATCCGTGGTCAGGACCGCGGGTGAATCCCTGTTGTCGGTGGTCAACGCGACGACCGTGCCACTGTATTGGTGCCCCAGATAGATGTCGTGGAACAGATCGACGCACCATACCCCCAACTCGCCGCCGGGGGTCATCAACTCGATCTGGCCGCTATAGACCCCGTTCCAGGTAGCGCCCCCCAAGGCGCCTCCGGTCAGGGTGATCTTCTCGAAATGGGTAATTCCGACATTGGTGATGGTGATCGGCGAGGCCAAGGCCGGTAAAGCCGTTGCGGCGCCGAAGGAAAGGGCCAAGGCCCCGATCATCAAGGACTTTCTCATGTCGGCATCCCGTCCAGCATCTTGAACCGAAATGAAAGGGCGTCGCCCCATCGTCATCGGCATTAAATGCAAAACCTCGGCCAAACGTCTTATTTGTTATCTATCAATGGATTGACCATCCGCCGGTCCCAAGCCTGTCAAAGGGAGCTTACAGGTTCATGTCCGCCCCGCCCTTCCGGCGCCGACAGGTCACCACTTCGTGGACGCAGCCGACCATCCGGAGTAGCGTGACGATCAAAGCCCACGTGAAGCGCGAAACGAGGATCGATGGAACCACTCCCGAGTATCCTGGCCCCGATATCCTTGGCAGAGAGCCCGACGCTCATCGACCTTGAACCGGTCCACAATTGCAACCTGCGGTGCCGTTCTTGCCATGTGCCTCAGGAGGAACTTACCAAGGTGGCGCTGCCCATCGAGGCGATCGCCAAGCTTGGCGTGCGGGACGGCGCCCATTGCAAGGTGGGCACGACGCACGAGCCGACCACCCATCCAGAATTTCCCACCTTGCTCAATGTACTGGGTGAATTGGGGTACCAGGTCAGCCTGACCACCAACGGGACGTTGCTGACCGATCGCATGCTGGACGGCATTGCCGATTACTCGGTGTTCAAGTCCGTCAACCTGTCGTTCGATGCGGCGACGCCCGACCTGTACGAATATCTGCGGGTCGGCGCCAAGTTCCAGCCGACCCTGGAGCGTATCAAGGCCTTCATCGCCCGCCTGGACCGCAGCCGCACCGCAATCCACGCCAACTACACCATGCTGCGGGCCAATCTTTGCGACATCAACGCCGCCGTCGACATGTGGGACGACATCGGGGTCGATGGGCTGGTCTTGATGGTTTCATCGGACCGCCAGAACAACACCTTCCTACACGACCAGATGCTGGCCAGTGACCCCGAGAGCTTCTATCAGGCGACCGAGAGCGCGGCCCAGCATCTGATCGATTCCCAACGGCGCATCCAGCTGTCAGGCTCGCTGATGATGACGCCGCGCTTCGCCGAACGCTTCGGCCACCTCTACCACAACCGCATCATGTACTCGGCCCTGCCCGATCCACTGCCGCCCGTCACCCCACCCGACCCCCATCCCGGCCGCTGTGCCGCGCCGATGACCGAAGTCCGCATCCGATGGAACGGCCATGTCTATCTGTGCAACAACCATTTCCTGGTCGGCAACCTGCTGGAGCAGACCCTCGAGGAAATCTGGACCGGACCACGGGCGAAATTCACCCGGGACCTGGTCGCCGCCAACGGCGACCACTGCCTGCATTGCAACTATTTCCACTATTGCCTGTCGAGCCGAACCGACCTTGACCTGTCGGCGGCGCAGACGACGATGCTGAAGGAACAGACCTGACCCCGGTCAGGTCGTCCCCTGACCCTTCCGGTGCCGATAGGTCACCAGTTCATGCACGATGCCGTGCAGGGTCTGGACCTCTTGCCCGGTCAGATGGGCGCGCTGGAACAGGTTGCGGATGTTCCTGACCATCACCGGGCGCTTGTCGGCGATGCGCAGGAAGCCGCATTCGTCCAGTTCGCGTTCCAGATGCTGGAAGAAGCCTTCCAGCTTTTCCTTGGTGGCGATGTCGGCCGCCCCCTTGGTCATGTGGCGCTCGGGCAGTTCCGGGCCTTGCGCCTGGTACCATTCATAGGCGATCAGCAGCACGCATTGGGCCAGGTTCAGGGACGAGTAATCGGGGTTCAGCGGCACGGTGACCACCGTGTCGGCCTGGACGATGTCGTCGTTTTCCAATCCCGTCCGTTCCGGCCCGAACAGCACGCCGAACTTCACCCCCTGGGCGGTCAGGTCCAGCATGGCGGCGGCGGCCGTGCGCGGGGTATCGACCGGCTTGACCATGAAGCGGTTGCGCGCGGTGGTCGCCCACACCCGGTTCAGATCGGCCACCGCCTCGGCGGTGGTGTCGAACACCTTGGCCCCCAGCACCACCCGGTCGGCACCGGATGCCGCCGCGATGGCCCGATCCGACAGCCAGTCGGGCTTGGGCGCCACCAGGCGCAAGTCGGTCAGTCCGTTATTGAGCATGGCGCGGGCGGCGGTGCCGATATTTTCCGACAATTGCGGACGCACCAGGATGATGGCGGGACCAGAAGACATTTAGTGGATGACACCCATGACATAGCCGATCAGCACGCCGACCACGGCGGTAAAGGGCAGGCCGAAGCCGCCCAGAATCTTGCGGATACGGTCGGCTTTCTTGACGGTGAAGACGTAATGGCGCTGCATCGAGCGCACCACCACCTCGACGGCGGCGGCACCGGCGAAGTCGGAAAACACTCCCGACACCGCCCACGGCCCATAGGTGCCGTCATCGAAGCCGTTCAGAACGGCGCGCGAGGTCGGGTCGTCGTCCACCAGGAACACTTCCCAGGCGGTCACCACCTTCTTGCCCTGGACCTTGTCCATCTGCGGCTCGATGCGGCGGAAGGTGTAGGTGGTGTCGATCACCCGGACGATGCGGGAATTGGGCTCTTCCTTCTTGGGCGGCGGCGGCGCCTCGGTGACGGCCGGCTTGTCGGGCGGCGGCGGGCCGCCCATCACCGCATGGATCGGATGATCGGCCGGCACCAGGGTCTGCCAGCGGCGGATCGCTTCACGGGCGATGTCCAGATGGCCCTTGGCCACCAGCCACTCGGCCAGGGTGCGCCAGAAATCGACGGTCGAGGCCGGGCCGCCATCCTCGGCGGTGGCGGTGTTCAGGACGCCGATCACTTCGGTCCGCATCGGCCCGGGGACGTGGACCGACACCCAGTCCAGAACTTCCGACAATCCCCCGCTGGCGACCATCGGATCAGCCCTCGCCGAACCGGTACAGCATATAGGCGATGGAATCCTGCAAGGCCTCCAGCGAGGCCTCGAGGACGTTGGTGTGCACGCCCACCGTGGTCCAGCGGTTGCCCTTGCCGTCGGTGCTTTCGATGGTGACGCGGGTGCGGGCACCTGTGCCGGCGGTGCTTTCGACGATGCGCACGCGGTAATCGGCCAATTCCAGGGCCGCCAGCTGCGGATAGGCCCCGGTCAGCACCTTCCTGAGCGCGGTGTCGAAGGCGTGGACCGGGCCGTCGCCCTCGCCCACTTCCATGTATTCCGAGCCACCGACTTCGACCTTGATGGTCGCTTCCGACAGGGTGACCCACTGGCCGATGGCGTTGCGGCGGCGTTCGTCGATGACGCGGTAGCGATCCAGGGTGAAATAACGCTTCACCTGGCCCAGGGCGCGGCGCACCAGCAGCTCGAAGCTGGCGGTGGCGGTGTCGTAGGCATAGCCCTCGTGTTCCAGGCGCTTGACCAGATCGACCAGGTCGGTGACCTCGCGCGGGTCGAAGCTGACCTGCATCTGCTCGACCACCCGGACCAGGGAATCGCGGCTGACCGCTTCCATCTCCAGCCCCAAATCGGTCATGCGGGCGACCATGTTCGAACGCCCGGCCTGGTCCGACACCACGATCTGACGGACATTGCCGACCAGGGCCGGGTCGATATGTTCGTAGCAGCTGGGGTCCTTGGCCACCGCCGAGACGTGCAGCCCGCCCTTATGGGCAAAGGCCGAGCGGCCGACATAGGGCTGGCTGCGGTTGGGGGTGCGGTCCAGCACCTCGTCCAGCGCGCGGCTGACGCGCACCAGATTCTTCAGGTCGGCGGGGGCGATGTTGGTCTCGAACCCCATCTTCAGCATCAGGTTGGGGATGATCGAGATCAGGTTGGCGTTGCCGCAACGCTCGCCCAGGCCGTTGATGGTGCCCTGGACCTGACGCACGCCGGCCCGCACGGCGGCCAGCGAGTTGGCCACGGCGTTTTCCGAATCGTTGTGGCAATGGATGCCCAGATGGCTGCCGGGAATGCCGGCGGCCACCACCTCGCCGACGATGCGGGTGATGTCCTCGGGCAGCGAGCCGCCGTTGGTGTCGCACAGCACCATCCAGCGCGCACCATTGTCATAGGCGGCGCGCAAGGCCTTCAGCGCATATTCGGGATTGCGCTTGTAGCCGTCGAAGAAATGCTCGGCGTCGTACATCACTTCCGGCACGCGGGGCTTCAAGTGCGCCACCGATTCGCCGATCATGCGCAAATTCTCGTCCAGTTCGACGCCCAAGGCCACGGTGACCTGGAAGTCCCACGACTTGCCGACCATGGTGACGGCACCCAGGCTTGGGTGGGCCAGCAGCGCGTTCAGGCCCGGATCGTTGGCGGCCGAGCGGCCGGCCCGGCGCGTCATGCCGAATGCGGTCAAGCGCGAACGGGAAAGCTTGGGCGGGTCGGCGAAGAAGGTGTCGTCGGTCGGATTGGCCCCCGGCCAGCCGCCTTCGATGTAATCAATGCCCAACGCGTCCAGTTCGCGGGCGATCTTGGCCTTGTCGGCGGCCGAGAAATCCACGCCCTGAGTCTGGGCGCCGTCACGAAGGGTGGTGTCGTAGATATAGACGCGATTGCTGTTGGTCATCGGGCTTCAACTGTTCCGGCGAAAGACGTTGCCCCACGCTTGGGGAGCAGCAGCATAATGGATAGGGGGGCGGACGCCAACCGAAACGGCTTGGGCGAGGCGAGCTTACATGGCGCAAGCTCGGGCGCTCCTAATCCAGCCAATCTTCCGTCCTATGGTCCAGCGTGTCCGGTCCCGGCTTGACGTGGTCATCGCTGACGGTGAAGCGCGGGTTATCGTGTCGTCGGGCGAAGCTGGCTGCCCAGTCCCGCATGTGGTCGTAACGACGTGGGCAATCGTCCGAAATCTGAACGAACATCTGTCCTTCGGCTGGGCTCAGTGTCCACCAGAATCCACCGGTCTGCGGACGATCTTCGGCAATGAAGCGCATAAGATTGCGAAATACGCGTTCGTTCAGCTTGTCGGTCCATTCTCCTTTATAAGTGAAATCGATACGGACAAGGCATTCCTCTCGCCGGTACTTGGCGACGAATGTCTCGCGGTACTTATTCAGTGGAGCCGGGTCGATGGGGCGCTGCTCATCGAGTTGAGTTCTCCAAACTCCAGCCGCGATGGCGGCAAGGAGTACTCCTGCCAGCCCGACGAACCATTTGCGAGACATCTGATTTAGCGCTTCTTCGTCCGGTAAACCTTGATGTGAGGAGATCCCTCGAACGGACTGTACTCCCCTTGTGGGGGATAGGTCACCCGGAAGTTGTAGCCATTAGGATTCTCAAACGGTGGTTCAAATACCTTTTCCGTGCGAGGTTTCAAAATGATCCCACCCTGAGACGGATTTCGCTGGTCATGATCTGGACGGCGGAATTCAGGGATGACCTTTCCCTCTTTATCCAGACCATACCAATCCACTTTGTATTCCAACCCATTCCAAGATGGTCCAGGGTTATGGATTTCGACCTTTGCGGGGCCGTTGGTGATTACATCGCGGGAGTTATTCTTGTCAACGTCACCCGCATACTCCCAATCATCGCTATCCTGCGCGGCGGCCATTTTAGCGTTCATTGTTTGTTCCGTCGGCCCTTCCGGTCGCATGAAGCCATCAACTTTCAAGCCATTGTCCTTCTGGAACCGCTTGATGCCATCGAACATCGCGTCGTCGGTCCAATCATCGATGCCCCGTTCGGGTGGAACGTCGTAATAGCCGAGACGATTGAGGACACGCTTGGTGTCCATAAGGTCGTTGGGATCGAGACGGTAATTGGTCCCGACGGGGGATTTAAGGTTAAGCATGGCGCCAGCCTTCCTTTCCGCAAAAGGAGTCAACGACTAGGCCACCATACATCAAAACGCGCAAAAAGACAAGAACATGACGAGAACATTGCCGCCCCCCATTATTTGAACGGCGGCACCCGTCCGAACAGCCGCTCCAGGGCGATCAGTTCCTGGTCGTTGTGGTTCTTGACCATGAACGGCTCCATCGCCGTCTTGCCGTCCTTCAGCGACAGCAGACGCGGCGCGTCGTGGTGGCGGGTCCGCACCTCCTCGGCCAAAGCGGGGGCGCCTTCGGGAACCATCACCGCATGGCCGTAGCAGACGCAGACATTGGTGGTCCAGGCATCGGTCTCCAGATAGGCGGCGGTGCCGCGGATGCCGACATTGACGTGCGGGGTCTTCAAGGTGATCTGCTTCGGCCCGAACACCGACAAGATGCCGCCGACTTCCAGGTCCAGTTGGCGGATCAATTGACCGCTGGCCGGGTCGCGGCCCAGATCGGCGATGGCGACCTGGGTGACGGGGCGCACCATGAAGCCGTCGTCCCCCAGGGTGAAGGTGGCCTGGCCGGTGGTGCCGGTGGTGATGCGGTCGCCCGGCGCCACCGCCATGCCTTCCTTCGCCCGCTTGCCGTTGACGCGCACCTCGCCCTTGACCGCGCGCATGCGGCTGGCCGGCGGCGCGGCCTGGACCAAGCCGCCGGCCAGCGGTACCAATCCGGTGGCCAACAGACCTCCCACCACCCGGCGGCGCCCGGGATTACAGCAGCGACAGACCATCTTCGTATCCTTTGCTATGCACGCCCGCGATGATACGCCATCGGCCGGCCGGGGGGAACGCCCCCTTCCCGGCCCGGCCGCCCATTCCCATATCCAAGGCAATGGAGGCCCCCATGGGCACGACCGACTGGCGCACCTGGCACCTGCCGCTGTCGCGCGGCACCACCACCCTGGCCGAGGGCTTGGCCGAACTGGCCCGGGTCGGGGCCGACCAGGACGAGATTCCGTTCATCGTCCAGTTGATGGAGAATCCGCGCTACGACATTCCCGGACTCGACCTGATCCACGGGGCGGTGGACCTGGTCAACCATGATTGCATCCACCTTGTGCTGGGGCGCGGCCTGCTGCAGAAGGACGAGGCCTTCGTCATCGGCTTCACCATGGGCTCGACCCGCAAGGTGTCCGGAATCGAGGAGACCTTGTTCACCGCCATCGCCAAGCACCTCTATCCCGGCATCTTCCGCTTTGACGACGACGACGTCCGGGTGTTCCGCGACGCCGTGCGGCTGGCCTGGATCTCGGCCTGCCGGCGCCTGGACCGGGTCGATTTCACCCACTTTGGCGCGCACCCTTTGGGCGAGCTGCGGGCCGAGCTGGGCATCGAGACCGACCTGCTGGCCAGCTATTACCGGCTGGAAGCCAAGCGCCATCCCGACTCGCCCGAATCCTTGCGGCTGCTCGACTAGTTTTCGCAATCGTGGTTCAATGCGGCTCCTTCAGGGGGAGGACCATGAAGACCTGCGTCGCCATTTCCCATGTCGCCTTCGAGGATCTGGATTGCCTGGCCCCCGTGCTGGCGGCCAGGGGCTTCAAGGTGACCATGCTGGACGCGCCCACCGCGGACCTGACCGGCCTGGACCCGCTGGCGGCCGACCTGTGGGTGGTGCTGGGCGGCCCGATCGGCGTCTATGACGAAGCCGACTACCCCTTCCTGACCACGGAAATCGCCCTGCTCAAGGCCCGCCTGGCCGCCGACCGCCCGACGCTGGGCATCTGCCTGGGCGCCCAATTGATGGCGCGCGCCCTGGGCGCCAGGGTTTATCCCAACCCCAACGGCAAGGAATTGGGCTGGGCGCCCCTGACCCTGACCGAGACCGGGCGCAACTCGACCATGGCCGCCATCGACGGGCTGGCGGTGCTGCACTGGCACGGCGACACCTTCGATCTGCCGCACGGCGCGCAAGGACTGGCCTCGACGCCGGCAACCGCCAACCAGGCTTTTTCATGGGGATTGAAGGGTCTGGGCCTGCAATTCCACGTCGAAGCCAGCCAGATCGGCCTGGAACGCTGGTTCGTCGGCCATGCCGGCGAGATCGGCGCCACCCCACAAACCTCGGTGTCGCAGCTGAGGCAACAAACGGCGGCCCACGCCCCACGCATGGAAGCGGCAGGCGCCGTCATGCTGGGGCGTTGGCTTGATCAGGTATGTGTGTAACTATTCGTCAACCCGGAGCGTCGATAGTGGTGATCTTGGGGATTATCACGCGGCGCGCTTAACGGACGGAAGAAGACCTTGGTTGAGCAGACTTTGAACGAAGCAGACGTCTCGCGGCTGCTGGCCAGCCCGACACCGGACGTCCGCGCCGAAATCGCCGGCAAGATTGCCAGCCAGCACCCCGACCTGAGCGCCGACCAGCGCCGAATGGCCGAGGAAATCTTCCGCCTGATGGTCAAGGACGCCGAGGTCCGCGTGCGCGAGGCGCTGGCCAAGCAGCTGAAGGAAAACCCGCTGGTTCCGCACGACGTGGCCGTCTCGCTGGCCCGCGACGTCGAATCGGTGGCGTTGCCGATGCTGCAATTTTCCGAGGTCCTGAACGACGAGGACCTGATCGAGATCGTCAAAAGCCAAAGCCACGACAAGCAGGTGGCGGTGGCCAACCGCGCCCACGTCTCGGCCCAGTTGTCGGAAGCCCTGGTCGATACCCGCGACGAAGCGGTCGTCGCGACCTTGGTGTCCAACGAAGGCGCCGAAATCTCGGAACGGACCCTGACCAAGGTCGCCGAGGAATTCGGCGCATCGGACAGCGTCGGCAGGACCCTGATCGGCCGCAAGTCGCTGCCGGTCACCGTGGCCGAACGGCTGATGCTGAAGGTCTCGGAAAATCTGCGCCAGTCGCTGATGAACCGGCAGGACCTGTCGCCGGAAGCGGCCGCCAACATGCTGATCCAGGCCCGCGAGCTGGCGGTGCTTGGCCTGGCCGAGGCCGATACCGACGTCCACAAGTTGGTCGATCACCTGTACCGCAACGGCCGCCTGACGCCGTCGATCATCCTGCGCGCGGTGTGCATGGGCGACATGACCTTCTTCGAATCGTCGATCGCCAAGCTGGCCCGCATCAAGCTGGAGAACGCCCGCACCCTGATCCACGACGCCGGGCGTCGCGGTTTCGAGGCGCTGTTCGACAAGGCCGGTCTGCCCAAGGCGTTCTATCAGGCCATGCGCGCCGCCATCGACGTGTCCTACGAGATGGAATATGACGGCGGCCCCAATGATCGCGAGCGCTTTTCCCGGCGCATGATCGAGCGTATCCTGACCCAGTATGGCGACCTGGGGGTCCAGTTCGAAAACGACGATCTGGAATATCTCCTGGCCAAGATGAACGATCTGCCGGCGACCATGCTGAACGAATAGTCCGTCAACGCGACGACGGCAAAAGGGGATCTGGGAAGGGATGGCTGACAAGGGAAAGCCGGCTGCCAAGCCTGTCGATAAGGACGCGGCTCAGCGCAAGGAAATCATCCGCACCATCAAGGGGCCGGTCACCGACCGCCTGCTCGAACTGATCCCCGCCTTCGCCGCCTATGAAGACCCCTATGGCACCATCCTGGCGACGCCCGATCTGCTGTTCGCCTGCCTGACCCTGGTCAAGACCCGGCGCGACAAGTTCCAGGAATTCCTGGTCAATACCGCCGGCGATCCGGTGATGGACGACCAGACGCCGTTGCGCTGCGACCGTTCGGTCGATCAGATCGTCGGCATGGTGGTGCGTTCGGCTGCCAAGGCCTATTCCGACAAGCGCTGGGGCTCGGCCCATACGCCGGCCGCCAAGATCGTCCACAAGCCGGAAACCAAGTCGATCCTGGACAAGCTGAGCGAACTGGTCCGCGGCAAGTGGAGCGAGGCGGAAGTTCCCAAGCCCAGCGCCACCCAGGGCGACAAGTTCTATGCCGCCATCAAGGATCATCTGGATTACGACTGGCAGGTGCCGCTGATCCCGTATTTCGCCGAAATCCCCATCAAGCTGATCAACGAACTGGGTCGCGGCGTCACGACGCTGCGCACCCCCGAGGGCATCGCCGCCCTGGCCGACATCGGCCGTCATTCGATGGATTCGGCCCGCAAGATCCTGTCCGACGACATGATGCGCGAGATGCTGGACACCCAGCCGCTGGCCGCCAAGGGCGTGGCCTTCCTGGGCAAGGAGCGTTACGAGTTCCTGCATGGCGCCGTCTACGAGCGTATCGGCGACAAGTTCTGGGAAGTCTGCGTCGATTGCGACCGCCTGGAAGCGATGGAGGTGCAAAACGCCAAGGACCTGGAGCAGATGTCCGCCTGGCTGCATCTGATTTCCGGCGAAACCATCAACCAGATCGTCCGCTTCCTGCAATTCCACCAGATCCCGGTCTTCCTGGAAGTGGCGCTGGACAAGCTGGGCGAGGAGAAGTTCAAGGACATCTTCGGCCCGCCCGGCAACAAGAAGCTGATCAAGATGTTCTGCGAGAAGACCTCGAAGACGCCGCTGGACCCCAACGATCCGATCGAGGATCTGAAGCGCCGCCTGCCCGACGTCTTCGGCGCCTATCTGCGTGCGCCGGCCGACTTCGAGAAGGGGCTTTAACGTCGGCCTTTACGGCGCCAGCCTTTTCTATCCCGAGGCCATCTGCATCAGCGGCGATTGCAGCAGTTGGCCGGGCATGGGGATTCTGGCGCTCGGCAAGCCCAAGCCGACAGTTCCCTAACAGCCCCCATAGCCGCCGCCGCCCGGCGTCTCGATCACCAGCACGTCGCCCGCATTCATCTCGACCAAGGCGGTGCCGGCCAGGTCCTGAACGGACCCGTCGGCCCGTTCGACCCGGTTCGCGCCCTTCATCCCGTCGCCGCCGCCCGCCAGCCCGAACGGCGCCACCGACCGGCGGTTGGACAAGATGGCGGCGGTCATCGGCTCCAGGAACTTCAGCCGCCGCACCACCCCATCGCCGCCGGGATGCAGACCCACGCCGCCGGACCCTCGGCGAATGGAAAAGCCGTCCACCAGAACCGGGAAGCGCCATTCCAGCACTTCCGGATCGGTCAGCCGCGAGTTGGTCATGTGGGTGTGCACCGCCGAGGCGCCGTCGAAACCCGGCCCGCCCCCGGCGCCGCCGCAGATGGTCTCGTAATATTGGTGGCGGTCGTCGCCGAAGGTCAGGTTGTTCATGGTGCCCTGACTGGCGGCCATGGCGCCCAGCGCCCCCATCAGGCAATCGACGATGGCCTGGCTGGTCTCGACATTGCCGGCGACCACCGCGGCGGGCGGACGCGGTGCCAGCATCGAGCCCGGGGGGATGACCAGGGTCAGGGGCTTCATGCAGCCTTCGTTCAGCGGAATGGCATCGTCGACCAGGGTGCGAAAGACATACAGCACGGCGGCCCGGGCGATGGCGGTGGGCGCGTTGGCATTGCCCGGCCGCTGGTCCGAGGTGCCGGTGAAGTCGATCACCGCCGATCGGGTGACCGGATCGACGGTGACGGCGACCCGGATCACCGCGCCGTCATCCATGCGGGTCTCGAAGCTCCCGCTATCCAGGCCGGCCACCGCGCGCCGCACCGATTCCTCGGCGTTGGCCTGGACGTGGCCCATATAGGCGGCGACGGTGTCGGCGCCGTAGCGCCTGGTCATGGCCAGCAATTCGCGCAAGCCGGTCTCGTTGGCGGCCAGTTGCGCCTGCAGGTCGGCCAGGTTCTGGCGCAGGTTGCGCACCGGCCAAGGGCCCTTGGTCAGCAGGTCCGTGATGGCCTGCTCGCGAAAGCCGGTGGAATCCACCAGCCGCATCGGCTCGATCAGCACCCCTTCCTGATCGACGCTGGTCGATAAGGGCGGCATCGAGCCGGGCGTGATGCCGCCCAGATCGGCGTGGTGCCCGCGTGAGGCGACGAAGAACAGCGGCCGGTCCCCATCGAAGACCGGGGTGACGATTGTGACGTCGGGCAGATGGGTCCCACCGGCATAGGGCGAGTTCAGCACGAAGGAGTCACCCGGCCGGATGGTGTCGCCGAAACGCTCGAGCACCACCCGCACGCTTTCGCCCATGCTGCCCAGATGAACCGGGATGTGCGGCGCGTTGGCCACCAGGCCGCCCGAGCCGTCGAACAGCGCGCAAGAGAAATCCAAGCGTTCCTTGATGTTGACCGAATGGGCGGTGTTGGCCAGCACGGCGCCCATCTGCTCGGCGATGCTCATGAACAGGTTGTTGAAGACTTCCAGCAGCACCGGATCGACTTCGGTGCCGGCGGCGACCATGTGCGGCCGGGGCTCGACCCGGCGCAGGATCAGATGGCCGTAAGGGTTCATTTCGGCCTGCCAGCCGGGCTCGACGATGGTGGTGGCGGTGGCCTCGACGATCATCACCGGCCCCGGCAACCGATCGCCCGGGGCCAGGTGTTCGCGACGGTAAACCGGCGCCGGCCGGCTGACCCCGCCGCTGAACATCATGACCTCGCCGGCCGGAGCCGGCGGGGTGCCGGTTCGGTCGGGCAGCACGGGCTCGGACGGGGGCTCGCCGCCGCCGGTCAGTTCGACCGACACCGCCTCGACCACCAGGGCGCGGTCCATGACGAAGCCGAAGCGCTGACGGTGGGCCAGCTCGAAGGCCTGGGCCAGGGCTTCGGGTTCGGCCGCCGGCACCTCCAGCGCGGTGTCCGAACCCTGATAGCGCACGAACACCTTGCGCGTCGTGCGCATGTCGGCCCGTTCGATTCCTTGGCGTTCCAACTCGCAGCGGCCCTCGGCCTCGAGATCGGCGAAGGCGCGGTTAAGCAGCGGCGCGCATTCGCCGTCCAACGCCGCCTCGATGGCGCGTTCCTTCAGCACCGAAAGATCGGCCACCCCCATGCCATAGGCCGACAACACGCCGGCCAGCGGATGCAGGAACACAATCTCCATCCCCAGGGCGTCGGCCACCAGGCAGGCATGCTGGCCGCCGGCACCGCCGAAACAGGCCAGGGCATAGGTGGTGACGTCATAGCCGCGCGCCACGCTGACCTGCTTGATGGCGTTGGCCATGTTGAGCACGGCGATGGACAGGAAGCCCTCGGCCACCTGTTGGGGCGAGCGGCCATCGCCGATGCGCCCGGCCAGGGCGTCGAAGGCGGCACGGGTGGCGGCCAAATCCAGCGGCTGGGCGCCGTCGGGGCCGAACACCTGCGGGAAGAAGTCGGGGTTCAGCTTGCCCAGCAAAAGATTGCAGTCGGTCACCGTCAGCGGCCCGCCCTTGCCATAGCAGGCAGGCCCCGGATGGGCGCCGGCCGAATGGGGACCGACCCGGAAGCGGGCGCCGTCATATTCCAGCACCGAGCCGCCCCCGGCCGCCACCGTGTGAATATGCATCATCGGCGCACGAATACGCACGCCGGCGACCTGGGTGTCGAAACTGCGTTCGAAGGCGCCGTCCCAGTGCCAGACGTCGGTCGAGGTGCCGCCCATGTCGAAGCCGATCAGATGGTCCAACCCGGCCAATCGGGCGGTGGCGACGCCGCCGACCACGCCGCCGGCCGGCCCGGACAGGATGGCGTCCTTGCCCTGGAAGCGCCGGGCGTCGGTCAGCCCGCCCGAGGATTGCATGAACATCAGCCGCGTGCCGCCCAGATCGGCGGCGACGCGATCGACATAGCGGCGCAGCACCGGCGACAGATAGGCGTCGGCGACACAGGTGTCGCCGCGCCCGACCGCCTTCATCAACGGGCTGGCCTGGTGCGACAGGCTGACCTGGGTGAAGCCGATCTCGCGCGCCAGGCGGCCGATTTCCAGCTCGTGCTCGGGGAAGCGATAGGCGTGCAGACACAAGACGGCCACCGAGCGGATGCCGGCATCATAGGCGTCCAGCAGCCCCTGCGTCGCCGTCAGGCGGTCCAGCGGGCGCAGCACCTCGCCCTTCGGGCCGATCCGTTCGGGAATCTCGATCACCCGCTCGTACAGCATGTCGGGCAGGCGGATGGCGCGGGCGAAGATGTCGGGACGGTTCTGGGTGCCGATGCGCAACAGGTCGGCGAAGCCGGCGGTAACCGCCAGCGCCACCCGGTCGCCCTTGCGTTCCAGCAAGGCGTTGGTGGCCACCGTGGTCCCCATCTTGACGCAATCGACCAGACCCGGCTCGATGGGCTGACCGGCGGAAAGGCCCAGGAAACGGCGGATGCCGGCCAGGGCGGCATCGTCGTAATGGCCGGGGCTTTCCGACAGCAATTTCAGGGTCAGATGGTCCCCGTCGGGGGACCGTGCGACGATGTCGGTGAAGGTCCCGCCCCGGTCGATCCAGAATTGCCATCCGGTCATGAAGCGGACTCCGCCCGTGTTGGATGGAAATGGTACCCCCAATTCCCCTCCGACGGAAGACCGCCCGGCCCACCGTTGCGTCGGCGCCGCGACTATGATGATCTATCCAAAGCCGCCATTGACACCGGAGATCGACCGACCTTGCCCCTTACGCCCGAAGCATTACTGGCCCACCTTGGCGAGTTGGGGATCACTGTCACCACCCACCGCCACGCCCCGGCCTTCACCGTCGAGCAGGGCAACGAAGTGTGGGGCAACATCCCCGGCATCCATTGCAAGAACCTGTTCCTGAAGGACGGCAAGGGGCGGCTGTGGCTGGTGGTGGCGCCGGCCGACAAGCGGATCGACCTGAAGCGTCTGCCCGGCGCCATCGGCGCCGCCAGGCTGTCCTTCGGCTCGGCCGAACTGCTGGGCGAGGTGCTGGGGGTCGAACCGGGCTCGGTGACGCCGTTCGCCTTGATCAACGACCAGCACCACAGGGTAACCCCGGTGCTGGATTCCTGGATGATGGATCAACCGCTGTTGAACTACCACCCGCTACGCAACGACATGACCACCACCATCGCCAGCGCCGATTTCCGCCGTTTCCTGGCCGCTACCGGCCATCGCCCCGAAATCCTGCTGCTTTAGGTGCAAGGCCAGGCCGCCCGGCGGACCGGATAGGACCTCGACCCGCCCGCGCAATTGCGCCACCAGAACCGCCACCATGCGCGCCCCCAAGCTCGCCGGGTCGAGCCCGGCCAGGCCCGACACCACGATCGGGCCGCCCGGAGACAAGGTAATCGAGACCGCCCCCCTGGCGACCGACAACCATTCCTGGACGATCAGAGCGGCGGGGATCGCCCTGTCGATGGTCAGCAGCAATTTGCCGCCCCCGATGGTCACCGTCGGCAAGGGCCGACCGTCCTCACGCTGGCGGGCCAAACCCTCGACCAGGGGGGCCAGGATGGCGGCGAAGTCCACCGCGCCCGGGCTGCCTTGGCGATACAGCACCTCGTGGACCGAGGCCAAGGTCAGGATCCGGCTGCAGGCTTCCTCGAACGGCCAGCGCATCGGGCTGTCGCCCAGGCGCCAGGATTGCATCCGCAGCATCGCCGACACCACCTGCAGGCTGTTCTTCACGCGATGGTGAATCTCTTGCAGCAAGGCGCGGTTATCGTCTTGGATGGCCGCCAGCTCGGCGGCCAGATCCGCCGGCACCGAACGCGGCGATGCCACCACCAGCCCGCCACCGGCCGGCCGCGCCCGCCATTCCCATTCGCCGCCGATGACCGCCGACTGTGGCTGCCCTTCCGACCGCACCCGATCGCAAAGCGCCCCCAAATCGGCGAACAAAGCCGTCCGGTCCCGCAGGCAATCCTGTGCCGCAAGATTGGCGAAGGCCAGACGTCCATCGCCATCGATCGCCACGATGGGATCGGGCAATGCCGCCAGGATTGCGGCCTGGGTGTGAAAATCGCTGCCGTCGGCTCCCACCGCGGATGGCCTCCTGCTTGCCACGTGGCATCGCCAGGAAACACTACGAACGGGGCGGAGCGGTAGATTGCGAAGGAACGAGGACGCTCGTCCTTTCGACCGATCCCTCGTCCAAACGAACGAGAAATCGGCACACACTAGTCGATCAGGCCGCGGCGAATGGCGTAGGTCGCCAATTCCGCCGAATTGTGCAGATCCAGCTTCTGCATGATCTTGGTGCGATGGGTCTCGACGGTCTTGACGGCGATGGACAAGCTGTCGGCGATTTCGCGATTCTTCAGGCCCTGGGCGATCAGGCGCAGGACCTCGCTTTCGCGGCCGGTCAGCGACACCGGGTTGGCGTCGCCCTCCTCCAGGTGGGATTTGACCAGGGCGGCGTCGATCCCCGGCCCCAGATAGCTCTTGCCGGCACGAACCGAACTGATGGCCGCCATCAATTCCTCGTGCCCCAGCTTCTTCAAGGCATAACCATCGGCGCCGGCCGCCAGGGCCTCGGCGACGCGACGCTCGCAATTGGCGATGGTCAGCACCAGAACGCGGACCTGCGGCGCCACCCGCTTGATGCGTCGGGTCGCCTCGACACCGTCCAGGACCGGCATGGTCAGATCCATCAGCACAATGTCGGGGCGCAGGGTCCGGGCCATCGCCACGGCAGCTTCGCCATCTTCGGCTTCACCAACGATCTCGACATCTTCCGGCTTCAGCAAAGCCGCCAGCCCTTGACGGACCAAAAGCTGATCCTCGGCGATCAGGATTCGAACGGGCACGCCTTATACCTCCGCCAGATTGATCAGTGGCTGCTCAACCGCAACCATGCACGATTCGTGAGGGGGAATCGAGGGGTGAAAACGCCCCCGCGCATAGAACAATCCTTGCACCATTAGTTCATGTGGGCAATATTTAGTCATAGTTGATCATAGATGAATTTTTGAGCAATGAAGATCGCCGTCGCCAGTGCCGATTTCACCAAAGTCAGCGGCCATGCCGGGCGCGCCCGCAAGTGGCTGGTGTTCGCCGTCGCCGAAGACGGCGCGGTGACCGGGCCCGAACGGGTCGAGTTCGGCGCCGATCAGGTCTTCCACCACCATCCTGACGACCAGGCCCATCCCTTGGACGGCATCACCGTCCTGATCGCCCAATCGGCCGGCGACGGGTTCCTGAAGCACATGGCCAAGCGTGGCGTCGAAGCGGTACTGACCGCCGAAACAGACCCCCGCGCCGCCATCGACGGCTTCCTGGCCGCCAAATTGCCGCCCCCCAAGGCCAGGCCGATCGGGTCGTTGATCTGCAAGACCATCGACCTGTTCAGCCCGCACAAATAGGCGGTCAGCCCTTGTTGGCGTAGGGATTGCGCCCGGCCCGCACGTAAAGGCGGATCGGCACGCCCGGCAGCTTGAAGCTCTCGCGCAGGCCGTTGATCAGGTACCGGCTATAGCTTTCCGGCAATTCCTCGGGCTTCGAGGCGAAGATCACGAAGGTCGGCGGCCGTGCCTTGGTCTGGGTCATATAGCGGATCTTGATGCGCCGCCCGCCCGGCAAAGCCGGCGGCGGATGGTGGCTGACCACCTCTTCCAGCCAACGGTTCAACTGCGAGGTCGGGATGCGGCGATTCCACACGGCGTGGGTATCTTGCACGGCATCCATCAGGCGGGGGATGCCCTTGCCGGTCAAAGCGCTGATGGTCACCGCCGCCAGGCCGCGGGCCATCGGCAGCGATGTTTCGCAGCGATCCTTCAGGCGCTTCAGCGCTTCTTCCGGCTTATCGACCGCGTCCCACTTGTTGATGGCCAGCACCAACGAGCGGCCTTCCTCGATGACCATGCGGGCGATGGTCAGGTCTTGCTTGTCGAGGATCGCCGCCTGATCCAGCACCAGCACCACCACCTCGGCCAAGCGGATCGCCTCGAGGGTGTTGGACACCGACAGCTTCTCGACCGGGTCGTCGATGTTGGCGCGCTTGCGCAGGCCCGCGGTATCGACCAGCCGGAAACGCCGGCCGCGATGCTCCCACTCCACCGTGACGGCGTCGCGGGTCAGACCGGCCTCGGGGCCGGTCAGCATGCGGTCCTCGCCCAGCAGGCGGTTGACCAGCGTTGATTTGCCGACATTGGGCCGCCCGACGATCACCAATTGCAGCGGCCGTTCGGGCCGGTCCTCGGTGGTGATCTCCTCGTCATCGACGACGATCTCGTCGGGGAACGGCTCTTCTTCCTCGTCCTCGTCGTCCAGGGCGCCGGCCGCCTTGGCATAGGGCATCAAGGCGTCGAACAGTTCGGCCATGCCCTCGTTGTGCTCGGCCGACAGCGGCACCGGCTCGCCCAGGCCCAGAGCGTAGGATTCGTAAAGGCCGGGCGCGCCGGCCTTGCCCTCGCATTTGTTGGCCACCAGGATGACCGGGGTCTTGGACCGACGCAGCAGGTCGCCGAAATGGCGATCCAGCGGGGTGACGCCGGCGCGGGCGTCGATCAGCATCAAGACGACATCGGACTCGGCCACCGCCTGATCGGTCTGGCGGCGCATGCGCGCCTCGATGGAATCGCCGGTGGCGTCCTCGAAGCCGGCGGTGTCGATGACACGGAAATCCATGCCCAACAGCGTGGCGTCGCCCTCGCGGCGGTCGCGGGTGACGCCGGGCATGTCGTGGACGATGGCGACCCGGCGGCCGACCAGACGATTGAACAGGGTCGATTTGCCGACATTGGGCCGGCCGACGATAGCTACGGTGAAAGTCATGTCAGTGATAAGCCACCAAGTCGGCGTCGTCGGTCAAGAAGAACAAGGTCTGCAAGGCCACCGACGGCGAGATCGTGACGCCGTCCGAGATCGACAGGCTGCCCAACACCTGCCCGGTATAGGGCGACAGCGACAGCAGCTTGCCGTGCGAACTGGCGACGATCAGGCGGTCCGAGGCCAGCACCGGCCCGGCCCAGATGATGCGGCCTTCACGGTCCTCGATATCCTTCCACATCTGCACCTGGGTCACCCACAACAACTGACCGGTCTTGGCGTCCATCGCCACCACCTCGTTGTTGTTGGTGATGACGAACAGGAAGTCGCCGGCCACCCACGGGCTTTGAATGCCGCCGATCTCGCGTTCCCACAGACGGCGGCCCGAGCGCAGGTCCAGCCCGACCATCATGTCGGCATGGCCGATGGCATAGACGCGGTTGCGATCGATCACCGGACGGCCGCGAATGGCGATCAGCGAGCCGACGCTTTCAGTGCGGCGCACCGCGGCCAATTGCTCCTGCCACAGGACCGAGCCGTTCTCGAGGCGCAGTGCGAACAATTCGCCCGACGAATAGGGTACGACCACGGTGTTGCCGTCGATGGCCGCGCTGTTGCCGCCCAGGACGCTCGCGACCTCGGCGATGCCCTGATGGGTCCACAGCACGCCGCCATCCTCGGCGGCAAGGCAATGGGTCTGGTTATCGACGGTGATCACCACCACCCGGCCACCGCGCACGGTCGGCGCGCCGCGCATCGGTCCCGACAGGGTCTGGCGCCAGCGGACCTGGCCCGAGGCGGCGTCCAACGACACCACCTGGGCGAAGCCGGTCGAGATGAACAATTGCCCGTCCTCATAGGCGATGCCGCCGCCCGAGAAGGTGTCACCCTCGCCCTTCGGCGTGATATCCACCGCCCACAGCTTCTTGCCGGTGCGGACGTCGAAGGCACGCACCTCGGTATCGGCGTCCAGGGTGAAGACGCGACCGTCGGCGATGATCGGCTGGGACAGCAGCTTGGCCCGCTTGCTCGAACCGGTGCCGATGCCCGACCGCCACACGCGGTCCAGGCGGTCGCCGACCTCCATGTGATGCATGGCATGGTTGGCATAGCCGCCCGATTGCGGCCAATCGTCGTTGGGTTCCGGCGGCGGCAGGCGGATTTCCACCGGCTCGCCCTTGATCTCGGGCTCGATGGCCTTTTCGCGCGACAGCACCGAGACGCGCTTGCCCGGCAGGGGCGGCGCCTCTTTTTCACCCACCCAGGAGCAGCCCGACAAAATGACCGTCGCCGCCACCAAACATGCCAGTCGCCGCATCATGCCCAGCCCCCCCTTACTTGGCGCCGCCCAGGGCCGCCAGCATTTCGGCGGCGCGGGCGCGCAACCCCTGCGGCGCCGCCTGGTCGTCGGCGATCTTGCGGTAGATGTCGGCGGCCTTGGCATTGTCGCCCTTCTTGGCGGCGGCCAGGGCCAGGATCTCGCGGGCGGAATGCCGCCAGGCCGAGGATTCCACCGACAGCGGCTCGGCCAGCTTCTCGATGGCGGCCGGATCGGCGCTGTCGAGCTTGAGATAGGCCGCCTTGAGGCGGGCGACGTCGCGATAGGTGGCGTCGGCGCTGCTGGCGGCGATCTTCTCGTACAAGGCGGCGGCGCCCCCCAGGTCGCCGGCTTCCTGACTGAGGTCGGCCAGCTTCAGCTCGGCCAGCACGCGATAGCCCTTGGTGCCGTCGACGACCAGCTTGCCCAGGATGGTCTGGGCCTGGTCGCGCTTGCCCTGCTCGATCAGCCGGGTCGCCTCGTTGAAATGGACGCTGGATTGCTGGCGCTGCTTGGAATCCCAGGCGTTCCAGCCCTGGAAGCCGGCGACGGCCATCACCAGCACCGCCGAGGCGGCGACGAACAGACCGCCATAGCGTTTCCACAGGGATTCCAGCCGCTCTTGCCTAAGATCCTCGTCAACCTCCTTGATCAGAAGGTCGGTGGCGGCATCATCGGTCGGTTTGGTCAAGGCATGTCTCTCCCGGGAACGAACGGCGGTACCATAGCTGCCGCCTTGGCCGGAAGCAAATCTAACTCTTCCATTTGATCGAGCAGCCCATGCTGGCGACCTGTTCGGCCGGCCCTCGCCCGGTTCGCGCCACCTGGGTCATGGCGTCGAACAGCTCGCGCCGGGCGTCGGCCGGGCCGGCCTCGCGCTTCGAGGCGTCCAGCCGGCCGCGATATTGCAGCCCCAGCGCGCCGTCGAAACCGAAGAAGTCCGGGGTGCAGACGGCGTCATAGGCCCGCGCCACCGCTTGCGTCTCGTCGAATAGATAGGGAAAGGTGAAGCCGTGGCTGGCGGCGAAAAGCGCCATGTTGTCGAACGAATCCTCGGGGTAGGCTGCAGTGTCGTTGGACATGATCGCCGCCACGCCGATGCCCTGGCCTTGCAAGCCGGCAACGTCGCGCACCAGGCGATCGACGATGGCCTGGACATAGGGGCAATGATTGCAGATGAACATGATCAAGGTCCCATTGGGGCCTTGAATGTCGGCCAGCGACCAAAGCTTGCCATCGGTTCCCGGCAGGCGGAAATCCGGGGCCTTCCATCCGAAATCACACAAGGGGGTCTCGACCGCCATCGCCTCGCCTCGTCCGTTAAGCCTTTGTTTGCCGGCCTTGGCCTACAATTCCTTTGACCCGATCCGGCGTTCGCGCTCACTATAAGTCAACATGACATGGGGTCATAGAACATGATCAGGCTTTGCGCCCCCCTGGCCGCCCCTCTGGCAGCCGTACTGCTTCTGTCCAGTTGCGCCTTCGTCGGGCGCGAAGGCATCGAGACCGAGGTCGCCAATGTGGGCGACTTCAATCTCTTCATGAATCTCGAGGTGTTGAGCGTCATCAACACCCGAAAGACCATGGGCGACCATGTCGCCACTTGGATCACCGGCAAGGATTGCTCGACCGTCCGCGCCCAGCGCGAGGGCGTGTGGTGCGTCGATTGGCCGGCGCCGCCATCGCCGCCGGCGCAGGTCTATTGCTATGCCTCGATCGCCAAGCCCAGTTGCTACTCGCAGCCCTATAACGAAGGCAACGACCGCCTGATCGGCTTCGTGCCGGCGGCGATCCCGGTGCGCTAAGGGCTGCCTTTGGCGCGCCCGTGCCGGGCGGTTCAGTCGCCACTCGGGCTTAGAAAATTAAAGTCCAGATCATCCGCGCGGCGGTGACGGCCAGGAACACGGCGAACACCCGGCGCAGCACCATGCGATCCAACTTCAGTGCCAACCTGGCCCCGAATGGCGCGCAGGCGGCCGAGGTCGGCACGATCAGCGCCAATCCCACCAGGCTGACGTAACCCAGGCTGAAGGGCGGCAGATCGGGATTGCCCCAGCCGCCTGCGATGAAGCCCAGGGCACCGGGAACGCCGATGATGAAGCCCATGGCGGCGGCTGTGCCGACGGCGCGATGGACCGAGGTGCCGTACATGGTCATCACCGGCACGGTCATGGTGCCGCCGCCGATCCCCATCAGGGCCGACAACATGCCGATGGTTCCGCCGATCACCAGGCGGCCGATTCCGCAGGGCAAACGATCCCCCAGCTTCCAGTCCGGATTGCCCAGCGCGATCTGGACGGCCAGAACACAGGCGACGATGGCGAAGATGGCCGTCAGCAACGGGCCGCGCAGGTGGGCGGCCACCGCTGATCCCGCCAGCACGCCGGCGACGATCACCGGGCCGTAGCTCTTCAAGAATGCGGAATCGACATTGCCTTGCCGCCAATGGGCGCGGGCCGACGACCAGGCGGTGGCGACGATGGTGGCCAGAGAGGTGCCCACCGCCACCTTGATGCGCACACTATCGGCCACGCCGACCTGGCCCAGAATGGTGAACAGCACCGGCACCAGCACCAAACCGCCGCCGATTCCCAGCAGCCCGGCGACGATTCCGGCAAAGGCGCCGGCCGCCAGCAGCAGCCCGGCCAAGGGCGCCAGGGTGATAAGATCGTTTTCCATCGGCCTGCTCTATACGGTGTCGGCACGGATGATGCTACAGTCGCGTCACACAAGGCAGATCAGACGGGGACGCATGTCGGACGGACCGACGCCGGAACAGCAGGCCGAATATCTGGTGCGCAAGATGGAACAAGTCATCCGCGACAACCGCACGGTCAAGGGGATGAGCTTTCGCACCTGGCAGGCCATCGCCAAAGAGGAAATCGCCAACGCCATCCGCGATGCCGAGAAGCGCCATGTCGACCGCGACCGCACCATCAGCCGCATCGCGCTGCTGGGCTCGGGGGCGATGGTCAGCATCGGCTTCTGGGGCGCGGTGGTGGCGGTCGATCGGTCCTATGGCGGCACCGCCGCCCTGGTGGCGCTGGCGGCTGGGGCCATGCTGTTGTTCTTCGCCGGCGAATGGGGCCTGAAGCGGGCCTCGGCGGAATGGTCCAAGCACAAGCGGGCCGAGCGCCTGGCCAACATCGAGGCCCTGGATTTGCGCATCAAGCGCATGGAGGCCGCCCTTCGCAAGAAAGAGGAGCGCCTGAAGGAAAAGATGGAAGAGGTCGGCCTGCTGTGAAGAAGACCGCGCTGGTCCTGATGGTGCTGTTGGCCATCGCCGGCTGGGCCACCGCCAGCGGCACCCTGCCCCGCGCCATTGATGCCGCCCTGCTGCTGGGCGACCTTCTGGCCGACGGAAAGCCCAGCCTGTTGCAGCGCGTGACCGCCCGGCCGGCGCGGCAAAGCGTGACCATCGGCGACACCCATGCCGATCTTTACCTGCCGGCCGAAAAGGCTCGGGCCGGGCTGGTGCTGGTGCCGGGCGCCGACCGCTCGGGCAAGGACCATCCCCGCCTGGTGGCCCTGGCCGAGACCTTGGCCCGCCTGCGCTTCCTGGTCGTGGTCCCCGACATCGCCAACCTGCGCCGCCTGGAATTGTCGGGCGCCGACCGCCGCCCCATCGCCGCCGCAGCAGGCTGGCTGGCCAGCGAACGTCATCTGGACCGCGTCGGCGTGGTGGCGGTGTCCTATGGGGTGCTGCCGGCGGTGCATGCCGCCCTGGAGCAGACAGCGGTGACCTTTCTGCTGGGCATCGGCGGCGCCTATGACCTGAAGGCTGCGGCGACCTTCTTCACCACCGGGGCCTATCGCCAGGGGCCCGGGCAGGACTGGATGCACGCGGTCCCCAATGCTTATGGCAAGTGGGTGTTCGTGCGCTCGAACCTGGGACGTCTGGACGATTCGGCCGATCGCGCCGCCCTGGACGGCATCGCCCAACGGCGCCTGAATGATTCCGCCGCCGGCATCGACGATCTGGTCGGCTTGTTGAAGCCGCAGGGTCGGGCGGTGATGGCCCTGCTCGACAATACCGACCCGGCCCGCGTGCCGGCCCTGCTGGACAAGTTGCCGCCGCGCATCAAGGCCGAGATCGCCCAGTTGGACCTGGCACCCCGCGACCTGTCGCCCCTGGCGGCCCGGCTGATCCTGGTGCACGGCCAGGACGACCGCATCATCCCATGGACCGAAAGTGCGGCCCTGGCTCGCATGGCGCCCCGGGCCCAGCTGTTCGTGCCCACCAAACTGGCCCATGCCGAACTGCGCCCGAGCGGGCTGTCCGACGCGGTGATCCTGTGGCGCGCCGCCCTGGCCTTCCTGGAGGCGGCCGGCCCATGACAGGCCCAGGAATGCGTGTTAGAGTCGGGACCTTGCGACCATCGCGGCAGACGATGGCGGACAGACAGGAGGAGTGAAGCGTGGCGGCATCGGTCCTGGTGGTGGACGACGAACCCAATATCGTCTTGTCGCTGGAATTCCTGCTCAAGCAGGTCGGCTACACCGTGCATGTCGCCCGCGACGGCGAAGCGGCGCTGGAGGCGGTCGCCCAGTTCAAGCCCGGCCTGGTCCTGCTGGACGTGATGATGCCCAAGCGTGACGGGTTCGACGTCTGCCAGACCATCCGCGCCAATCCCGACTGGAACGACATCCGCGTCATCATGCTGACTGCGCGCGGCCGCGAGGTCGAGCGCGAAAAGGGCCTGGCGCTGGGCGCCGACGATTACGTCACCAAACCCTTCTCGACCCGCGACGTGGTCGAGAAGGTCCGTCAAATTCTCGGCACCCCCTAGGGATCGGAGCCCAGCCATGCCCGATCGCGCCAAGGTCGCCCTTCGGATCGGCGGCGTCGGCGCGTTGGCCGCCGTGGTGGTCGCAGGCACGGCCTTGCTGGCCCGCGACATGGACCGCGACAGCGCGCTGATGCTGGCCCTGGCCGGCGCCGGATTGATCGCGGCGGCCCTGGCCTTGCTGTGGCAACGCCTGTCGGTGCTTTTGTTCGACCCGCTGGCGGCGTTGTCGGCCGAGTTGACCGCCATCGCCGAGCAGCGCCACGGCGAGCGCGCCCTCCATCTTGCCGATGGCCACGGTCTGGGGTCGGTGCTGGCCCCCTTGCTCCGTCTGCTCGACCGCCTGCGGGCCGACCGTCATCAGGCCGAAGCGGCGGCGTCCCGCACCAGTGCCCAGCTGGCCGAGCGGCAATCGTGGCTGGATGCCGTGCTGGCCGACCTGTCGGACGGAATCCTGGTGGTGGCCACCGACCACCGGGTGATCCAGGCCAACCCGGCCGCCGCCCGCCTGCTGGGCGAGGATATCGCGCCCGGACAGCCGCTGTTTGCGCTGGTGACCCGCGAGCCGGTGCTGCATGTCCTGGCGCAATTGTCGATGCCCGGCCATCCCTCGGCCAGGTCGGCGGCGATGGTGTGCGCCACCACCGACGCCAGCCGCCTGCTGCACGGCCGGCTGACGGTGATCGCGGGATTCGGCGGCTATCTGATCCGCCTGTCCGATTCCGGCCGGGACGACGCGGCGCTGGAGCGCGACAATGCGCTTAGAAAGGCGATCACCCAGGACCTGCGCCGCCCGATCGCCAACCTGCGCGCCGCCGCCGAGACCATTTCCACCTTCCCCGACATGACCGCGCGCGAGCGCGCCGCCTTCGACGAGGTGGTGGTCGAGGAATCGACCATCCTGTCCCAGCGTATCGAGGAACTGGAATCCGACTTCCTGGCCCGCTCGGACGCCCAGGGTGTGATGGCCGACATCTATTCGCTGGACCTGTTCAATTGCCTGGCGCGCGACTGCGCCAGGGACCGCATCGGCCTGACCATGGAGGGAATCCCGCTGTGGCTGAAAGGCGACGCCCAGTCGCTGCCCTTGGTCCTTCATTCCCTGATCCTGCGCCTGCGCCACGAAACCGGGCGCACCAGCTTCGATGTCGAGGCCCTGCTGGCCGACCGCCACGTCTATCTGGATATCTCGTGGTCCGGCCCGGCCATCGCCTCGTCCAGCCTGGATGCCTGGCTGAGCCGGACGCCCGACGGCTCGTCCGACCGCCGATCCTTGCGCGACATCTTGGACCAGCATGGATCGGAACCCTGGAGCCAGGTGCTCAAGGGCAAGGACCGCGCCATCCTGCGCCTGCCCTTCCCGGCCCCCGAGCGCTTGCAATTCACCCCGTCCGACCAGCGGTCGGCGCCACGGCCGGAATTCCACGATTTCGCCCTGATGCGCGCCCATTGCGACGCCGGCCCGCTGTCCGACACCCGTCTGTCCGCCTTGTCCTTCGTGGTGTTCGATTGCGAAACCACCGGCCTGCGCCCCGACGACGGCGACGCCATCATCCAGATCGGCGCGGTCAGGGTGGCCGGCGGCAAGGTGCTGACCACCGACACCTTCGACCGGCTGATCAATCCCGGCCGGCCGATCCCGCCATCCAGCACCATTTTCCACGGCATCACCGATGCGATGGTCAAGGACAAGCCGCCCCTGTCGGTGGTCCGGCCGCAATTCCTGGATTTCGCCGCCGGATCGATCCTGGCCGGCCACAACGCCGCCTTCGACCTTCGCTTCCTGCTGGCCGGCCAAGCGCCCCCGATCTCGGCCCCGGTGGTCGATACCATGCTGCTGTCCGGCCTGGCCGATCCCGGCGCCGATTCCAGCCTGGACGCCCTGGCCCGCCGGCTGGGCGTGTCGGTGCCGCCCCATCGCTCGGCCCTGGCCGACGCGCTGACCACCGCCGACGTCCTGGTCAGGCTGGTCGAGCGGCTGGAAGCGCGTGGCCTGGTCACCCTGGGCCAGGTGCTCGCCGCCGCCCGCGATTCCTGCGCCATCAACGCCACCATTGGGGCCGACTGACATGGCCCGGCCGGCTCGCCCGCAACGTCTGCGCCTGGCCCGGCCATCGGGCCGCAAAGAGCGGCTGACCGCCGCCTTCCTGCTAGGGCTGGCGCTGTTCTTCCCGCCCTTCCTGGCGGTGGCGTCGAAGGATCACGCCATCGCCGGCATCCCGCTGCTGTATCTGTGGCTGTTCGGCGGCTGGGCGGCGCTGATCGCGGTGATGGCGCTGGTGGTCGAATTTTCCGGCGACGACGGCCCCTCATAAACAAAAGGCCGCCCAAGGGCGGCCTTTCGTGGTTCGACCAAGCTTTGTCGCTTAGTGATGACCGTGACCGTGGCCGTGACCATGGCCGGCATCGGCGCCAGCCGCCGGGCCGATGCACTGGACCAACAGATAGATCGCGCCACTGGCCACCAGGAACGCGATGAAACCGACCAGAACACCGGACATGACGGGGCCTCCCACTTCTGAAGATCAAATCTGGCCGGCAAGGTCGCATGCCGGAACGGTTGCCGTCAACCGGCCCGGCGTGCCGCCTCGGCCGGATCGAGCAGGGTGAACAGAAAGCGGGCCCCCTGCCCCAGGCTGGATTCGACGCGGATGTCGCCGCCCAGGCGGTGGACGATGCGCCGACACAGGGCCAGCCCGACACCGGCGCCGCTGCCAGTGCCGGGCGGGTGCAGGCGCTGGAAGAACTCGAAGATCTTCTCGGAATATTGCGGATCGATGCCAATGCCGTTGTCGGCGACGCAGAATTCCCAGGTGCCGTCGGCGGCCGGCCGCGCGGAAACGGTGATTTCCAGCGGGCGCGTCGGGTCACGGTACTTGACCGCGTTGTCGATCAGGTTCTGGAACAGGCTGACCAACTGGGTCGGGTCCCCCATCACCGTCGGCAGCGGCCCGACCGAAATGGTGGCGCCGATCTGATCCATGTCGGTCCGGGTATAGGACAGGATGTCGTCCAACAACTCGGCCGTCGGCACCGGAACCAGTTCGCGGCCGGCGCCTTCCACCCGGGCATAGTTCAACAGATCGATCACCATCTGACTGACTCGGTGGGCTCCGTCGGTGATGAAGGACAGGAATTCGTCGGCTTCGGAATCCAGCCGCCCGCGATAGCGGCGCTCGAGCAACTGGGCGAAACTGCCGATGGTGCGCAGCGGCGTCTGCAGGTCGTGCGACGCGACATAGGCGAAGCGTTCAAGGTCGGCGTTCGACCGCTCCAGCTCGCGGGTCTTCAAGCCCAGCGCCCGGCTGCGGATCTCGCGGTCGATGATGTAGCGGGCGGTGGCGAAGCTGAACAGCACCACCAGGACGAACATCCCCGCCAACAGCAAGCGCGACCGAACCAGAGCGGGATCGTTCTTGTCCCAGCCGCCTTTCGGGATCGCCGCCAGCCGCCAGCTGCCATAGGGCAGGCGCACGTCGGCCTCGACCGGGGACTGGGCGAACAGCCCTTCGCGGCCATGGAACACCGCGCCGGCGGCGCCCAGGCCGTCGCGGCCGCGGATGGCCACTTCGATCGGCAGGTCGTCGCTTTGCAGGCCGGCGTCGGCCAAGGTTGCCGGAACGTCCAGAATGATGTTGACCATGCCGAAGAACCGGCTGTCGCCGTCGACGAACACCGGAAGACGCGCGATCAGGCCGGTGCCGCCCTGGATCAGCGGAATCGGCCCCTGCATGATCGCCTTGCGGGTCTCCATCGCCTTCACCACCAAGGCGTACTGGGCCGGGATCGAGCGGTAATCGACGCCGATCACGCTTTCATTGCCGGCCAGCGGATAGCTCATTGCGATCACCATGCCACGGCTGACCACCATGTTGCGGACATTGCGATGGCCGCGCAGCAGATACTCGGCGGCGCGGTCGAACTCGGCCTGGGTGATGTCGCCGCGGGCGATGATCTGGGCGGCCATGCCGCGGATACGCAGAAGCGGGTCGTACAAGCCGGCTTCAAGCCGCGACCGGATGGTGTCGAGCTGGACCATCGCGCGCAGCCGCTCGGCCTCGCGCCAACGCTGGCGCTCGACCCTATCGACGTGAAGAAGGGCGGCACCGCACAGAAGACAGACCACACAGGCGGCCAGCCAGGGCAGGACATGACGCCGCCCCGTGCCAACCCAGCTGAACCCGAAGGACTGAAAATTCATTCCGCGCCATCCCCCACCGTCGGTATGGACCGAGGCGCAAAATTCGTCAACCCCAAGTCTAATATCCCCCCAGCCACGATGCCCGACAACGCTCGGTCAGTCCGAGACATTCTCCAATCGCCGGACCCGAGCCGCCACCGTCTCGATCCGGCATCGCAGATGATCAAGACCTTCCAGACATTGGTAATCGTCGTCACCCGGGGTCCCGACCTCACCCGGATGGATCTCGCCCAATTCGCGCGCCAAAGCCACGAACGGCTCGACCTCCATGTCGCGTCCCTGAACCGCCCGATAGGCGCAGGCCCAGCACACCAACGAAATAATCTCGGCCGTCACTGTTCCGGTCGCACGGACATAGGACAGGCAATTCTCGGCCCCCTGGATGCCGGCGGGAATGCCGCCGCGCAAAAGAGCGCGCAGGTCACAGGCAATGTCCATGACCTCGTCATAAAGCGACTCGGCCAGGCGGGACCCCAGTTCGGGAAGAACGACGTTCATTGAGCCACCTTCTAAGGTTCCGAGTCGCCCCGGGGTGAATGAATTGTCAACGCAGCGCAAACAAATGGTAACTGGCGATTGCTTACCGCGCCTTCCGAACCCCTATTACTTGCACGCTAATACCAAAGGTATGGATGCGCAAGGGTCGGTGCCGCAGATCAGCCATGCATGGCGAGTGCTGGTGAAGAATCATTCCAAAGACATGGCGGCCATGCAGGCTCACCCAGCCGTTGCCCTCGGCAGCCGGGCCGATTATTCTCCGCAGCGGAACAGGGACGTTGCGGCGAATTCGAGGGAAGTCCGCCGGCATTCTTTTGGGGGAGACAGTCGGCGATGAATCTCAACGCCAAAGTGACGATGTTTTTTGCGGCGATGTCCATTGGCCTGCTGGTCATCCTGGTGGCCATCAGCCTTTACGCCTTCCGCAGTTTTTCGATCGTCTCGTCGTCGGAACACATCCGTACGGCAGCGGAAATCGTTCGCGTCCACCTGACCGAATCGATGATCAACGGCGTCATCGACAAGCGCGAGAGCTTCCTCAAGCGCCTGATGGAGGTGCAGGGCCTGGCTTCGGCCCGGGTGGTGCGCTCGCCCATGGTCGAGCAGCAGTTCGGCAAGGGCCTGAGCCAGGAAACCGCGTCCGACGACATCGAAATCCAGGTGCTGCGCGACGGCAAGGCCCAGTACGAGATCGTCGAGACCTCGGACGACACCCTGATCCGCGGCACCATCCCCTTCATCGCCACCAACCGCGGTTCGCCCAATTGTCTGGAATGCCATCAGGTTCAGGAAGGCATGGTGCTGGGCGCGGTCACCATGCAGGTCTCGATCGGCAGCCTGAAGAACAAGGCCTTGCTGACCGTCGGCGGCATCGTCGTGGTCGTCACCTTGTTCTCGCTGGTGGCGATCATGCTGATCCGCCGCATGATCCAGCCGATCTCGACGACCGCCGAGAACGTCGAGGTCGCGGTGCAGCGCGCGCTGCGCGGTGACTTCAAGGCCAAGGTCGATCAGTTGACCAACGACGAGTTGGGACAGATCGCCACCGACATGAACCGGCTGCTGAACTTCCTTGATGACGGCCTGAACCGGATCGGCGCCAACGTCGCCCGCCTGACCAGCCGGACGCCGTCGCCCGACGAGAACCAGTTGACCGCCACCATCGACATGGTCGAGGGACTGACCAAGGCCGCCCACTTCAAGCAGGCGATCGAAGAGGACGAGACCAAGGCCGAGATCCATCAGCGTCTGGCCAAGGCGCTGAGCGGCGAATTCGGCATCAACGAGTATTCCATCTACGAGATGGTGGCCAACAAGAACCAGATGACGCCGCTGTTCGTCGATGGCGTTTCCTCCGACAGCTGCCGCTGGTGCGACCCGCAGATCCTGGTGCGCAGCGAAGGCTGCCGGGCGCGCCGCACCGGCCATGTGGTCGACGGCACCTTGAACCCCGGCATCTGCTATTCCTTCCTGCCGCCCGAGGGCGAAACCGGCCGCAATCACATCTGCCTGCCGGTGATCCAGTCGGGCGGGGTCGGCAACGTCTTGCAGATCGTCACCAAGGATGCCGACGAGACGCGCATCCAGGGCCTGCTTCCCTATGTCTCGGTCTACCTGCGCGAGGCCGCGCCGGTGCTCGAGACCAAGAAGCTGATGGAAACCTTGCGCGAATCCTCGCTCAAGGACCCGATGACCGGGCTGAACAACCGCCGCTTCCTGGAAGAATATGTCGATACGCTGATTTCCAACGTCCAGCGCCGCAAGGGTCGCCTGGGCGTGATGATGCTGGATCTCGACTTCTTCAAGATGGTCAACGACACCTACGGCCACGATGTCGGCGACGTCGTCATCAAGACCCTGGCCAAGGTGCTGCGCCAGACCGTGCGGACCTCGGACATGGTGATCCGCTATGGCGGCGAGGAATTCATGATCGTGCTGGTCGATGCACCGCCCGAGGATGTCGACCTGATCGCCGAGAAGATCCGCGCCTCGGTCGAGGCGATGGAGATTCACGCCGGCACCGTGTCGCTGAAGAAGACCATCTCGATCGGCGTTGCCGACTTCCCCAACGACAGCGACACCTTCTGGCAGGCGGTCAAGTTCGCCGACGTCGCCCTGTATCAGGCCAAGGAAACCGGCCGCAACCGGGTCATCCGCTTCAACCCGGACATGTGGACGGACAAGCAATATTGATCCCCATTACCCGCCGTATCCAACTCGACGACCGCGAGATCGAAGAAAGCTTCTCGCGGTCGTCGGGCCCCGGCGGACAGAATGTGAACAAGGTCGAGACGGCGGTCGAGTTGCGCTTCGACGTGCGCAACAGCCCGTCTTTGCCCGACGAGGTCAAGGCCCGGCTGGAAAAACTGGCCGGGCGGCGCCTGACCCTTGACGGCGTGCTGATCGTCACCGCCCAGGAACATCGCTCGCAGGATCGCAATCGCGCTTCGGCCCTGACCAAGCTGGTCGAGCTGATCCGCGAGGCGGCCAAGCCGCCGCCGCCCAAGCGCCGCCCGACCAGACCGACCAAGGGCAGCCAGGAACGCCGGCTGGAAAGCAAGGGCAAGCGCGGCCAAACCAAGGCGCTGCGCCGCGACCGCCCGTCCCACGACTGACCGGTCGGCGGGGCGCCACCACGGCTAATACTTTGTTAGCCCCTGGAAATTCGGATTTCATCGCCCAAGCTAAAAGGGGCCTCCACAGGTGTCGAACAAGGATACCCGGCGATGAATGCAGCCTGCGGCCTTACCTTTCGAAGCCAGGTCATGAGCCTGGATCTGGGCCAGGTCGCCCACACCGTCACCAAGGCCTTGGACTATGTCGGCGTCGATGACAAAAGCCATGGTCGTCGGGTCGGGCTGATGTGCCACCGCGTCGCCCATATCCTGGGCTGGAACCGGGAATTACGGCATTTCATGCTGATCGCCGGAATGCTGCACGATTGCGGCGTGTCATCGACCACCTCGCACCAGAAGCTGGTCGACGAGCTGGAATGGTTTGGCGCCGACGGGCATTGCGTGCGCGGCGCGGATTTCCTGCAGGGCTTCGCCCCCTTTGCGCAATATGCCCAGACCTGCCGACATCACCACACAAGGTGGCAGTCGCTGCCGGACTCGATGGCGCCGCTCGAGCGGCAATTCACCAACCTGGTGTTTCTGATGGACCGCTTCGACGTCGTCCTGGCGGTGTATGGCACCAGCCACCAGCCCCACGATGTCTTTCGCGCCCGCGACGAGTTGGTCGAAACCCTTCGCCCCCATAGCGGCACCTTGTTCTCGCCCGCCCTGTTCGAGGCCATGCGCGAGGCCATCCGCAAGGACAGCTTCTTCATCGAGCTGGAAGAGGAATTCCTGGATCAGGCGATCTTCGAGACGCTGTCTTTCTGGGACCATTCCACCATCCTGGCCTTCGACGACATCATGGCCCTGGGCGAGATGATTTCGCAGATCGTCGATGCCAAAAGCCATTTCACCCATTACCACAGCCTGCGTGTCGCCGACCTGGTCTATGCCCTGGGCGGCTTGCTGGGCCTGGACCCCGACAGGCGCCTGGCGCTTCGGCTGACCGGCCTTTTGCACGATATCGGCAAGTTGCGTACCCCCGACGAGATTCTGGAAAAGCCCGGCGCGCTGCTGCCGAAAGAACGCGACCTGATGCTGCGCCATCCCTTGGACAGCAAATTGGTCCTGGCCTCGCTGTTTCCGGGCACGCCGATCGCCAAATGGGCGTCGCAGCATCACGAGAAATTGAACGGCTCGGGCTATCCGTTCGGCTGGACCGCCGAGCGGATCGACACCGAGACCCGGATTCTGACCATGTGCGACATCTTCCAGGCGCTGTGCCAGATCCGGCCCTATCGCGGTCGCCTGCCGGTCGATGACGTCGTCGCCATCATGCAGACCATGGTCACCGCCGGCGAGTTGGACCCGTCGATCTTTCGCGTCATCGTCGCCAATCGGCACGAGCTTTACAAGATCGCCATCCGCGAGGGGATGATGGCCGCCTGATCACAGCCGCTCGACCGAATCCGGCAGGTTTTCCAGGATCAACCGGGCCAGCAATCTGAATTCGTCGGCGCGCGAGGTGGTCCGGCGCCAGGCCAGGTGGATCGGTCGCGCCGGCGGGTCCGGCTGCAGGCGGCGCACGCAGATCTGGTCGTCGGCCTGGGCCTCGGCCTCGACGTAAAGGGCCGGCAGGAAGGTCGCCCCCAGCCCCGTGGCGACCATCTGGCGCAGCGAATCCAGCGAGGTGGCGCGGTAGTCGGGATGCTCGGTGGCGCCTGCCCGGGTGCATAAGGCCAGCGCCGGCTCGCGCATACCGTCGCCGACCTCCAGCAGGATCAACCGCTCGCCGGCCAATTCCCGCGGTGCCAGGTCGGTGGTGCCGGCCAAGCGATGATCCAGCGGCAAGGCCAGCCACAGAGGCTCGCGAAACAGGGGAACAAAGGTCAGATGCTGGTCGTCGGGGGGAATGGCGGCGATCAGCAGGATATCCAGTTCCCCCTGGCGCAGCTCGGCCAGCAGGCGGGGGGCCGGCTCCTCGCGCAGGTAAAGCTTCAGGGCGGGGTGGCGCTCTTTCAACACCGGCAGGATGTGCGGCAGCAAATAGGGCCCCAGGGTCCGCAGCACGCCGACGCGCAAGGTCCCGGCCAGCGGCTTGCCGGCCAGCCGGGCGACATCTTCCAGGTCGCCGACATCGCGCAGGATGGTGCGCGCCCGCGCCGCCACCTCGCGCCCGACCGGGGTCATCAGCACGCTGCGCCGGGTGCGCTCGACCAGCAACACGCCCAATTGCTCCTCGAGCTGGGCGATCTGGGCCGACAGGGCGGGCTGCGACATCCCGACCCGCTCGGCGGCGCGGCGAAAGTGAAGAAGCTCGGCCAGGGCGGCCAGGCATTGCAGTTTGCGCAAGGTCGTCATAGACCAATTAATAACCAACGCCTATCATTTCGACAAGGTTTATCGATTGGCTTTATCAATGGCCACTCCCTATCTTGTAAAGCAACCAAGGCTGACCTGTGCTGGAGACCGCAATGTCCACTCCCCGCCCCTCGACCGATCCCGCCGCCGCCTTCTTCCGTGCGGTCCGCGAGACGCCGATGCTGAGCGCCGAGGAAGAAATCCTGCTGATGGAGCGCTGGCAAACCAACCAGGACCAAGCCGCCCGCGAGCGCCTGCTGGCCTCGCACCTGCGTCTGGTGGTCAAGACCGCCGGCCAGTTCAAGGGCTATGGCCTGTCCACCGCCGACCTGATCGCCGAGGGCAATCTTGGCCTGGTCCGCGCCCTGGAAGGGTTCGAGGCCGATCGCGGTTTGCGCTTTTCCACCTATGCCCAGTGGTGGGTGCGCGCGGCGATGTTCGAATATGTGCTGAAATTCTCGACCCCGGTGACCTTCGGCCTGTCGGCCGAGCGCAAGAAGCTGTTCTTCAAGCTGCGCGGCTTGAAGGCCCGCCTGACCGGCCCGTCGGGCAACAGCCTGTCGGCCGAGGAAACCCATCAGGTCGCCACCGAACTGGGCGTGCGCACCGAACGGGTCTCGGAGATGGAACGCCTGCTGGCCCATCAGCCGCGCTCGCTGGACATGCCGGTCGGCGAAAGCGGCGTGCCCTATGGCGAATTGCTGCCCGACGACCGTCCCTCGGTCGAGGAGGTCCTGGGCGAGCGCCAGGAGCTGATGTATCGCCGCGAATTGCTGAAGCAGGCCTGGGGCAGCCTGAGCGAGCGCGAGCGCGACATCGTCACCCATCGCACGCTGCGCGACAATCCGCTGCGCCTTGAAGATCTGGCCCAGCGCTACAACATCAGCCGCGAACGCGTCCGTCAGATCGAATCCGCCGCGGTCGGCAAGTTGAAGGCGCTGGTCCGCGCCGCCCTGCCCAAGGCCAAGACCACCTGATCCATTAACCCTGTTGATCCCCCCACCTTCACCGCCGCGCCCCGTTATGGCGCGGCGGTTTCTTTTTCGGCGGGCAACAGCAAGGCGGCGGCCGCCACCATCATGGCCGAGGCCGCCAGCAGGAAGAACAGCATCTCGAACCCGCCGGTCAGGCCGCGCAGCAACGACACCAGCGGCACTCCCAGGCCCGACACCCCGAACGACAGCACGAATTTCAGCCCGAAGGCGGTGCCGCGCCATTTGGCCGGGGTATAGCGGGCCAGCAGCAGGTTCTCGGCCGGGATGCCGGCCATGTTCAGCGCAACCGCCAGCATGGCCGCCATCACCAGCGGCACCCCGGCCAGCCAGGCCAGCGCCACCAGCAGCGGCCCCTGGGCGACATAGGACAGCACATAGACCCATTTGGGCGGATAGCGGTCGGCCAGACGGCCGGCCACCACCTGGGTCAGGCCGGCGACCAGATAGACGATGGTCACCGCCAGGGCGGCGTCGCCGACGCTGCCGCCCTCGCCCAGCCGCTCCGAGAACAATTTCGGCAGCGCCGGCTGGGTCGCCTGATAGATCAGGCCGGCGCACAGCATGGTCACCGACAGCACGATGCCGGCCCGCACGGTGTCGCCCCTGCTGGGCGCCGCCACCGGGGCGCGATCGGCCTTGGTCTCGATGACCCAGCCCTTGGCCAGGAAGTAAAGAAACGCCAGTCCGGTCAGCAACACGACGATTCCCGGCACGATGAAGGCCACCCGCCAGCCGGCCAGTTCGATCAGCCCGCCGGCCAGCAGGCCAGCCGCCGCCGGCCCGATGCCTCCGAACACGCCGTTAAGGCCGATGGCGCTTCCCTTATCGACGGCGTTCCGAAGCAGCCAGGAAATGCCGACCGGGTGATAGATCGAGCCGAACAGCCCGACCAGGCCCAGGGTCAGGCCGATGGTCCAGGCCGAGGTGGCGAAGCCGACCGAAATCGCCGCCAGCCCCAGGCCGATGAAGAACAGCGCCATCATGCCGACGGTGCTCCAGCGATCGCCCAGCCAGCCGGCCCCGGGGGCCAGCAATCCGTACAAAAGCTTGCCGCCGATCACCAGGGCCAGCACCTCTTCGTAAGGAAGGCCCAGCTCGCCCGGCAGCACCAGGGCGACGATATAGAAGATCGGCTCGAACACATGGGCGTAAAGATGGCCCAGGCACGAGAATGACAGCGCCGAACGGGCGCGGGCGAGGCTGGTATCCATGACCACACCTTATACCGCGCTGGTCCTTGTCCCGGTCAAGAATCGTGGGATAATGCCCTCCCCTTGGGGGAAGACCAACCATCGCTGGGTGGGAAGAGACATCCGAGTGGCCGTAAAGCCAAGCCTGATCGACCAATTGTCCGTCCGCCTGAGCGCTGCGATATTCGCGGCCCTGGTGGTGCTGAGCGGATTGTGGATGGCGTCGGAATATGCCGATTTCCGCGCCACATCCGAGCAGATTCGCGCCGATGGCCAAGCCCGCCTGAAGAACGAACTTCACCAGATCGTCTCTGACGCCGCCGCCATGATCGAGTACGAGCGCCGTCGCACCGAGGACCGCGTCGAGCAGATCCTGCGCGAACGGGTCGACGAGGCCCACGCCATCGCCATGCGCCAGATCGCCCTGTTCGGGTCGAAAATGTCCCGCCCGGACCTGGAAGCATTGGTTCGCGAATCGCTTCGTCCGATCCGCTTCAACGACGGTCGCGGCTATTACTTCGCCTTCAATACCGAGGGCGTCGAGCAGTTGTTCGCCGCCCGGCCCGAGCTGGAAGGCAAGAACATGCTGGGCCTGACCGGCGCCCGCGGCGAATTCGTCGTGCGCGACATGCTCGATATCGTGCGCGCCCATGGCAGCGGCTTCACCCGCTATTACTGGACCCAGCCCGGCAAACCCGGCAACGACCATCTGAAGATTTCCTATGTCCGGACGCTGGAGCCGCTGGGCTGGGTGCTGGGCACCGGCGAGTATGTCGGCGACATGGAGGAATCGATCCGGGCCGAGGTGGCCAGCCGGCTGTCCGCCGTTCGCTTCGGCGAGGATGGCTATCTGTTCGTCACCCGGGGCGACGGCCATTCGGTGGTCGGCCCGCATGCCGGCCGCAATCCGGTTGTCGAAGGCAACAAGAATGCCGCCGACCTGATCCGACGGTTCCAGGAGACGGCGAAGGCGGGGGGCGGCATCGTCACCTATGACATGCCGGCCGGCTATGGACAGCGCCCGGCCGGCAAGGCCGCCTATGTGCTGGACGTGCCCGACTGGGACTGGACCATCGGCGCCACCACCTATGTCGAAGGCGACAACGCCTTGCTGGCGGCGCAAGCCGTGGCGCTCAGTCAGGGCGTGATGGTCAAGCTGGCGATCGGCCTGGCTGTCGCCACCATGCTTGGCGGCGTGATGGTGGTGGTGATCCGCACCGTCAGCCGACGGGCCGCGCGGGATTCGCAAAGCCTGGAAAGCGCGCTGACGGTCGCGTCCGACCAATTGAAGGACATCGACCTCGGGGGGCTTACCTTCGCCGAGCACGAACGCTTCGCCGTGGCGGCCAACCGCCTGATCGCCAAACGCCGCGACGCCGAGCAGGCCTTGTCGGAACGCAGCCACGAGCTGGAACGCATCAACGACGAACTGGAACGCTTTGCCTATGTCACCTCGCACGATCTGCAAGAGCCGCTGCGAACCGTGCAATTGTTCCTGCAGATGCTGGAACGCCACTTGGGCGACAATCTGGACCAGGACGCGCGGGACTATATCGGCTTCGCCGTCCAGGGCGCCCAGCGCATGCGGGCCAACATCCTGAGCCTGCTCAATTATTCACGCTCGGGCGGGGCGCTGCTGACGCCTGAATCGGTCGATCTGGGCGAATTGGTCGCCAGCGTCCGGGCCAGCCTGAAAAGCGCCATCGATTCTTGCGGCGCCGAAATCGTGTCGGGGCCGATGCCGACCATCGTCTGCGACAGCGTCCAGATCGGCGCGGTCTTCCTGAACCTGGTCAGCAACGCGTTGCGCTACCGCCACCCGGATCGGGCCTTGCGCATCTCCATCGATGCCCGAAAGGAAGGTGAGTTCTGGCTGTTCTCGGTGGCCGACAACGGCATCGGCATTCCGGCGGAATACCACCAGGCGGTGTTCGAAATATTCCGCCGCTTCAACAAGCCCGGTCAAGAAAGCGGAACCGGAATCGGGCTGGCCTTGTGCCGACGGGTGGTGGAAGGCCACGGCGGACGCATCTGGCTGCAGTCCGACGGTGACGGCGCCACCTTCTTCTTCACCTTGCCCGACGTCCAGCCAGCCACCAGCCCGTGACGATGATCACCGCCACGACGGCGACGATCAGCGAACCCAGCGCGTTGACCTGGGGCGACACCCCCAGGCGCACCGCCGAGAACACCTCGATGGGCAGGGTCGATGCCCCCGGCCCGGTGACGAACGAGGCCACCACCACATCGTCCAGCGACAAGGTGAAGGCCAGCAGCCAGGCAGCCGCCAGCGACGGCGCGATCACCGGCAGCGTGATGACCAAGAACACCTTGACCGGCCGCGCCCCCAGATCCATCGCCGCCTCTTCCAGGCTGCGGTCCATCTGGGCCAAGCGCGAGCGGATCACCACCGTCGCATAGGCCAGCCCCACGGTGGTATGGGCGATGACGATGGTGGAAAAGCCGCGCCCGTCGGGCCAGCCGATCAAATCTTCCAGCGCCACGAACAGCAACAGCAGGGCCAGGCCCAGGATCACCTCGGGCATCACCAGGGGGGCGGCCAGCAGGCCGGAAAACAGCCCGCGGCCGGGAAAACGGCCGAAGCGAACCAAGGCCAGCGCCGCCAGGGTGCCAAGCCCCAGGGCGGCGGTGGCGCTGGTGGCGGCCACTTGCAGGGACAGCCAGGCGGCATCCAGGAACTCGGAATTGTCCCAAAGCTCGCCATACCATTTGGTCGAAAAGCCGCCCCAGATGTTGGCGACGCGCGATTCGTTGAACGACCACGTCACCAGCAGCACGATCGGCGCGTACAGAAAGGCATAACCGAAAGCCAGCGCCGACATCAGGAAGGCCGAGCGCTTCATGACCGCCCGTCACCTTCCAGCCGGCCCTGCAGGTGATGGAACAAGGCCATCGGCAGGGCCAAGGCGGCCAACATCGCCACCGCCAGCGCCGAGGCCGCCGGCCAATCGCGGTTCTGCGCGAAGACGTCCCACAAGGCCTTGCCCATCATCATAGTGTCGCCGCCGCCCAGCAGATCGGGGATGACGTATTCGCCGACGGCGGGCACGAACACCAGCATCGAACCGGCGACGATGCCGGGCAGCGACAAGGGCAGGGTCACCGCCAGAAAGGCCCGCCACGGCGGCGCCCCCAGATCGGCGGCGGCTTCCAGCAGCGAGGGGTCCAGCTTTTCCAGGCTGGCGTAAAGCGGCAGGACCATGAAGGGCAGATAGGAATAGACGATGCCGATATAGACCGCCCAATCGGTGTTCAGGATGATCAAGGGCTCGTGGATCAGGCCCAGGGCCAGCAGCAACCCGTTCAGCAGGCCTTCGTCCTTCAGAATGCCCATCCAGGCATAGACGCGGATCAGGAAGCTGGTCCAGAACGGCAAGATCACCAAAAGCAGCAAGGGCCCGCGCCGATCGGCCCTGGCCCGGGCGATCCCCAGCGCCATGGGATAGCCGATCAGCAGGCAGATCACGGTCGATAGCCCGGCGATGGTCAGCGACTGGAAATAGGCGCCGACATACAGATCGTCCTCGAACAACAGGGCGAAATTGGCCAACGAGGCGCGCACCATGACCAGGGCGCCGTCGGCGAATTCGAACAGCGGTTCATAGGGCGGGATGCCTGAACGCGATTCCGACAGGCTGATCTTGCCGACCATCAGCAAGGGCACCAGGAAGAACAGCCCCAGCCACAGGAACGGCAGGCCGACCACCAGCAGGCGGCCCCAGTCGCGCCGGGGACCCGCCACTCTCATCGCAGCACCACCTGATTGGCCGGATGCCAGGACAGGAACACCCGGTCGTCCCAGGTCAGGCCGGGCTCGGCCGAGTGGCGCAGGTTGGCGGCGGTGGCCAGGACGATTTGGCCCGATTCCAGCCGGACATGATAGATCGAGACGTCACCCAGATAGGCGATCTCGACCACCGTGCCGGCGACCAGGTTGGCGGCATCGGCCGGCGCTTCGCGGGACATCGCCAGCTTCTCGGGCCGGATCATCACCGTGGCCGCACCCACCGCCTCGCCCGGATCGACCACCATCGGCCGGGCGATGCCGTCGGCTTGGAAGCAGCCGCCGGCGGTCACCTGGCCGGCGAAGAAATTGGCGGTACCGATGAAGTCGGCGACGAAACGGTTGGCGGGATATTCATAGACCTCGTGCGGGCGGCCGACCTGCAGGATGCGGCCCTTATCCATCACCGCGACCCGGGACGACATGGTCATCGCCTCCTCCTGGTCATGGGTGACCATGACGAAGGTGATGCCGACACGTTCCTGGATATTGACCAGTTCGAACTGGGTCTGCTCGCGCAGCTTCTTGTCCAGCGCGCTTAAGGGCTCGTCCAGCAGCACCACCTGCGGGCGCTTGACCAGGCAGCGGGCCAGGGCGACGCGCTGACGCTGGCCACCCGACAATTGATGCGGCTTACGCTTGCCGAAATCGCCCATGCGGACCAGATCCAGCGCCTCGGCGACGCGGGTATCGATCTCGGGCTTCTTCACCCCGTCCTGCTTCAGGCCGAAAGCGACGTTGTCGGCCACGCTCATGTGCGGGAACAGGGCATAGGACTGGAACATCATGTTGACCGGCCGCTCGTAGGGGGCGACGGCGGTCATGTCCTGGCCGGCGATCTCGATCCGCCCCGAGGTGGGGGTCTCGAAGCCGGCCAGCATGCGCAACAATGTGGTCTTGCCACAACCCGACGGACCGAGCAGGGAGAAGAATTCCCCCTCCTCGATGGTCAGGTCGATACCGTCGACGGCGGCGGTGGCGCCGAAGCGCTTTTCCACCGCCGCCAACCGAATGGCGGCCTTCTTGCCCACCCTTACTTGGCCGAGCGGAACTTCGCCCAGGCCCGGGTGCGGGCGCGGTCGAACTCCTTGGGGGCCGGCGGCGGCGAGGTGAACAGCTTGGCCTGCACGGCGGCCGGCGGGAAGATCACCGGGTCCTTGGCGATGTCGGGATCGACCTTGTCCAGCGACGACGGCACCGCGTTGGCATAGCCGGTCTCGTTGGTGATGGCGGCGATGATGTCGGGGCGCAAGATGAAGTTGATGAAGGCGTGCGCGGCCTCGGCATGGGGGGCGGCGGCGGGGATGGCCATCATGTCGATATTGACCTGGGCGCCTTCCTTGGGGATCAGGATGCCGATATTCTGCTTCTTCTTGGCTTCCTTGGCCCGGTTGCGCGACTGCACCAGGTCGCCGACATAGCCGTGCGCGACGCAGATGTCGCCATTGGCCAGATCGGCGCGATACTTCTCGGAATGGACATAGCGATAGTTGGGACGCAGCGGCATCAACCCGTCCATGGCGGCGTTCAGCGCCTCGGTGGTCTGGGCCTGCGGGTCCATGCCCTTATAGGCCAGCATCGCCGGCACCGCCTCGATCGGGGTGTTCAGCACCGAGATGCCGCACGCCTTCAGCTTGGCGGCGACGGCCGGATCGAACAGCATCGCCCACGAATCGGTGGGGGCGGCCGGCAGCAGCGCCTTGACCTTGTCGATGTTGTAGCCGATGCCGGTGGCGGCCATCATGTAGGGCAGACCGTAAGCGTTGCCCGGATCGACCTTGGCCAGGTTGGCCAGCACGACCTTGTCGAGGCCGGCGGCGTTGGGGATCTTGGCCATGTCCAGCTTCTGGAACACGCCGGCCTTGACCTGGGCGGCGAAGAACGGCGAGGCCGACGGGAACACCACGTCATAGCCGGACTTTCCGGCCATCAGCTTGGCGTCCAGTTCCTCGTTCTCGCCATAGGTGTCGTACTTGACCTTGATACCGGTCTCGGCGGTGAACTTGGCCAGGGTATCCTTGGCGATATAGTCCGACCAATTGTAGACGTTGACCACCTTATCCTCGGCGTTGGCGGCGGAGGCGGCGACGGCCATCGTGCAGGCGACGGCGATACGGATCATGGAAGTGTTCATTCGACCCCCCAAGTTGGGCGCAAAAATGGGCAGTGGCGGCAGGCGGATATTTGCGGCCTGACGCGGTCGAGTCAACTCCGCTTTACGGGACGCACCGTCACATCCCCAGCTCACGCAACTTGAAGCGCTGGACCTTGCCGGTGGCGGTGCGCGGAATCACCTCGAGGAAGCGCACGTTGCGCGGGCATTTATAGACCGCCAGCTTCGAGCGCAAGGTTTCCACCACGCGGGCTTCCAGGGCCGGCTCGCGCTCGCCGGGGGCGGCGACAGCGTACAGAACCAGCCGCACCAGCCCTTCGGCATTGGCCACCCCGACCGCGGCGACATCGGCGATTCCCGGCACGGTCAGCGCCACTTCCTCGATCTCGGCCGGGCTGACCCATTGGCCCGACACCTTGATCATGTCGTCCGAACGCCCCTGCGGCGACCAGAAGCCATCGGCATCGACCGAGAAGACGTCGCCGGTGCGCCACCAGCCGTCCACCAGCACGCGGGCGGTGACGTCGGGGCGGTTGTGATAGCCGACGAACAGGGATTCAACCTTGACCCACAAATCGCCGGCTCGGCCGGGCTCGTCGAAGGCGGTGCCGTCGGGATTGGTCAGCATCACCCTGGCCCACGGCAACGGCTGGCCGGTGGTGCCCGGCTTGACCAGCCCGGGCCGGTTGGCGATGAACAGGAACAGGGCCTCGGTGGCGCCGATGCCTTCATAGACCGGCCGACCGGTGACTTCGCTCCACTCGCGGCACAATTCGGCCGGAAAGGCCTCGCCGGCCGAGACATAGCAGCGTGGTGCCCGAAACGCCTCGCCCAGGGCATGGCCTTCGCGCAGCATCAGTCGGTAGAGGGCCGGCACCGACAACACCACGTCCGGGCGGTGTCGCGCGATGATTCCGGCGGCGGCGGCCGCGTCGGGCCAGCCCTGGTGCAGCACCAGGGTCGCCTGGGCCATCAGGCCGCCGATCAGGCAATGCCCCAGTGCGTAGGCGAAGAACAGCTTCGAGGTGGCGAACATCTTGTCGCCGGGCTTGACGCCCAGATTCTCGACCACATGGCGCACACCGACCGGGATGGCGCCGACGCGGTGGACCGCGCCCTTGGGTTGGCCGGTGGTGCCCGAGGTATACATCCACAGACAGGGATCGTCGGCGGTCAGATCGGCCGACGCCAAGTCCTCGCCGGCATCGCCCAGAAAGGAATCGACCTGATCGGACAGCACGATACGGATGGAGGTGCCGGCCTGGCGGGCGGCCTCCTCGGCGATGCTGGCCAGCGCACTTTCGCAGATCAGCAGGGCCGAGCCGGAATCGGCGATGGCATAGGCCAGTTCCTTGGCCGACATGCGCAGATTCAGGGCCACCGACACCAGGCCCGCCCGCATGGCGCCCAGATAGGCGGCCACCAGCAAAACGTCGTCGTCCAGGACGAACAGAACCGGTTGGCCCCGGGTCAGGCCCGAAGCCAGCAACGCGTTGCCGTACCGATTGGCAAGCCGGTCCAGTTGAGCATAGGTCACGACACGGTCGCCCGCCAACAGGGCGGGGGTGTCCCCCCGCCCTGCCGCCAGCGCCGGCCCCAGGATCAGGTCGGCGGCGTTCATGAGTGCTCCTTACTCGACGATGGTGAAATCGCCCTTGTTGATCTCGACCATGCTGAAGGATGACAGCGACAGGCCCATATGGTCGGTCGGGCTCATGTTGACCAGACCGGCGGTGCCGATGAAGCCCTGGGTCTTCTCGAGGGCGTCGCGCACCTTGGCCTTGTCGGTCGAGCCGGCCCGCTTGACCGCATCGACATACAGGTAAAGGGCGTCATAGGCATGGCCGGCCAGGGTGTTGACGTCCATCTTCCAGCGCGCTTCGAAATCCTTCTTGAAGCCCTGGACCAGGCCGCGCTGCGGGTTTTCGGGGCGCAGATTGTCGGCGATCGCCAGGGCGCCGGCCGGCAGACGGGTGCCGTCGGCGGCGGCGCCGACCAGCTTCACGAACTCCTTCGAGGCGACGCCATGCGACTGATAGGTCGGCAACGTGATACCCAGCTGCTTGATGTTGCGGGTGACCACCGCCGGCCCCTGGCCGGTGCCGAATACGAACAGCGCCTGGGCGCCGGCGGCGCCGCGGATCTTGGTCAATTGCGGGGTGACATCGACGTCACGCGGCGAATAGACCTCGTCGGCCACCACTTCCAGCCCATAGGACGGCGCCAAGGCCAGGGTCTGGTCGCGACCGGACTTGCCAAAGCCGACATTTTCCGACAGCAGCGCGAACTTCTTGATGCCGCGCCGCTTCATGTCCAGGAACACCTTTTCCGCCGCCATGCGGTCGGTCTGGGGGGTTTTGAAGGTCCATTTGCGCACCGGCTCGACGATGCCGACGCCGCCGCCCATCGACAGATAGGGCATCTCGGCCTTTTCCATCAGCGGCAACACCGACATGCTTTGCGGGGTTCCCGAGCCGCCCATGATGACATCGACCTTGTCGTTCTCGATCAGGCGCTTGACGCTGGTGACCGACTTTTCCGGGTCCGAGGCGTCATCGTAAAGGATCAGCTTGATCGGCCGGCCCAACAGGCCGCCGCCGGCGTTGATCTTCTCGACCTCCATTTCCAGCGTCTTCTTTTCGGGGTCGCCCATCAGCGACATCACACCGGTCACCGCCAGAAAAGCGCCAACCCTGATTTCGTCGGCCGCCTTGACCGACAGCGGGGCCAAAGCAAGCGACAGCGCCGTAAGGCCGGCTCCGGCCCAACGCAAAACTTTCATCGTCAACCTCCCATTCGATCGGTTCGTTCGCAGGCAGCGCTCGTGTCGGCGCCGTTATACGCATTCTAGTACCGGATTACCGTTAAACAGAAGAGGTTTTGTCTTGCCGGTCCCCTCGGAATGGCGAAATACGGCCGCTTTAGTGATACGTTTTTCTTTTGCACACCCTTGTTTTCTGAACCGCTTTGTTCCGAAAACATGGCATGACGGGGCGAACACACAAGGCAGAGCGCCGGTCCGCCGGCAGACGCACGTGGCGCGGACCATGGCGTATCCGCGCCGACAGCGTCACATTATAAAAGCTCTGAAATTTTCAGAAGGCCTTAATTGGCCAACAAGGCGCGGATCGACCCCATGACCGACTGGGCCTGGCGGGCGCAATCCGCCTGGCAGGGGCAGCCGCCGGCCGACGCGCACCGCAGCAGGCTCGAGGCGATGGCGTGGCCGCTGGCCCATTGGCCGTGGGCGACCAGATGGCCGGCATGCTCGACACGGCGGCCGAAGCAATCTGTATTACCGACCTCCCGCGTCATGGCCGCCTCGCTCCATTCCATTCGATGAATGAAGACTAACAACAAGTGCAGCCCAAAACAATATTGGCCGGCGCCACACAGTCAGATGTGCACAGATTTATTTGTGATCTGTTGTGACGGAATGTAGCGGTCGCCGCCTTCATCCGAAACCCAGCCCCTGACCTCGCGACGAACCACCACGACCAGGGCAAGGATGCCGATCCCGATTCCCACTCCGATCGACGGCAACAGCAAGGTCATGTCGTGCCCGACCTGCCAGACGATCATGCCGGCATACCCGACCACCGCCAGGATCAGCGGCAGTTCACGCATCGCCAACACGGCGGCCAGCAGCGTGGCGGCAGTGACGGCAAGCAACATTGTCTCGACGGACATGGCACCCCTCCCTCTTCCGATGGGCACCGGTCGGCCAGAACCTCGGAGACCGACGCCCAGCTTATTTTTTTGGTCGAATAGTATGGCGCGCGAAGACCTGTGCATTTCAAGTACTCGAAAGAGGTAGCCTGCCCCCTCTACAGTTGCCTAGAGACCGACAACCGGTATTATAAGGTTGCAACCTGGAGCCGGGCAGATGAGAAGGACCGCTGGCACATTGATCGTTCTGGCGGCCGTGCTTCTGAGCGGCTGCGGGGCACAATCCTATCGCACCACCGAGCGGCTGGTGCGGACCGACGCCCATCCCCGCATCATGCTGATGCCGCCCGACATCGAGCTGTCGGAACGCACCGCGGGCGGAAGCAACGAGCTCAACGCCGCCTGGACCAAGGCGGCCGAGGCGCATTTCGCCACCGCCTTGCGCGAACATCTGACCAGCATCGGCGCCGATTTCGTCGAGTACCTGCCGCCGGACGATGCCAGCGAGAACGCCCCGCTGCTGGACGAGCTCCAGAGCTTGCACGCAACCGTCGGTCAAACGATCCTCGATTACCATTTCGTGCCGGCATTGCGGCTGCCGGCCAAGAAGGGCCAGTTCGACTGGTCGCTGGGTCCCGAGGTCACCAAACTGGCCGAGCATGGCAAGGCCGACTACGCCTTGTTCGTGTGGTTGCGCGACAGCTACTCCTCGCCGGGTCGGATGGCTCTGAAGGTGGTGGCGGCGTTGGTTGTCGGCGTCCCGGTCAGCGGCGGGGAGCAACGAGGCTTGTGCTCGCTGGTCGATCTCAAGACCGGACAGGTGGTGTGGTTCAACGCCCTGCTGCCGCGCGAATCCGGCGACATGCGGACGCTAGAGGAAAGTCGCGCCACCACCCGCCTGCTGCTTGACCGGATGCCGAAATGATCAGCCGACGCGCCTTCACCCTGGGGCTGGCCTCGCTGCTGGGCGGCTGCGCCACCCATCATCAAAGCGGCCCGGCGACGGGACTGCCCGCGACCACCAAGGGCTACCGGCCGCCGCCCGACAGCGACGAGGCCGGCCTGTGGCTTGCCGTCGACAAGGTCGAGCAGACCCAGAAGCGCTCGCCCTCGCGCATCCGCGACCAGGCGGCCAACGCCTTGGTGCAAGACATCATCTGCCGCCTGGCCGGCGACCGCTGCCCCGAGCTGCGGCCCTATCTGGTTCGGGTTCCGGAATTCAATGCCACCTGCTCTCCCAACGGGATGGTCAGCGTGTGGTCGGGGCTGCTGCTGCGCTGCAAGGACGAATCGCAGCTGGCCGGCGTGCTGGGTCACGAAATCGCCCATTACCTCAGGCGGCACAGCCTGCAGCGCATGCGCGACAAGCGCGAGTGGGACGACATGATGGCCTTCATGCAATTCACGCTGCAGGGGCCTTTGGCCAAGACCATGTGGGACATCAGCAGCGACGTGCGGATGGCCTCGATCTCGATGTTCTCGCGCGATCACGAGCGGGAATCAGACGAAATGGGCCTGGTGATGATGGCCGACGCCGGCTATGACCCCTTCGCCTGCGCCGAAACGTGGCGCCAATTGATCGATGAGGACAAGGCCGGCGACGTCAAACATGATTTCAACTTCTTCCTCAGCACCCATCCGGCCACCAAGGAACGCATCGAAACCTTGCAGCAACTGGCCGAGCAGCGCGGGCGCCCCAAGACGTCGCCGCCCAACCGCCTGGACCAGGCCATCCGCCACCTGCGCCGCGGCTTCATGGAAGACGAGATCAATCAGGGCCGTTTCAAGCGGACCGAGAAATTGTTGGGCCGGCTGGCCGCCGACGGCAACGACCCGGCCGGGGCGCTTTATTATCGCGGCGAACTATATCGGCGCCGCAACAAGGATGGCGACGAGGCGGTCGCGCTGGGCTTCTATCACGAATCCTGCGAGGCCGCCGATCCACCGGCCGAGGCCTTCCGAGGCGTCGGCCTGATCCGCTGGCGGCGGGGCGAGACCGACCTGGCGCGGGAATATTTCCGACGCTATCTCGACCGCGCGCCCCAAGCCGGCGACAGCGACATGATCCGCAAATACCTGTCGGGGGCCTGATGAACCGTCTCATTTCCCTGGCGATCATCCTGCTGATCGCGTCTTGCACACCCTATCAGCTGATTCCGGCCGGCAAGGTCGAATTCTCGGACCACGGCACCGTCGAGACGCCGATCGACTGGAACTGGCGCCCCATCGATATCGTCCACACCTGGACCCTGGATGGCCCCAATCTGCAGGAGATGGTCTTCCATATGGGGGTCAAGGACGGCAAGACCATCATGGAGGCCCTGGACGTCGAGGCCGGATTCCATCCGCTGCTGGTGTGGTTCGGCAAGGTCCCCGACGAGGTGTCGTTCCGCTTCCACAAGCGCATGACCGAGCACGAGATCGTCGATCTGTTTACCGCCAGCATGTCGAAAATCACCGGGGCGAAGGTGGAGTCCACCCAACTGGCGCCGGCCACCCTGGGCGGCAAGCCGGGCTTTCGCTTCGAATACGCCTTCATTGGCAAGGATCAGGTCCGCCGCAAGGGCTTCGGCGTCGGCGCGGTGTTCGACGAAAAGCTTTACCTGATCCACTATGTCGGAACCGCGCTTTACTATTACGACCGCAACCAGGCCGATGCCGAGCGGATCATCCAGTCCTTCACCTTCAAGGATAAGGGGAAGGGCTGATCCCGCCCCGCCGTCAGCCCCCGACCAACCGACCGTCGGCCAAGGCGTGACGGACGTCGAAACGGGCCATGACCTTGTCGTCGTGGGTGACCACGATCACCGCCGCCCCTTGCTCGACCGCCACCTGGCGCAGCAGGTCCATGACCCGGCCGGCCCGCTCGGAATCCAGCGCCGCCGTCGGCTCGTCGGCCAGGATGATGCGCGGATTGTTGGCCAAGGCCCGGGCGATGGCCACCCGCTGGGCCTGGCCGCCCGACAATTGCGCCGGCCAGGCGTGGGCGCGGTCGGCCACCTGCAGATAATCCAGCAACTCCGCCACCCGGCGTTGGGCCTTGGGACGGGGCCAGCCGGCCAGATCCAGCACCACCTGGATGTTTTCCGCCACGTTCAGGAACGGGATCAGATTGTGGAACTGGAAGATGAAGCCGATCTTTTCCAGCCGCAGCCGCCGCAGATCGGGCCGCAGCCAACGACCGTCGAACACCATCTCGCCGTCCAGGCTGATCTGGCCCTTGCTGGGATCGACGATGGCGCCGATCAGGTTCAGCACCGTACTCTTGCCCGAGCCGCTGGGCCCCAGCAATCCGGCGACGGTGCCGGCATGAATGTCGAGATCGAGGTCGCGCACCGCATCGACCCGGGTCGGCCCGTCGCCGTAATGCTTCGACACGCCCTTAAGGCTGACGATGGGAGCCGACATCGATCAGCCCCCCAAGGCCTGGGCCGGGTCGATGGACAGCGCATGGCGCACGCCCGCCAGACTGGCGATCACGCACACCAGGCCGACCGCCGCCGCCAGCATGGCGATGTCGGGCGCCTCGACGATGACGCGGCGGGGAAAACGGTCGGCCGCCAGGGTGATCAGGGTCGCCCCCAGCGAGAAGCTGATCGCCCCCATGGCCAGGGCCTGCTGGATGATCAGGGCCAGGATGGTGCGGTCAGGCGCTCCGATCAGCTTCAAGGTGGCGATCTCGCGGGCCTTGTCCAGGGTCATGGTGTGGACGATCAGGGCGATGATCACCGTCGATACCGTCAGAAGCGTCACCGTGAACATGCCGATCTGCTTTCTGGCCTTGTCCACCACCGCCGACAGCAGCATGGCTTCCTGGTCGGCCTGGGTCAGCGCCGACAGATGCTTCCAGCGGCTGACCGAGCGAGCCACGGAATCAAGGTCGGCATCACCATGAATCGTCGCCAGCACCGCGTTGACCTGATTGGTGTTGGCCCGCTCGCCGCGCGCCGCCTGATTGCGGGCGGCCGCCCCTTCCAGCTCGAACTGCAGCCGCTGGGCGTCCTGCAGGGAAAGATAGATCAGCGGATTGCCCCCGGAATCGACCTGCCCCCGGGTCAGGCCGACCACCCGGTAATCGTCGTTGCCCAGCCGGATGATCTGCCCCAGTTCCAGCCCGGTCTTGATGTCGGCGACCATCTCGAAATGGCTGCGTTCCAGGGTGCGGCCGGCGGCCAGGGTTGCCGGGCCGCCCGGCCGGCCCGGTTCGAAGCCGACCACCAACACCCGGCCCACGCCCTTGGCGGTGTCGATCTGCATCGACTGATAGGTGACCATGCCGGCGTGGGCGATGCCATCGATGCGGGCCACCGCGTTGCGCGTGTCGCGGGGAATGCGTGACGCCTCGGCGAACGGCCCCTTGGTGCCGCCCTCGACCACCCACAGATCGACCGCCGGGGCACGGACCAGCACCAGCGCGTCGGCCACCAGGCCGCGATAGATGCCGATCATCGAGATGACCACGCCCAGCAGCAGCGACAGCCCCAGGCAGGTCAGCACGAAGCGGCCCCAATGATGGCGGATGTCGCGGATCGCCAGATTCATGGGCGCTTGGCCGAAATCAGCACTTCCGCCTGCTCGCCCAGGGTGAACGGCGAGAGCGGAATCTCGAACGCCACCTGGACCCGGCGCTCTTCCGAGACGCGGTCGTTTTCCAGATCGATGCGCGCCACCTTGCCGGCCAAGGGCTGGCCGGGGCGCGAGCGCAGGGTGATCTCGGCCGCTTGGCCCACCTCGACGCGGCCGGCCAGCGCCTCGTCGACGAAGGCGGTGACCCAGATGGTCGCCGGGTCGGCGATGGTCAGCACCGTGCCGCCGGGAGCGACGGCGCTGCCCAGCTCGCGGGCGCGCTCGATCACCAAGGCGTCGAACGGCGCGACCAGGGTCAGCTTGTCCAGCAAGGCCCGTTCCAAGGCCAGCTTGGCCACCGCATATTCGATGCCGCCCTTGGCCGCCTCGACATCGGACGCGGCCACCGCCACGTCGGCCACCGCCACCGCCGAGGTGGCCTGGGCGTCCTCGGCCGCCTCGACCGACACCGTGCCGCGTGACGCCAGTGTCTGGCGGCGCTGGTTGACGTTGGCCCGCTGATCGCGGGTGGCGCGGGCGCGGTCCAGCCGGGCATTGGCCTGGACCAGGGCAGCCTGGGCCTGACGCACGCCGGCCTCCGCCTGGGCGACGCGGGCCTGCTGGTCGGCCAGGCCCAGCCGCGCCAGCACTTGGCCCTTGGTGACCCGGTCGCCCTGATCGGCCAGGATTTCCGAAAGGGTGCCCGCCGCCTCGAAGCCCAGACGCGACAGCAGGCGGGCTTCCACCGTGCCCAGTCCGTAGACCCGGCCGTCGCGCGGGGCGGCGGCATGGGCCGCCACCACCGGCTGGGGACCCTCGCCCGTCATCCGAGACAGCGCCACGCCGCCCGCGACCACAGCCGCCAGTCCGCCCAGCACCAGGAATATCGGCTTCACCGCGCGGTCCTCCGTTAGGTTAGTAAACACTAACCTATACGAAGCGCCGCCCAGATCAAACCCGATCCAGCCCGATCATCTCGCGATAGGCATGCCAACTGGCATGGCCGATCAGCGGCAACGCCACCGCCAGGCCGACGAAACAGGCCAGCATGCCGGCGCCGACCACCAGGGCGATGGTCGCCGCCCACCGGGCCGAGGTGACCGGATTGCGCACCACCGCCATCACCGACCAGATGGCGGCCGAGAAGATATCGACCTTGCAATCCAGCATCATCGGCAGGCTGACCATGTGGGTGACGAAGACGGCCGTGGCGAACACGAAGCCCAGCGCCACCATCATCACGGTGAAGACGATGCCGTCGAAGGTGACGATCTGGGCCAGGAAGCTTGCCAGCGTCATCGATTGGTAGGGGAAGAAGATGGCGAACAAGACCGCCGACAGCCTGGCCCAGATCATCACCACCAGCATCAGGACCAAGCCGGCGGTCAGGATGTGGAAGCGGTTGCGGCGAAAGGCCAGCAACGCATGGACGAAACTGGCGGCCTGGCCCTTTTCGTGGCGGTCGGAAATGTCGTAAAGCCCCAGCGCCAGCAGCGGCCCGATCAGCAGGAATCCGCCGATCATCGGGGTGATCAGATAGGGCATGCCGACCAGCACCAGCCCGAAGGTGATGACGAAGCCGCCGACGGCGAAGATGGCGCCATAGGCAGGGCTGACCCAGCCGGCGGCCCGAAGGTCGGACCAGCCCAGGCGAAGCCAGCGCTTGATGGCGCCGGGGGCGGCGGCCCGGACATGGTCGAAGGATGGAAAGTCGGCCGAGGCCGGTGAGGACGACGCTGCTGGCATGGCGCACCTTGTTCAGGCTTTCCTGACAAGTGGCGACGATCAGCGCCGCTGCAAGGGCCTGGAGCGTGTGTGCTGGGTGCGGAACGGCCTGGATGGGCCAGCCTTGGCGGCGGGTGCGGCGGTGCCGCCGGGAACCAATTGGTGCGCGCCCGGCCCGATCAGGTCGGCGCGGCCCATGGCCTTCAGGGCGTCGCGCAGGATCGGCCAATTCTCGGGATCGTGATAGCGCAGGAAGGCCTTGTGCAGGCGGCGCTGGCGCAAGCCCTTGATGGCCTCGACCTCTTCCGATCCGCTGTGGCGCACCGGCTTCAGCGGGTTTCGCCCGGAATGATACATGGCGGTCGCCAGCGACATCGGCGACGGCAGGAAGGTCTGGACCTGGTCGGCCTTGAAGCCGTTCCTTTTCAGCCACAAGGCCAGGTTCATCATGTCCCGGTCGGACGTGCCGGGATGGGCGGCGATGAAATAGGGGATCAAATAGTACTTCTTGCCGGCCGCCTGGGCCGCCTGGTCGAACAATTCCTTGAACCGTTCATAGGCGGCGATGCCCGGCTTCATCATCTTGGACAGCGGGCCGGCCTCGGTATGTTCGGGGGCGATCTTCAGATAGCCGCCGACATGATGGGCCACCAGTTCGCGCACATAATCCGGGCTTCGCACCGCCAGATCGTAGCGCAGGCCCGAGGCCACCAGCACCCGCTTGACCCCCTTGATGGCGCGGGCCTTGCGGTACAGCGCGATCAGCGGGCCATGGTCGGTGCCCAGATTCTTGCAGATGTCGGGATAGACGCAAGACAGCCGCCGGCACATGGCCTGGATGCCATCATCCTTGCAGGCCAGCCGGTACATGTTGGCGGTCGGGCCGCCGATATCGGAAATGGTGCCGGTGAAGCCCTTGGTCAGGTCGCGCACCCGCTCGATCTCGCGCAGGACCGATCCTTCCGACCGGCTTTGGATCACCCTGCCCTCGTGCTCGGTGATCGAGCAGAAGGCGCAGCCGCCGAAACAGCCGCGCATGATCGACACCGAGAAGCGGATCATCTCCCAGGCCGGAATGCGGGAATCGCCATAGGACGGATGGGGGGCGCGGGCGAACGGCAATTCATAGACCGCGTCCAGTTCCGCCGAGGTCAGCGGCACCGGCGGCGGGTTCAGCCACACATCCTTGTCGCCATGGGCCTGCACCAAGGCCCGGGCGTTCGACGCATTGCTTTCCAGATGCAGGACCCGTGAGGTGTGGGCGTACAGGGCGGGATCGGCGGCCACCTGCTCGTAGGACGGCAGCCGCACCGCCACCTTGCCGCCGGCCAGGTCCGGGGACGCGCCGTCCATGTCGGTCCAGTCGGCGACCCGGAAGGCCTTGGGGGGCGCGTTCACCACCTGGGCGGTGCCGCGGATATCGGTCATCGAGCGGATGGTTTGGCCGGCCCCGGCGCGGTGCGCCACTTCGACCAACGCCCGCTCGGCGTTGCCGAACAGCAAGATGTCGGCCTTGGCATCCATCAGGATCGACCGGCGCACCTTGTCCGACCAGTAATCGTAATGGGCAATACGGCGCAGGCTGGCCTCGATGCCGCCCAGGACGATGGGGACGTCCTTGAAGGCCTCGCGCGCACGCTGGGCATAGACGATGGCGGCCCGATCCGGCCGCTTGCCCCCCTCGCCGCCCGGTGTATAGGCGTCGTCGTGGCGCAGCTTTTTGTCCGAGGTGTAGCGGTTGACCATCGAATCCATGTTGCCGGCGGTGATGCCGAAGAACAGGCGCGGCCGACCGAGGACGGTGAAGGCTTCCGGCCCCGACCAGTCGGGCTGGGCGATGATGCCGACCTTGAAGCCGTGGGCCTCGAGCAAACGTCCGACGATGGCCATGCCGAAGCTGGGATGATCGATATAGGCGTCGCCGGTGACCAGCACCACATCGCACGCCTCCCACCCCAGCCGGTCCATCTCGGCCAAGGACATCGGCAGGAACGGCGCGGGCGGCACCGGCGGGCGGGCCTGTTCGAACAAGGAAGCGGCGGCGATCATGCCCCACCATAGCCCGCCGGCTGGGGAAATGGAATCAGCGAGCACCCTGGCGGCGGTCGGCCGCATGGTAGCCGGGAATGCCCTGCCGGCGTTCGGGGCCGACATGGGGGAAATTGGCCTGCCGGCGGTCGGCGAAACGGGTGTTGGTGTGATGGCGCCGCTCGAAGCCCTCGAAGCTGTCGTGGCGACGCCGGCGGTCCGGCCCGAAGAAATCGGGCGATTCGACATAGACACGGGGTGCCTGGGTGATGGATTTCAGCCGGCTTTGGATCACCTGGGCCGAAAACGGCTTCAGCATGAACTCGGTCATGCCGGCATCGCGGGCCGCCTTGATGTGGTCGGCGCTGGAAAAGCCGCTCATCACCACCACCGGCAGAAAACGGAACGGACTGCCTTGCACCCGCAAGCTTTTCAGCAAGGCGATGGCGTTGGTGGCGGCCGACCAGTCGGCGAATACGATGTTCCAGCCGCCTTCCAGCAGCAGACGCACCGCGTCTTCGGCGGTGGCGCAGGCGCGCGCGGCGCCGACCCGCATGTCGCGCACCAAGATGTCGGTGACCAGGCGGCGGGTGGCGATGAACGGGTCCAGGACGACGACGTGGCAGCGGCTGAAATCCAGCTCGTCGGCCCCGCCGATGGCGGCAGTGCGGTGAATCAGGACGCCCATGGCCTTGCCTCCGATGGGATGCGACGGAACATGGATTGCTTGCCGACAAGTATAGTCCACCGCTTGCGGATTTCCACCGCACCTTCCGCAGGGCTCCCTTCCTGTTGGCACGGGGCTGGACGGCGTGCTATCGTTCCGCGCACTAACTTCGAAAAGGGACGCCTTATGGTCGCATTCCCACTTTCCCAGGGCCAGGACGGCCCGGACGTCGTGACGCTGCAGCAGGCGTTGAACCGCATGGGGGCGCTGATCTCCGAGGACGGCGATTTCGGCAAGGGGACCGCCGCCGCCGTGCGCTACGCCCAGACCGTGCTGGGCCTGGACCCCACCGGTACCGTCGATGCGGCCTTGTGGAATCGGCTGATGACCCAGCCCGAGCCGCAGCCGTTGCTGCCGACCCGCGGGGTCACCTTCATCGCCACCGAGGAAATCGGCTCGCGCACCCGCTATGAACAGGCGTTCTGCCACCCGGTGTGGCCGGGCGGCGACAGCGGCATCACCATCGGCATCGGTTTCGACCTGCGCTTCGCCGATCAGACCACCTTCAGCCGGGCCTGGGGCAAGCTGAACCAGGACGTGCAGGACGCCTTGATCCCGTGGCTGGGCAAGCAGGGAAGCCAGGCCGGCGCCGACAGCCTGAAGAACGTGGTGGTGCCCTATAGCCTGGCCTGGCCGGTCTATTGCGCCGACACCATCCCGGTCTATGTCGACCAGACTGAAGACGCCTTTCCCGGCACCGACAAATTGCCGGGCCTGTGCAAAAGCGCGCTGGTCAGCCTGGTCTACAATCGCGGTCCCAGCCTGAAGGGCGACCGCCGCGTGGAAATGCGGGCGATCCGCGATCTGGTCCAGGCCGGCGACGCGGCTTCGCTGGCCCAGGTCCCGGCCCAATTTCAGGCGATGAAACGATTGTGGCCCGACGGCAACGGCCTGCGCGGCCGGCGCGATCGCGAAGCGCAATTGTGGGCCGACGGATTGCCCAAATAAAAATGGCCGGGGTGACCCGGCCATTTTATTTCGAAGCGTCAGCCCTCTTCGGCAGGGGCGGCAGGCTTGGCCGGCGGCGGCCGGCGCTTGACCGTCTTGGGGTCGGCGGTGATGGCGCGGTAGATTTCGACGCGGGCGCCGTCTTCCAGCACCGCGTCCAAAGCCGCCACCTTGCCCCAGATGCCGACCTTCTGGGTTTCCAGGTCGATGTCGGGGCAGCGGGTCAGGATGCCCGACTTGTCCAACGCCTGCTGAACGGTGGCGCCGTCCGGCACCTCGACCGACAACACGGTCTGCTTGGCAGGCAGGGCGTAAACGATGGTGATCTTCATAATCCGCCCTCTCCTTAAACGCTGTGGGCGCCGGCCATCTTGATCTCCTTGCCCATGGCAAGATCGACCATACGCTTGGCCACCACCATCAAGCCGGCGACCAGGAAGCCACCCGGCGGCAGGATCAGCACCAGGATGCCCATGTCTTCCGGCATCACCCGCATTTCCAGGAACTTGAAGGCCGGCCCCAGCAGCAGCGAGGCGTCGGCGAACAAGGTGCCCTGGCCGATCAGTTCGCGCACGGCGCCGATGGCGGTCAGGGCAAGGGTGAAGCCCAGGCCCATGAAGGTGCCGTCCACCAGCGACGGCAATACCGGCTCCTTCGCGGCGAAGGCTTCCAGGCGGGCCAGCGGCAGGCAGTTGGACACGATCAGCGGGATGAACAGGCCCAGCACCTTGTAAAGCTCGTGCATCCAGGCATTCATGCCCAGATCGACGAAGGTGACGTTGGCCGCCACGATCAGGATGTAGACCGGGATGCGCACCTCGTGGGTGACGTAGTTGCGAAACATCGCCACCATCATGTTCGACGCCGCCATCACCACCGCGGTCGCGATGCCCATGCCGAAGCCGTTGGTGGCTGTGCCGGTCATGGCCATGGTCGGGCACATGCCCAGCAGCATGCACAGCACGCCGTTATTGTCCCACAGGCCATCCTTGACGATTCGTCCGTAGCTGGTGGACATCAGCGCCCCTCCATCATGCTAGCTTTGTTCGCGGCGAAATATTCCAGACCGTGGCGGATCCCGCCGACCACGGCGCGCGGCGTAATGGTCGCGCCCGAGAACTGGTCGAACTGGCCGCCATCCTTCTTGACCTTCCACTTCTCGGCCGGGGGATTGCCCAGGAACAGGCCGGTGAAGCGGGTGATCCACTCGTTCTTGGCGGCGTCGATCTTGTCGCCCAGACCGGGGGTTTCCTTGTGGGCGATCACCCGCACGCCCAGGATCTTGCCGTCGGGATCGACGCCCAGCATCAGCCGGATCGGACCGGCATAGCCGCCATGGGCGATCACCTCATAGGCGACGCCGGTGACCTTGCCGGCCCTCATGGCGCGGTAGACGGTCTGGGCCTTGCCGTCGGTGCCGGTAAAGGTGACGGCGTCGGTCACCGGATTGTTGTCGTGGATCGACTTGGGAATAACCAGGCCCAGTGAGTTCATCTTGTCTTCCAGGGCGCGTTCCTTGATCGGCTCCTGGGTGACGATGTCGGTGGCGGCCAGCAATACCCCGAACCCGGTACAGAAGGCACCCAGGATGAAGGCGTGGACCCAGGTCGGCTTAATGGCGTGGGCGCTCATTGCTCTCCCCCCTTGACCGGCAGCGGCTCACCCTTCGAGGTGCGGCCGAACGCGCGCGGACGGAAATGTTGATCGATGATGGGCGTCAGCGAATTCATCAGCAGCACCGCGAAGGCCATGCCCTCGGGATAGCCGGCGAAGGTGCGGATGATCCAGGTGAGCAGGCCGATGCCGACACCGAAGACGATCTGGCCCTTCTTCGACACCGGCGAGGTCACATAGTCGGTGGCGATGAAGAAGGCGCCCAGGAACGACGCCCCGGTGACCAGGTGGAACAGGCCGCCCGAGAAGCGGGCCGGATCGACCAGGTTGAACAATGCGCCCATCACGAACAGCGTGCCCAGCAACGACACCGGGATGTGCCAGGAAATGATGCGCTTCCACATCAGGTAAAGACCGCCGGCCAGGACCAGCGGGACGGACGCCTCGCCCATCGAGCCGGGATGGAAGCCCAGGATCAGGTCCATCAGGCCGGGCGCATTGGCCATCGACTGATCGACGGCGATGCCGCGGGCCAGCTCGGTCTTGATGAAGCCCAACGGCGAGGCCTGGCTGATGGCATCCAGGCTGACGTCGCGGCCGAAGGTGTAGTGCAGGCTTTCCAGGAACCCGGGCGAACCGGCGGCGAACAGCGGCTTGGGCGCCACCCAGGCGGTCATCTGCACCGGGAAGGACACCAACACCACCACGCGGCCGACCATGGCCGGGTTGAAGACGTTCTGGCCCAGGCCGCCAAAGGCATGCTTGGCCAGGGCAACGCCGAACACGGCGGCCACCACCCCGATCCACCACGGAGCCCACGGCGGCAACGACACCGCCAGCAGCCAGCCGGTGATCAGCACCGAGCCGTCGCCGATGGCGCTATCGGCCGATCCGCCGGACAGGCGCACGCAGATCACCTCGCAGGCGACGCAGGCGCCGACGGTGACCAGGAACAAGAAGATGGCCGGCCAGCCGAACATCCACAGATTGAACAAGGTCGCGGGCGCAAGTGCGGCCAGCACCGTGAACATCGTCTTCGAGACGTTGACAGGGGCGTGGGTGAACGGCGCGGCGCGGTCGTTATATGCGGTCGTCATGCGTTGGCCTTGTCGTCATCGGTGGTCGAAGCCTGGGCGGCCTGCGCCTTGGCGGCGGCAGCCGCGGCGGCGGCGGCCTTCTTGGCGGCCTGTTGCTTCTCGATACGGGCGTTGTGGTTCTCGACCAGGCCCTTGATGGTGTCGAGCCGGCGGCGTTCGCGGTCGGCGGCCGACAGCGCACCCTTGGCATAGTTGAAGTAATGGACCAGCGGAATGTGCGACGGGCAGACATAGGAACAGCTGCCGCACGACACGCAATCGGTCACGCCCCACTTGGCGGCGTCGTCCAGCTTGTCGTGCTTGATGAAGCGGGCCATTTCCACCGGCACCAGCCCGCACGGGCAGATGGTGACGCAGGTACCGCAGCGGATGCAGGGCTTCGAGGGCTCTTCCCCGGTTTCCTCGGTGGTCAGGCCCAGGATGCCCGACATGCCCTTGACCACCGGCACTTCCAGGCTGGGCAGCGGCTGGCCCATCATCGGGCCGCCATTGACCACCCGGCGCGGCGGCTGGGTGAAGCCGCCGCAGAAGGCGACCAGATCGGCGACCATGGTGCCCAGCGGCACCTCGACATTGGCCGGCTTGGCGACCGCCCCGCCCGAGACGGTGATGACGCGGCGCACCAGCGGCTGGCCGAAGCGCACCGCCTTGTGCACGGCGCGCGCGGTGGCGACGTTGTGCACCACCACGCCCAGATCGGCGGTCAGCTTGCGGGCCGGAGTCTCCAGGCCGGTGATGGCCTGGACCAGATGGCGTTCCGACCCCATCGGGTACTGCACCGGCACGCCGACCACGGTGATGTTGGTGTGGGCAGCGGCGGCCTTTCCCATCGCCTCGATGGCGGCGGGCTTGTTGGTCTCGATGCCGATGACGATGTTCGGAGCACCCAGGGCGTGAGCCATGATGCGGGCACCGTCGATGACCTCGTCGGCGAATTCGCGCATCACGCGGTCGTCGCAGGTCAGATAGGGCTCGCACTCGGCGCCGTTGATCAGCAGGGTTTCCAGCTTGTGCTGGGTGCCCAGGTTCAGCTTGACCGCGCTGGGGAAGGCGGCGCCGCCCATGCCGACGATGCCCGAGGCGGCGACGCGGTCGCGGATCACCTTGGAATCGGCGGCAAAGGGATCGGCAATCGGAGCCGGCAGGTCGCTGGCCCATTCATCCTTGCCGTCCGGCTCGATGATGATGGTGATCAGCGGCAGACCCGAGGCGTGCGGCGCGGTCACTTCCGTCACCGCCACCACCTTGCCCGAGGTCGGCGCGTGGGCGGTGGCCGAGACCACACCGCCGCTCTTGGCGATGACCTGGCCCTTCTTGACGGTGTCGCCGGCCGCGACGATCGCTTCCGAGGCGGCGCCGATATGCTGCTGCAGCGGGATATACAGGGCGGCCGGCATCGGCAGGGTCACGATCGCCTGCTCGGCGGTGCGTTCCTTGCGATATTCGGGGTGGATGCCGCCGCGAACGGGAAACAGTTTCATCTTACAACGCTCCCGTCAGTGGTGGGCCGACTCGGACTGGGGCTTGCCCCAGTGCCAGGCGGCCATGGTCACCGGCACCGTGCACATCTCGATGGCTTCGGTCGGGCAGACCTTGAAGCACTTGGCGCAGCCGTGACACTGGTCGACGATGATGGTGTGAAGCTGCTTGTTGGCACCGACGATGGCGTCCGAGGTGCATTCCTGCACGCAGCGCAGACAGCCGATGCACAGATCTTCCTTGATGTGGGCGTGCTGCGGGGCCTGCTCTTCGTGGTCGTCGGCATTGGCTTCGACGCCCAGCTTCTTGGCCAGGGCCTCGATGGTGCCCTTGCCGCCCGGCGCGCACAGCGTGATCGGCGTGTCGCCCTTGGCCAGCGCGGCGGCATATTGCGAGCAGCCGACGAAGCCGCACTGACCGCACTGCGAACCGGGCAGCAGGGCCTGCAACTCGTCCTCCAGCGGGTTGGTCGGCACCGCCAAAAGCTTCGCCGCCGTTCCCAGCACCGCCCCCAGGGTCACACCCATGACCGCCAAACTTCCAACATCCAACAACATGATCGCGGTCCTCCTAGTTGGTGCTCATGCCGGAAAAGCCCATGAAGGCCAGGGCCAGCAGGCTGGCGGTGATGAAGCCGATCGGCGGCCCGGCGAACAGCCTAGGCACATCGGCCAGGGCCAGACGCTCGCGCAGGCCGGCGAACAGAACCATCACCAGGCTGTAGCCCAAGGACGAGGCCAGGGCGAACAGCGTGCTCTCGATGAAGTTCATATGGCCTTCGACCAGCAGCAGGTTGACGCCCAGCACCGCGCAATTGGTGGTGATCAGCGGCAGATAGATGCCCAGAAGCTGGAACATCGTCGGCGACACCTTGCGCACGGTGGCTTCGGTGAACTGCACGGCGGCCGCGATCACCAGGATGAAGGTGACGGTGCGCAGATAGCCCAGGCCATAGGGTTCGAGCAGGTAATATTCGATGCCCCAGTCGATCATCGCCGAAATGGTGATGCAGAAGGTCGTCGAGGCGCCCATGCCGAGAGCCGTGTCAACCCGGGTGGTGACACCCATGAACGAGCACAGACCCAAAAACCGCATCAGGACGACGTTGCTGACCAAGGCCGCGCTGATGAACAGCAGGATATAATGTTCCATCGAAGACCTTCCCTTATCCTTGATCCGGTGTACAGCTCGCCCCTTGGGCGGGCTGATAGGCCCGCCGCAGGAACCGGGGCGTCAACTGGCCACGCGCGGTCATCACAGAAGCCAGAACACGCGACACCAGCAATCCCACCGCCAAACCGACCACGGCACCGACAAACGCCAGGCCGTCACTTCTTCCCAATTCCTGACCGGCGATGCCGCCGGCCGCCAGGAACACCAAGGGCACGCCAAAGGCGACCAGCGCGCCCCTGGACAGCGAGGTCTCGGGGATGCCGACCACCACGCGCTCGCCCATTCTCAGGCCCAGATCGCCGCCCAGGGCGAACCGGCGCAGTTCCAGCCGCTTCGGGTTGCGGCTGCCCACCCCGCACAGGCCGGCCGAATGACAGCCGCCGCACGAGCTGGTCTGCTCGGGCTCCAGCCACACCCGGCCCGGCTCGACCGCAACGACGCGGGCGAAGCCCTCGATCAGTTCGCGATCGTCGGGACTGGGCAGGGTCGAGCCCGAGGCCTGCATCCGTCTTACGCCTCGACCGAGGCGACCACGCCCGCCGGCGTGACGTAAAGGGCCCGTTCGCCGCCGCCGGCCTTCAGGATGGCCTGACGCTTCTCGGGCTCGGCCAGCAGCATGGCGGTGGCCAGGCCGTCGGCCTGGGTGGCGGTCTTGGCCACCACCGAGACGCTGGCCAGGGCCGGAGCGGTGGCGCCGGTGCGCGGGTCGATCAGATGGGTGAAGCGGGCCGCGTCGTCGAACACGGTGCCATAGCCGCCCGAGGTGGCGACGCAGGCATCGACCACGTCGAGATGGGTGATCGCCTGGTCCGGGTTGGCCGGATTGGCGATGCCGATGCGCCAGGCCGAACCGTCGGGCTTGGGCGCCATGGCGCGGGGCTCGCCCATGTCCACCAGCATCTGCGAAAAGCCGTGGTCGCGCAGAACGGCGGCGACACGATCGGTGATGAAGCCCTGGGCGCCGGAATTCAGCGTCAGGCCCATGCCCGGCTTGGCGAACGACACACGATTGCCGTCGATCCTCACACCCTTCCAGTCGACCAGCGCCATGGCGGCGGCCAGATCGGCCTGGGTCGGACCCGAGGCCGAAGCGCCGGGGCTGGTGAAGTGGCGGAAATAGGTCTGCCACACCGGCTGGATGGTCGGGTCGTAGATGCCGCCGCTGATCTCGGCCAGGTGCAGGGCGCGGGTCAGCATCTCGACGAACTCGGCCGGCGCGTCGGCCAGCACGCCGTCGCGGTTCAGGGCCGACAGCGCCGAATCGGCACGATAGACGCTGAACATGGCTTCCAGCCGGGCCAGCTCGGCCAGGGCGGCATCGATGGCGGCGCGGGCCTTGGCCTCGTCCTTATGATACAGCTGGATGGTCGACTTGGCCCCCAGCGTGGTGCCTTCCCAGCGAACCAGCCGCGCCTCGGCGCCGGTGGCCTTCAGCAACAGCGGCAGACCGGCGGCGGCGGCCAGCACGGTAATCGCACGACGGCGAGTGAACGTCACGGACATGAACGGCAACCCTCCAGACCTTAAGTAACCAACGACAGCCCCCGAAGGCCGTCACGCAGCGCGATGCGATTCAGCATCAATACATAAATTCAGCATTCCGGTACCGATTTCGGTATCGTATTGCAATGCAGCGCCATCTTGCAAGACTCGCCGCAGGAAGACTAGACATTTTTTTGCCATATTCGAAGCATGAACTGCAGTGAACCTGCCTTTTCGGGTAGAAGGCATGTATTGACTGCCGCCCAACAGAAATAAATGCCAATTTGTTGTGCGCCCACCCGTTCGGGGGTCATGCTCATTCATTGTGCAGTTGCGAAATGAGCAGGTGGTCCGCCCGGCTCCGGACCGCGCCGCCCTGCCTGTTGTTGTTGACAAGCCCCATCCCGCCCCCTTATAAGCCGCGCTTCATTCCCGAGAACGAGGGTGGCGCAGCCATGCGTCCATCCCGCCCCGGCAGGGATGCCGGACCAAGGCCTATCGGGACAAACCCCAACCGGCGACAGCCGGGACAGACTTATAAGGAGCCCTTGGAATGACCAAGCGCGCTGAAGCAAAGTTCAAGATCAATCGCCGCCTGGGCGTCAACCTGTGGGGCCGCGGCAAGAGCCCGCTGGCTCGCGGCAAGGAAAACCCGCCCGGACAGCACGGCGCCCGCCGGAAGAAGCCTTCCGACTTCGGCACCCAGCTGATGGCCAAGCAGAAGCTGAAGGGTTATTACGGCAACATTTCGGAAAAGCAGTTCCGCAAGCTGTATGACGAGGCCGTGCGCCGCCGTGGCGACACCTCGGAGAACCTGATCGAGCTGCTCGAACGCCGCCTGGACGCCGTCATCTATCGCATGAAGCTGGCCGTCAGCCCGTTCCAGGCCCGTCAGGTCGTCAATCACGGCCACGTGCAGGTCAACGGCAAGCGCGTCAACATCGCCAGCTACCAGATCAAGGACGGCGACGTCGTCTCGATCAAGCAGAAGTCCAAGGACCTGGCCATCATCCTGGAAGCCGCCGGCAGCCCCGAGCGCGACGTCCCGGAATATCTGGAAGTCGATCACAAGGAAATGAAGGGCAAGTTCATCCGCGCCCCCAAGCTTTCCGACGTTCCCTATCCCTGCCAGATGGAACCCAACCTGGTCATCGAATTCTATTCGCGCTAAACGCCCGCGAAGGAAAGACCGGTCCGAAAACGACGCGCTGCCGCAAGGCAGCGCGTTTTTCTTATGCCCGCCACACCGACAGTTGCGCTACGCGCATTGCCGCCATGCTTCCTCAACAATTTGGTTCACACCCCATTCTTTCGGGGGTACCTTTTTTGTTGGGGATGGAAATACGACTATGTGGTGGGGACGATGGAACAGGCTCCATTGAACGTCCTGATCATCGAAGACAACAGCGGCGACGCGCTGCTGGAGGAAATCGCCCTGGCGGAGCAGGATTTTCCTTCGATCGTTCACCGTTCCATCAATGGCGACGAAGCCATCGCCCATTTAGGCGCGGCGCCGGTCGATCTGGTCCTGCTGGACGGCATCCTGGACGGCGAGCCCGGCCTTGAGGTCCTGCGCCGCATCAAGACCGATTCCGTGCGCCCTGATGTGCCGGTGGTGATCGTCACCGGCTCGGAACGCCAGCGCGACCGCGAGGAATTCCTGGCCAACGGCGCCGCCGCCTCCTTGTACAAGCGCACCACCTTCGAGGAATTGGTGTCTGAACTCGGCGCCCTGAAGCGGTTCACCTGATCCTCCCCTTGCCTGAAATCAAGGCGACCTTGGCCGATGCGCATTCCTCTTGGGAGCAAGCGTGCAACGATGATAGTGTCGTCGCCGCGAAATCCGTATCACGTCATTACGGACGTCAAGCCGGGCCAAGCCCTTGTTTTTAGCCGTTTTCGATGACACGCCGCATCGGCGGACGTCGGCAAACGGTGCAGGACGGGGCAGCCTTTGTCAAAGAGGGTGAGGAGAGTCCATGTCCGCTGCCGTTCAGGCCAAAGCCGCCAGCCGCCTGCTGTTGTCCGGTAATGAAGCCATTGCCCGAGGTGTGTGGGAGGCCGGCTGCAAGGTCGCCGCCGCCTATCCCGGAACGCCGTCCACCGAGATCTTGGAAAACGTCGCCCTTTATCCCGACCTTTATGCCGAATGGTCGGTCAACGAGAAGGTGTCGATGGAGGTCGCCATCGGCGCCTCGATGTCGGGGGCGCGGGCTTTCTGCGCCATGAAGCATGTTGGCATGAACGTCGCCTCCGACGCCTTCATGACCCAGACCCTGGCCGGCGTGGTCGGTGGCCTGGTGGTGGCGGTGGCCGACGATGTCGGGCTGTCTTCGTCGCAGAACGAGCAGGATTCCCGCTTCTGGGGCCGCTTCGCCCATGTCCCGGTGCTGGAACCGGCCGACAGCCAGGAAGCCTATGACATGGTCAAGCTGGCCTTCGACCTGTCCGAGGAATTCAACACTCCGGTCATCATGCGTCTGACCACCCGGGTCTGCCACGTCAAGGCGATGGTGACGGTGGGCGAACGCGATCCGCGCGCCATTTCCGGCTTCAAGCTGGACGCCAAGCGCTGGGTGATGACGCCGGCCAACGCCAAGGGCATGCTGCCCAAGCAGATGGAGCGCGAGGGCAAGCTGCGCGCCGCCGCCGAGATTTCGCCCCTGAACGTGATCGACGACGGCTCGGACCGCCGCATCGGCTTCGTCACGTCCGGGCCGGCCTTCATGCATCTGAAGGAAAGCTTCCCCGAGGCGCCGGTCCTGAAGCTGGGCTTCACCTATCCGGTCCCGGTCGAGAAGATCCGCGCCTTCCAGGCCAGCGTCGGGACCTTGGTGGTGGCCGAGGAAACCGAGCCGCTGATCGAGAACGAGTTGAAGGCGGCCGGCCTGACCAACGTCCATGGCAAGGACATCCTGCCGCGCCTGGGCGAGTTGACCCCCAACATCCTGATCCCGGCTATCTTCGGCTTCCGGGGCGAGACGCCGCCGCCGGCCACCACCTATCCCAAGATCGACCCCTTCCCCCGTCCGCCGACCATGTGCCCGGCCTGCCCGCACATGGGCGTCTATTACACCTTGTCGCGACTGAGGAAGCGGGTGCAGATCTCGGGCGATATCGGCTGCTACACCCTGGGCGCCGGCCATCCGTGGAACGCGCTGGATTCCACCATCTCGATGGGCGCCAGCATGGGCATCGCTCTGGGCATGGACAAGGCCCGCTCGGAAGAGACCAAGGACAAGGCGGTGGTCGCCGTCATCGGTGATTCCACCTTCCTGCACATGGGCATGCAGGGCCTCTTGGACATCGTCTACAACAAGGGCAACGTCACCGCCCTGATCCTCGACAACCGCACCACCGGCATGACGGGCGGCCAGAACCATGCCGGCACCGGCAAGGCCCTGGACGGCGGCGAGGCCCCCCGGGTCGATTTCGTCAAGCTGGTGGAGGCCCTGGGCGTCAAGCCCGAGCGGGTCCGCAAGGTCAACCCCTATCAGCTGCCGGTCCTGTTCAAGGCCATCCGCGAGGAAATCGAACAGCACGAGCCCAGCGTGATCATCACCGACCAGCCCTGCGTGCTCTCCGAGTTCTACGAGAAGTTCAAGCCCTACAAGGTGGTCGATCAGGATTGCACCGGCTGCGGCAATTGCATCAATGTCGGCTGTCCGGCGATCACCGTCTCGCGCAGCGAATCCAAGACCCGGCCGGACGGCAAGGTCAACGAACTGAAGTTCACCACCATCGACACCGCCATGTGCACCGGCTGCCACATGTGTGTCGAATCCTGCGGACCCAAGGCCATCGTGCCGGCGGTCCCGGTCCTGGTGCAGTGAAAGGAATGGCCTTCATGAACAACGACGTCATCACCAATATCCTGGTCTGCGGCATTGGCGGCCAGGGCGTCATGACCGCCGCCGAAATCCTGGCCCAGACCGCCATCGCCAAGGGCTACGACGTCAAGAAGTCGGAAGTCGCCGGCATGGCCCAGCGCGGCGGCGTGGTCACCAGCCACGTCCGTTTCGGCAAGAAAGTGTGGTCGCCGGTCATCACGCCCGGCACCGCCGACATCCTGGTCGGGTTCGAGGTGGCGGAAGGCTCGCGCTGGGCCGACATGCTGCGCCCGGGCGGCGTGGCGATGGTCAACACCATTCGCCTGACCCCGCCGGTGGTTTCCATCGGCCTGTTCAAGTATCCCGACGACCCGGTGGCGCAGATGCGGGCCGCCGGCGTCACCGTCTATGATTTCGACGCCGGCGCCATCGCCCGGGAACTGGGCGACCTCAAGCTGGTGAACACCGTAATGCTGGGCGCCATCGCCGACTACCTGCCCTTCCCGGCCGCCGATCTGGAGGAACAGATCATCGGCCGCTTCCGGGCGCGCAAGCCGGCCATGGTCGAGGCCAACCAGAAGGCCTTCGAAATGGGCCGTGCCGCCGCCGAACGGGCCGCCAGCGCCCTCGGGAAGGCGGCAAACGGATAGGGCAGGCTCATTCCTTTGCACAAGGGGGAGGCCTGCGCCTCCCCCTTTCGCTTTGCGCGCGACGCTGGTACTGTTCGGGGCGGTGCAGGAAGGGGATGGAGCGATGGCCGACGAGGTCGATTTCACGTCGTTGAAAGTTCTGGTGGTCGACGACCAAGAATTCGTCCGCACCATCGTCAAGAAAATGCTGCAGCAATTGGGTGTCCAGGCGGTGCTGGAAGCCCAGGACGGCAACAGCGGCCTGGCCGCCGTGGTGCGCGACGCACCCGATCTGGTGATCTGCGACGTGCAGATGCGGCCGATGGACGGGTTCGGCTTCATCAAGATGCTGCGGACGACACCGGCCGTCAGCCATACCCCGGTGATCATGCTGACCGCCCATACCGACGCCGCAACCGTGGCGCGGGCCAAGGAACTCGACATCGGTGCCTTCCTGGCCAAGCCGATCCTGCCGCCGGCCCTGAAGGAAAAGATTGTCCGGGTGCTGGCGAAGTCATAGGCAGCCGTCGCTTTTCTCTTGCTTCTTCGCATGGAAACCTTCATGTTCCGGGCGTCGAAGCTTGCCCGTCGATCGCTTGGCCGTTCAAACGGCCACCCCGGTCTTTCCCATCGGCCTTGGTTCGACTCCCTGCAACCGCCCGTCTTTCGGCCGATTTCGGCCTGCTCGGGCGTTTAGGAAAGGCGCCTCGTGGCTAAGGAAGACCTGATTGAGTTCGAGGGCGTGGTGGCGGAAGTGCTGCCCGATTCGCGATTCAAGGTGACGCTGGATAGCGGTCACGACATCATGGCCTATGCCTCGGGACGCATGAAGAAGAACCGCATCCGTATCCTGGCCGGTGACCGCGTGACCGTGGAAATGACGCCGTACGATTTGACCAAGGGCCGGATCAATTTCCGCCACAAGGACGAGCGCGCCGTTCCCACGGCCGGGCCTCGCCCGCAGACCCGCCGCCGCTAGACCAGATTGCGGCCGGTCGCCTGTTTGAAAGAGTTCCATGACCACTTTTGCTGAGCTCGGCCTGGCCGAGCCGTTGTTGTTCGCCCTCGAAGCCGAGGGCTATGCCACCCCCACCCCGATTCAGACCCAGGCCATCCCGCAATTGCTGGCCGGCCATGATGTTCTGGGCATCGCCCAGACCGGCACCGGCAAGACCGCTGCCTTCGCCCTGCCGATTCTCCATCGCCTGACCCTGGAAAAGCGCCGCGCCGCGCCGGGCACCGTGCGCGCCCTGATCCTGGTGCCGACCCGCGAGTTGGCGGTCCAGGTGGCCGACGGTTTCGGGACCTACGGCCGCAACATCCGCTATCGCCGCGCCATGGTGTTCGGCGGCGTCGGCCAGGGACCGCAGGTGCGCGCCATGGCCGGTGGCCTGGACGTGCTGGTGGCCACCCCCGGCCGCCTGATCGATCTGTTGGACCAGGGCCACATCCGCCTGGACCAGGTCACCACCCTGGTCCTGGACGAAGCCGACCGCATGCTGGACATGGGCTTCATCCCGGCGGTGCGCAAAATCGCCTCGAAGCTGCCGGTGGGCCGTCAGACCCTGTTGTTCTCGGCCACCATGCCCAAGCCGATTGCCGATCTGGCCTCGTTCCTGCTGCGCGATCCGGTCCGCGTCGAGGTGACCCCGGTCGCCTCGACCGTCGATCGCATCGACCAGAAGGTGATGTTCGTGACGCGCGAGAACAAGCGCAACCTGCTCTTGGACGTGCTTCAGGGCAACTCGGTCAACCGCGCCATCGTCTTCACCCGCACCAAGCACGGCGCCAACCGCGTCGCCGAGCAATTGGCCAAGTCGGGCGTGACCGCCGACGCCATCCACGGCAACAAAAGCCAGAACGCCCGCCAACGCGCCCTGGAAGACTTCCGCAGCGGCAAGGTCCGCGCCCTGGTGGCGACCGACATCGCCGCCCGCGGTATCGATGTGGACGGCGTGACCCACGTCGTCAATTTCGAGCTGCCGGTGGAACCCGAAAGCTATGTCCACCGCATCGGCCGCACCGCGCGCGCCGGTGCCGAGGGCATCGCCCTGTCGTTCTGCGACGCCGAGGAAGTGGCCTATCTGCGCCAGATCGAGAAGACCATCCGCCAGTCGGTGCCGGTCGAGCACGACCACGCCTGGCATGCCGAGCCGATCGCCCGTCTGGCCACGGCGGCGGCCCGTCCCGGCGGCCCGGTACCGCGCCCGCCGGTGCGCGGCCAGCAAAAGCCCCGGCCGCCGCAAGGCGCCAAGCCGCTGGGCGGCCACGGGGCCAAGCCGCACGCTGCCGCCCCGGGCGCCAAGCCCCACGGCGCCAAGGCCCATGCCCGCGGCCGCTGACGCGGCCTGATCATCGGAAATGAAGAAACCCCCGGGAGGCTTGCCCCCGGGGGTTTTCTTATGCGCCTATCCCGGCTTCTTGGCCGCAGGGGGCGGCGGCGGCGGGACTTCTTCTTCCCAGCGCATCGGGCAGGACCCAGCCTGGCGATCGCGCCAATCCTTGGCCAGAACTTGGCGGGTTTCGTTGGTCAGGCGGCCCTTGGCGTCGCGGGCGACCTTGCGCAGCACATAGGTCTGGATCGGGGTATGGTTGCTGGCGAACCGGAACGGCCCGCGCACCGAATGGAAGTCGGCACGGCGAAGGGCGGCCCTCAGCGCGTCGGGATCGGCGGTGCGCCCGCCGGTGGCCTTCAGCGCACCTTCCAGCAACACGGCCGCGTCGTAACCGCGCGCCGACCAGGTGGTGGACGGGCGGCCATATTCGACATCGAATTCCGTCTGCATCCGCTTGTTGGCGGGATTGTCCAGGTCGGGGCTCCAGGTCGCCACCGCCATCACGTCCAATCCGCCGTCGCCCAGCGCCGGCAGAACCGTGCGTTCCAGCGACCGCCACGGGGCGAAGGCGGGAATGTCCCGCTTCAGATTGGTCTCGCCCCAGGCGCGCAGGAAGGCGGTGCCCATGCCGCCCGACAGCAGCGACACCACCGCGTCGGGCTGCAGGCTGGCCGCCCGCTCGATCTGATCGCCATAGCGGGCCTCGCCCGGCTTGACCTTGTGCAGCAAGATCTCGCCCGCAAAGGTCCTTTGCAGTTCCGCCACCATCTCGGCGGTCGGCGGCAAGTCTGGGCCGACCACCATGACCCGGCGCATGCGTTCCTGGGTCAGGTATTGCCCCAGCACCTCCATCCGGCTCGAGGGCGGCGCGCCGATCTCGAACACCCACTGGCTGCAGTCCGGCCCGGCCAGGGCCAAAGGCGCGTTATCGACGTTCAAGACGAACAGCTTGGCCTCGATCAGGGGGCGCAGCACCGCAGCCAGCGAGGCCGACGAGACGGCGGTGACCACCAGATCCAGGCGCTCGCGTTCCAGCAGGCGCTTGACCTGCTGGCGGGCGACATCGGGCGAGCCCTTGTCGTCGGCCACCACCACCCGGACTTCCTGGTTGGCGAAGCGGCCACCGACCTGCTTCAGGGCGACGTTGAAACCATCGACCACATCCTGGCCGGCGATGGCGCCCGCCCCGGTCAGGGTGGCCAGGATGCCGACGACGATGGACGGGTCGCGCGCGCCCGAGCTGGCGGCGGCCGGGCCGGCGGCCACGGTCAGCACGGCGAACATCACGGCAAGGGCGGCACGCCGCATCGGTGATCCTATTTCCGTTTGGCCCGGGCGAAGGCCTCGGCGAAGGCGCCGCCGCCGGCCGGGGCGGGCGAAGGCGCCTTGGCCCGGGGGGCGGCCTGAGCCGGTTCGCGCCGGGCCGGGGCCTGTTCCTTGCCGGGACTGTCGCCCATCCGCATCGAGAGCGCAATGCGCTTGCGCTTCAAATCCACCTCGATGACCTTGACGCGGACCACATCGCCGGGCTTGACCACCTCGTGCGGGTCCTTGACAAAGCGATCCGCCAGGGCCGAGACGTGGACCAGCCCGTCCTGGTGCACGCCGATATCGACGAAGGCGCCGAAATTGGTGACGTTGGTCACCGTGCCTTCCAGCACCATGCCCGGCTTCAGATCATTCATGTCTTCGACGCCGTCCTGGAAGGTGGCGGTCTTGAACTCGGGCCGCGGATCGCGGCCGGGCTTTTCCAGTTCCTTCAAGATGTCCTTGACGGTGGGCTCGCCGAAGCGGTCGCAGGTGAAATCGGCGGCCCTCAGGCCCCGCACGGAGGCCGCATCGCCGACCAGTTGGGCCACCTTGCGGCCGGTGCGGGCGACGATGCGTTCGACCACCGGATAGGCCTCGGGGTGGACCGCCGAGGCATCCAGCGGATTGACGCCGCCATGGATGCGCAGGAAGCCGGCCGCCTGTTCGAAGGCCTTCGGCCCCAGCCGATCGACCTGCTTCAGCTGGTCGCGGCTGGAGAAAGCGCCGTGGGCGTCGCGGAAGGCGACGATGTTGGCGGCCACCGAGGCCGACAGGCCGGCGACACGGGCCAGCAACGGGGCCGAGGCGGTGTTGACCTCGACGCCGACGGCGTTGACGCAATCTTCCACCACGGCGTCCAGCGACTTGCCCAGTCGCTGCTGGTTGACGTCGTGCTGGTACTGGCCGACGCCGATGGATTTGGGGTCGATCTTGACCAGTTCGGCCAGCGGGTCCTGCAGGCGCCGGGCAATGGACACCGCACCGCGCAAGGACACATCCATCTGCGGGAATTCCTGCGCCGCCAGTTCCGATGCCGAATAGACCGAGGCGCCGGCCTCGTTGACCACCACCTTGGACAGATTCAACTCGGGATGGCGCTTCATCAACTCGGCGACCAGGCGGTCGGTCTCGCGGCTGGCGGTGCCGTTGCCGATGGCCACCAGTTCGACCTTGTGCTTGCGGCACAGGGACGCCAGGGCCATCAACGACCCCATCACATCCTGCTTGGGCGGGAACGGATAGACGGTGCTGGTCTCGACCACCTTGCCGGTGCCATCGACCACCGCCACCTTGACCCCGGTGCGGATGCCCGGATCAAGGCCCAGGGTCGGGCGCAGACCGGCCGGGGCCTGCAGCAGCAGGGCGCGCAGGTTGCGGGCGAACACCTGGATGGCCTCTTCCTCGGCGGCCTCGCGCAGGCGGCCGGTCAGCTCCAACTCCAAATGCAGATGAATCTTGACCCGCCAGGCCCAGCGCACCGTCTCGGCCAGCCAGGCATCGGCCGGGCGGCCGTGATCGGCGACGTTGAAGCGCCGGGCGATCTTCAGCTCGGCGGCGCCGATCACGCTGGAAACCGCGCCTTCCGCCCGCGCCGCTTCCTCGGCGGTCAAGAGTTTCAGATGCAGAACGTTCTCGTTACGCCCGCGGAACAAGGCCAGGGCGCGGTGCGAGGGGATCTGGCGGAGCGGCTCGCGGTAATCGAAATAATCGCTGAACTTGGCGCCCTTCTCGGCCATGCCTTCGGCCATGGACGACACCAGCACGCCGGTCTGCCACAGATGCTCGCGCAAAGCCCCCAGCAGTTCGGCGTCCTCGGCCATGCGCTCCATCAGGATCTGGCGGGCACCGTCCAGCGCCGCCTTGATGTCGGGCACCGCTTCGTTCAGGTATTTGGCCGCCTCGGCCTCGGGCGACAGGGCGGGATCGGCCAGCAAGGAATCGGCCAAGGGCTCGAGCCCGGCCTCGCGGGCGATCTGCGCCTTGGTGCGGCGCTTCTGCTTGTAGGGCAGGTACAAATCTTCCAGCCGTGCCTTGCTTTCGGCCGCCTCGACCAGCGCCTTCAGTTCAGGCGTCAGCTTGCCCTGTTCGTCGATGGATTTCAGGATGGCGGCGCGGCGGTCTTCCAGCTCGCGCAGGTAGGTCAGCCGTTCTTCCAGGTTGCGCAGCTGGGTGTCGTCCAGCCCCTCGGTCGCTTCCTTGCGGTAGCGGGCGATGAACGGCACCGTGGCGCCTTCGTCCAACAACCGGACCGCCGCCTCGACCTGGGAATCGCGGACGCCAAGCTCGGTGGCGATACGGACGGTCACGGGGGGCAGCACTGGCATCATGGCTCCTGACGGCGACGAAGGGGGTGCCAGGATGTAGCGCCAACCGCGCACCATCACAACGACATACTTTTGGTCCTTAACACTTCGGCGCCAAGGCGCTACTCTTCGCGGCCTCTTTCCCCAAGGCCCGGTTGGTGCGATGATTCGCCAGCGGGGCTTGGCCCTGATGACTCTTTCAAGTTGGACTTCCGCCCCATGCGCCTTTCGGGCTTTCTCGTCCTGCTCGCCATCGTTCTCGCCAATCTCGGTTTCTGGGCGGCCATCAACCAGCCCAAGACCGGTTTGCCGTGGGCCGGTTCCATCGCCTCGGTGTCGTTCAGCCCCAGCCGGGCCGACGACGACCCGACAGTGGTGCGTCAAATGCCCCATCTGGACGAAACCCTGCTGCCGACCCGCGCCGAGATCGAGGAAGATCTGGCCATGCTGGCCGGCAAGGTCGGCCAGGTCCGCACCTATTCGACCCTGGAGGGGCTGGACCAGGTGCCGGAACTGGCGGCCAAGCATGGGCTGAAGGCGCTGCCCGGCGCCTGGCTGGACGAACGCCTGGCCAGGAACGAGCGCGAGATCGCCAACATCATCCGCATCGTCCGCGACAATCCGGAAGTCGACCGCGTCATGGTCGGCAACGAAAACCTGACGCTGCACCGCCTGACGCCCGAGCAGATGATCCGTTATATCCGCAGGGTCCGCGCGGCCATCCCCGCGCACGTCAAGATCAGCACGGCAGAAGCCTGGTCGATCTGGCTGGAACATCCCGAGGTCGTCCAGGAAGTCGATTACATCACCATCCACACCCTGCCCTTCTGGGAACGCGTCGATATTTCCGAGGCGCTGGCCTTCACCCAGCGCATGGTGCGCGAGGTCAAGGCGGCCTATCCCGACAAGCCCTTGTTCGTCGGCGAAGTGGGCTGGCCATCGGCGGGCAGAAGCTTCGGCCGCGCCGAGCCCAGCCTGGTCAACCAGGCCCTGTTCCTGCGTCAGTTCCTGAATTGGGCCAATTCCGAAGGCCTGGATTACAACGTGGTCGAGGCCTTCGACCAGCCGTGGAAGATCAACCTGGACGGGACGGCGTCGGAAAAGCATTGGGGCGTCTTCACCGTCGAACGCAAGCCCAAGTTCGATTGGATGGGCCCGGTCATCGAGTTCAAGGAATGGCCGTTCCAGGCCGTCGCCGCCACCTTGATCGCCGTGCTGCCGGTGATCTGGTTCCTGGGCAAGTGGAAGGAACTGCGTCTGGCCGGGCGCATCTTCTTCGCCATGCTGGTCCAGTTCGCCGCCACCTTGGTCATCTGGACCATGTCGACCCCGGTGGTGCGCGACCTCGCCCCCTCGACCGGACTGATGATGGGGGTGCTGTTCCCAGCCTTGGCCCTATTGTTGGCGGTGGTGCTGATCAACGGCATCGAATTGACCGAACTGACCTGGGCCGGGCGCCTGAAACGCGGCCACAAACCGCATCCGCCCGGGACCATCAAGCGCTTCCCCAAGGTATCGCTTCACCTGCCCTGCTATAACGAGCCGCCCGAGATGGTCAAGCTGACCATCGATTCCCTGATGGCGCTGGATTACCCCAATTTCGAGATCCTGGTGTTGGACAACAACACCAAGAAGGAAGAGGTCTGGAAGCCGATCGAGGAATATTGCGCGTCCCTGGGCGAGCGGGTGAAGTTCTTCCACCTGGCGCCGTGGCCGGGGGCCAAGGCCGGCGCCTTGAATTTCGGCCTGACCCAGACCGCCGAGGACGCCGAGATCATCGGCGTGGTCGATTCCGACTATCAGGTGCGCAAGGACTGGCTGTCGTCGCTGATTCCCTATTTCGAGGACGAGAAGGTCGGCCACGTCCAGGCCCCCCAGGATCACCGCGACTGGGAACGCGACCTGTTCAAGGAAATGATCAACTGGGAATATGCCGGTTTCTTCGATATCGGCATGGTCTATCGCAACGAGGCCAACGCCATCATCCAGCACGGCACCATGACCCTGGTGCGCAAGAAGGCGATGGAGGATGCCGGCCGCTGGGCCGAATGGTGCATCGTGGAAGACGCCGAGCTGGGCCTGCGCATGATGAAGCTGGGCTATGAATCGGTCTATATCCAGGAGCGCATGGGCCACGGCCTGGTCCCCGACAGCTTCATGGCCTACAAGAAGCAGCGCTTCCGCTGGGCCTATGGCGCGGTGCAGATCCTGAAGGCGCACTGGCGCTCGCTGATCCCGTTCAAGGAGACCGGCCTGACCGCCGGCCAGAAATACCATTTCGTGTCGGGCTGGCTGCCGTGGTTCGCCGACGGCTTCTATCTGATGTTCTGCATCACCGCGTTGCTGTGGACCATCGGCATGATCCTGGCGCCACGCTATTTCGACACCCCCTTGGCCTTCTTCATCCTGCCGACGGTCGGCGTGTTCTGCGCCAAGATCGTGCACCACATCTTCCTGTACACCACCCGGGTCAAATGTTCGTGGAAGCGGCGCATCTTGTCGGCGGTGGCCGGCATGGGCCTGACCTACGCCATCGCCTGGGCGATGTGGCAAGGCATCTTCACCAAGCACACCCCCTTCATGCGCACGCCCAAGATGGCCGACAAGGTCGGGCTGAAGGACGCGGTGATGATGACGCTGGAGGAAACCTCGCTGATGGCCGCCCACTGGGTCCTGGCCATCGCCGTGTTGATCCCGCGCCACAATTTCTATGACCCCGAGGTCCGTCTGTGGGCCTTCGTGCTGGTGGTGCAGTCGATGCCGTTCCTGGCCGCGTTGGTGGCCTCGGTCATCTCGACCTTGCCGTCGAAGCCCCATCCGGGGGAAACGGCCCCGCACGGCGCCACGCCGCACCCGGCGGAGTGATCGCGGGCTTGCATGGCGAAGCTTGGCCCGTCTAAGCTTCGGCCATGAGCGGTTCCTTCAATGTCCTTTGGCTGCAAGCCGGAAGCTGCGGCGGCTGCACCATGTCGGCGCTGGCCGCCGACGATGTCGGCTTGGTGCGTTCGCTGGAACGGTTCGGCATCCGCCTGTTGTGGCACCCGTCGCTGTCGGTGGAATCCGGGCCCGAGGCCCTGGCCATCCTGACCGACGCGGCCGAGGGACGGGTCGCCGTCGATGCCCTGTGCGTCGAGGGCTCGGTCCTGACCGGTCCCCACGGCACCGGGCGCTTCCAGATGATGTCGGGCACCAACCGCTCGATGGCCCATTGGATCGCCACCATCGCCGTCCATGCCCGCCATGTGCTGGCGGTGGGGACGTGCGCGGCATTCGGCGGCATTCCCATGGCCGGCGGCAACCCTACCGACGCGGTCGGCCTGCAGTTCCAGGGCTTCGACGGCGCCGGCCTGCTGCCGCGCACCTTCACGGGCCAGGGCGGCCTGCCGGTGATCAACGTCGCCGGTTGTGCCCCTCATCCCGGCTGGCTGGTCGAAACCCTGGTCGAACTGTCGATGAGCGGCACCTGCGCCCTGGACAGCCTGGGCCGGCCGCGCGCCTTCGCCGACCATCTGGCCCATCACGGTTGCGGCCGCAACGAATTCTATGAATTCAAGGCCTCGGCGGCACGGGCATCGGATCGCGGCTGCCTGATGGAAAATCTGGGTTGCAAGGCGACCCAGGCGCCGGGCGACTGCAATCTGCGTCGCTGGAACGGCTATGGCTCGTGCACCGATGCCGGCTATGCCTGTATCAGCTGCACCACCCCGGGCTTCCAGGATTCCGGCGCGCCCTTCCTGGAAACCGCCAAGATCGCCGGCATTCCGGTCGGCCTGCCGGTCGACATGCCCAAGGCGTGGTTCGTAGCATTGGCGGCCTTGTCGAAATCGGCGACGCCGCAGCGGGTGCGCACCAACGCCCACGCCGACCACGTCATCGTCCCGCCCGCCCGCCGCCCGCCGAAATTGCCATGACCGAACAGACCCGCCGCCTGATCCTTGGCCCGTTCAACCGCGTCGAGGGCGACCTGGAGGTGACACTGGACGTCGAGGACGGCGCCGTGCGCCAGGCCCGCGTCACCGCACCGCTTTATCGCGGCTTCGAGCAGATCCTGGCCGGCCGCGCGCCGGAGGACGCGCTGGTGATCGCGCCGCGCATCTGCGGCATCTGCTCGGTGTCGCAATCGACCGCCGCCGCCCGCGCGCTGGCCGCCATCGCCGGCGTCGCGATGCCGGCCAATGGCCGCCTGGTCGCCGATCTGGTGTTGGCGACCGAAAACGCCGCCGACCACCTGACCCATTTCATGCTGTTCTTCATGCCCGACTTCGCCCGGGCCTGTTATGCCGAGCGTCCATGGTTCGAGATCGCCCGCAAGCGGTTTGCCGCGCAGGATGGTGGCTGTGCCCGCGCCCTGCTGCCGGCCCGGGCGCGTTTTCTCCACATCATGGGCCTGCTGGCCGGCAAATGGCCGCATTCGCTGGCGCTACAGCCGGGCGGCGTGACCAAGGGGGTCGATTCCGGCGAACGCATCCGTTTGCTGTCGATCCTGGCCGAGTTCCGCGAGGCGCTGGAAACCCACCTGTTCGCCGACCGGCTGGAGCATGTGGCAGGTCTGGGCTCGGCCGACGCCTTGTGGGCGTGGGCCGCGGCGGCCCCCCAGGATCACGGCGATTTCCGGCTGTTCCTGCATATCGCCCGTGACCTGGCCTTGGCCGATCTGGGGCGCGGGCCCACCACCTTCCTGTCCCACGGCTCTTTCGGGCTATGGCCGGCCGGCATCCTGGCCGCCGGCCAAGTCGGGCCGTTCGACCCGGCCGCAGTTTCCGAGGATCTGAGCCATGCCTGGATGGCCGGCCCCACCCTGCCCGACGCCGACAAGGACGGCGCCTACACCTGGTGCAAGGCGCCGCGCCTGAATGGTGCCACCGCCGAGGTCGGCGCCCTGGCCCGCCAGGCGGTGGCCGGCGACCCGCTGGCGCTGGAATTGGCCGCCGGCGGCGGCTCGGTGCTGGGCCGCGTGGTGATGCGCCTGGTCGAACTGGCCCGCCTGGTCGTCGCCATGGAAGGCTGGATCAAGGCGATCCATCCGGCCGAACCTTTCTGCGTCGAAAGCCCGCTGCCGCTGCGCGGTGACGGAATCGGGCTGGTGGAAGCGGCGCGCGGCGCCCTGGGCCATTGGCTGACCATCCAGGCCGGAAAGATCACCGATTACCGCATCATCGCGCCGACCACCTGGAATTTCAGCCCGCGCGACGTGATGGGCCGCCCCGGCCCGCTCGAGGCCGCTCTGGTCAACACCCCGGTCGCTTCGGGTGACGCCAATCCGGTCGCCGTCCAGCATGTGGTCAGAAGTTTCGACCCCTGCATGGTGTGCACGGTGCATTGAATACCCACGCCCTGGCTGCATGTCAGCCCTGCCCAGCCAGTACATACTGAGTCCAGCCAATACTTCGTATAATACCCACCATCACCGTGGGGGCGTTTCTCGCGCCGGGACCTCGGACGTGGGTTGATCGATGCCCCGTTGATCCCCCCGCCCCGGCGCCGACCTGGGGAGGCTGTGATGGCTATCTCTAAGACACTGTCCGTCAAGGCCCGGATTTGGGGCGGCTTCGTGTTATCGCGCCGAGCCTAAAATCCGGATCAGCATTTCTTGATCGTCGTTGCCGTGCTTGACCTGGCAATCCATGGACCACTGGATCACGTCCATAGAAGATTAAAGGCTCAACCATCTCGTCGTAGAGGGCGGGAGTTCAGACACAGATGAACACAGATACCCGCTTCGCGGGACACAGATGAAATGAAAAGTAAATAATTTCATCTGTGTTTATCTGTGTTCATCTGTGTCTTAGAGCCGCGAGCATAAAGCCCGGATCAGCCTTTCTTGATTGTCATTGCCGGGCTTGACCCGGCAATCCATGGTGGCGAAGCTGCCTCCGGCAGCATGGACCCCCGGATCAAGTCCGGGGGTGACGGCAGAGGGTGTGAACCAGATTAAAGGCTCGATGGTCTAATTCTCGTTTTACTGCTGGTGGTCGGAGGATTTTCGATCGTCGGCGGCCGACAGGTCACCAACGACGTCCTCGCCTTTGATACCGTCGTCGATAACGCGTTGCGCGTGGCGACCATCGAACGCAATGTCGTCGGGATGCGACGCAACGTCCTGGGCTACAGCCATACCGGCGACAAGAGCTATCTGGTCCGCATCAAGGAATTGATTGCGGGGTTGAAAAGCGATCTGCCGACCGCCATCGCGGCAACCAACGATCCCGGCCGCAAGGCCAACTTGGAACGCATGATGCGGCTGGTTGACGAGTATGCCGCCAATTTCGATAAGCTGTCCGCATTGCGTGAGAAGGGCGACGCCCTGGTCGATGGCACGCTGAACCCGCTCGGCGCCGAGGCCCGCAAACTTTTGAGCGGCGTCATTGATGATGCGATGTCGCGCAACGAATACGACGTCGCCGCCCATGTCGGACTGATCCAGGAAGCGCTGCTGCTGACGCGGCTGAACGCCGCCAAGTTCCTGGCCGACCCCGACCCGGCCCTGATGGCCGAGGTCGAGAAATTCGAGGCCGATGCCGTTCTAGATGCCAAAGCCGCCCTGGCCGAGGCTCGCAACCCGGTGCAAAGGGCCAAGATCACCGAGGCCATGACCGCACTGAACACCTATGAGGACGCTTTCCGCGAGACCGCGCAGACGATCATCGCCCGCAACGAGCTGGTGACCATCACCATGCCGAAGTTGGGTCAAGAATTTGGTGAGTTGGGCACGGCCACGCGAGAATCGCAGCAGGCCTATCTCGACACGCTTCGCGAGGGGATTGAACATCTGCTGGCGACCCAAAGCATGGTCACCATGGTCGTCGTGGTCGGCGCCCTGGCCTCCGGCCTGGCCGGCGCCTTCCTGATCGCCCGCTCGATCGTGGGTCCGGTCAACGCCATGACCGGGGTGATGGGCCAACTGGCCGCCAACAACCTGGCTGTCGATGTTCCCTATGCCGACCGCGGCGACGAAATCGGCGAGATGGCCAAGTCGGTCGATCATTTCAAGGCCCAAATGATCCGTGTCCGTCAGTTGGAAGCGGAACAAGAGGAACAGAAACGCCAGGCCGAGGCCGATCGCCGCGCCGCCATGAACCACATGGCCGACGCGTTCGAAGCCAGCGTCGGCAAGGTAGTCGGTACGGTGACCAGCGCGGTGACCGAACTGCAGGCGTCTGCCAGCCAGATGGCGGCCACCGCCACCGAGACCAGCCAGCAGGCCACCGCCGTATCGGCGTCCTCGCAACAGGCCTCGACCAATGTCCAGACGGTGGCGTCGGCCACCGAGGAACTGGCGGCGTCCATCAACGAAATCTCGCATCAGGTCGAGCGGTCGCTGCAAGTCGCCGCCAAGGCCGACGAGGAAGCCAAGCACACCACCGCCATGGTCGAAAACCTGTCCGACGCGGTGGGTCAGATCGGCCAGATCGTGCAGTTGATCAACGCCATCGCCGGCCAGACCAACATGCTGGCGCTCAATGCCACCATTGAAGCGGCGCGTGCCGGCGACGCCGGCAAGGGCTTCGCGGTGGTCGCCGGCGAGGTCAAGGGCCTGGCCAGCCAGACCGCCAAAGCCACCGAAGAGATCACCGCCCACATCCATGCGGTGCAGGAAGGCACCCAGGAAGCGGTCAGGGCCATCGACAGCATTTCCAAGGTCATCCGCGAGGTCAACGAGATCTCGACCACGGTGGCCTCGGCGGTGCAGGAACAGACGGCGGCCACCGACGAAATCGCCCGCAATGTCGAACAGGCGGCCGTCGGCACCCAGGAAGTCAGCGCCAACGTGGTGGTGGTCCAGCAGGCCGCCAACGACACCGGCAGCGCGGCCGAACAGATCCGCATGTCGGCGACCGAATTGTCCGAGCAGGCCGAATATCTGCGCGGCGAGGTCGGCCGCTTCCTCGATCAGGTCCGCTCGGACAAGGACAATCTGGAACTGATGGCCTGGAAGCCCGAGTATGAAACCGGTATCGCTGTGATCGATTCCGAACACCGCGCCTACCTCAAGCAGATCAACAAGCTGTTCGGCGACATGATGACCGGCGACGGCGCCAAGGGCATCGTCCGGGTGCTGCCGACCCTGTTGGAAGAAATGAAGACCCATTTCGCCAACGAGGAGCGGACCATGACCCGGGCCGCCTATCCCGAACTGGAAGCCCATCAGGCCAACCATCGCCTGTTCGTCGAAAAGTTCCAGGCGGGCAAACGGGCGATCGAGCAGGATCAACCGGATGCCGGTACCGCCTTGTTCGATTTCCTGGCCAGTTGGACCCGCGAGCATTTCGCTCACGACGACCACGACATGGCCCGGTTCCTCGTCGAACGAAGGATCGATGTGATCGCCGCCTGAGCCCTCCCGTCGCAGACGCCCGCCCGGTTTTGCCGGGCGGGCGTTTGTATTCACTATCCCCACACGGCTGATCTGCACGCACGTCTGTTTAGCAGACAATCAATTCAGGGTATAATGACGACATCTTTCCTGGGGATAATACCGCCGCCGGGACCCGTGGAATTCGAACCGTCAATGCCCCGTTGACCCCAGCCCGCCCCGGCGTCAGTTCATAGGGGCGTGCCATGCAAAACCCACTCTCGCGATTTTCGCTGAAAATCCAGATCGGTTCGCTGGTCGCCCTGGCCGGGTTGATCCTGGCGGCACTGTTGACGGTCAATCTCGTCAGCCAATCCGCCATCGACAAGGCCGGAGCGGTCGCGGAACGAGAATCCGTCATCGGTGAAAAGTCCGACACCCTGGCCATCGATCTCTTGAATGCCCGACGGCATGAAAAGGACTTCCTGCTGCGCAAGGACGTCAAGGACGCCAAGAAGCAGAACGAAGCGGTTGAGGCCGCAAGGGCCGACGTCACCGCAATCCTGGCGGCGATGGACCCCGCCGATTCCCGTCAGCAGCAGATCGATCTCGTTTCCAAAGGCGTCGATCGCTATGCCGAGGCGTTCAATATTGTGACCGCCACCCAGACCCGGGTCGGGCTGACCCCGGCCGATGGGCTGATGGGTGCCTTGCGGACGTCGGTACACGCCATCGAGGCCGAGCTGCAGGAACACCAGGATCTGCGCCTGTCGGTGGCGATGTTGTCGATGCGTCGAGACGAGAAGGACTTCTTCACCCGTCTCGACCCTAAATACATCGACGAGATGACGCAAAACGTCGCCGACTTTGAAAAGGTCCTGGCCAATTCGGCGGTTCCGGTCAAGGACCGGGCCGACATGCTGGCCGCCTTGGCCGCCTATCACCGCGATTTCACCGCCGCCGCCAATGGGGCGCTGGACGTCGCCACCCAGACCAAGTCGCTGGCCGAAATCTATGCTGCCGTCGATCCGCTGATCGACCAGTTGGAAGCTGCGTCAAAAGAACAGATGCATGCCGCTAACGCCGATTCCCATGCGATCGAGGCTCTGGCCGGGCGGACCATGGTCGGCGTGATGATCGGTGGATTGGTGGTGATGGTGTTGATCGGCACCGTGATCGCCCGTTCGATCTATGCGCCGATTACCGCCATGACCGGGGTGATGGGGCAGCTGGCCGCCGATAACCTGGCCGTCGAGGTCCACTTCACCGACCGCGCCGACGAAATCGGCGCCATGGCCAAGTCGGTCGATCACTTCAAAGCGCAAATGATCCGCGTCCGCCAGCTTGAGGCGGAGCAAGAGGAACAGAAACGCCAGGCCGAGGCCGATCGCCGCGCCGCCATGCATCACATGGCCGATGCGTTCGAATCCAGCGTCGGCAAGGTGGTCGGTACGGTGACCAGTGCGGTGACCGAGTTGCAGGCGTCGGCCAGCCAGATGGCCGCTACCGCCACCGAGACCAGCCATCAGGCCACCGCCGTAGCTGCGTCGTCGCAGCAGGCCTCGACCAATGTCGAGACAGTGGCGTCGGCCACCGAGGAATTGGCGGCGTCCATCAACGAAATCTCGCATCAGGTCGAGCGTTCGTTGCAAGTCGCGGCCAAGGCCGACAGCGAAGCGCGCCATACCACCGAAATGATCGAGAACCTGGCGACCGCGGTCGGCCAGATCGGTCAGATCGTGCAACTGATCAACGCCATCGCCGGCCAGACCAATCTGCTGGCGCTGAACGCCACCATCGAGGCCGCGCGTGCCGGCGACGCCGGCAAGGGCTTCGCGGTGGTGGCCGGCGAGGTCAAGGGCCTGGCCAGCCAGACGGCCCGGGCGACCGAAGAAATCACCGCGCATATCCACGCGGTGCAGGACGGAACCCGCGAAGCGGTGACCGCCATCGACAGCATTTCCAAGGTCATCCGCGAGGTCAACGAGATCAGCGCCACCGTGTCGGCGGCAGTCCAAGAACAGTCCGCAGCGACCGGCGAGATCGCCCGCAACGTCGAACAGGCCTCGCTCGGCACCCAGGAGGTCTCGGCCAATATCGTGGTGGTCCAGCAGGCCGCCAACGATACCGGCGGTGCCGCCGAGCAGATCCGCATGTCGGCGACCGAATTGTCCGAGCAGGCGGAATATCTGCAAGGCGAGGTCAAACGCTTCCTGGATCAGGTTCGTTCCGACAAGGATCAGATGGAACTGATGACCTGGAAGGACGAGTATGAAACCGGTATCCCGGCGATCGATTCCGAGCACCGCGCCTACCTTAAACAGATCAACAAACTGTTCGCAGACATGATGACCGGCGACGGCGGCAAGGGAATCGTCCGCGTGCTGCCGACCCTGCTGGGCGACATGAAGACCCACTTCGCCAACGAGGAGCGGGCCATGACCCGGGCCGCCTATCCGGCCCTGGCCGAGCATCAGGCCAACCATCGCCTGTTCGTCGAAAAGTTCGTCGCGCTGAAACGGGCCATCGAGGAAGGCAAGCCGGATTCGACCACCGCCTTGTTCGACTTCCTGGCCGGATGGACCCGCGCCCACTTCGCCCATGAAGACCACGACATGGCCCGGTTCTTCACCGAGCACCACATCGAGGTCATGGCCGCTTAAGACCGGCCAGCCCCACTGGCGCCCGCCTGGGAAACCCGGCGGGCGCTTATTTTACCAGCGCCTGCCACTCGTCCTCGGTCAGCACCGTCACCCCCAGCTTCTGGGCGTCGGTCAGCTTCGAGCCGGCATTGGCCCCGGCCACCACGTAATCGGTCTTCTTCGACACCGATCCCACCACCTTGGCGCCCAGACTTTCGGCGCGGGCCTTGGCCTCGGCCCGGGTCATGGTCACCAACTCGCCGGTGAACACCACCGCCTTGCCGGCGACCGGAGAATTGGAGGCTGCGATGATCTCGGCGTCGGTGATGGTCAACAACGGCGGTGCCGGGATGCCCGGATCAAGTCCGGGCATGACGGTATCTGACGTGTCGTCATTGCCGGGCTTGACCCGGCAATCCACGGCAGGGCCACACAATTCGTCCAGCACCCGCAGATTATGCTCTTCCGCGAAGAAGGCCAGCAGGTCGCCGGCGACGCTGGGGCCGATATCCTCGATCGAGGTCAGCTCGTGATAGGCCTCGTTCTCGCGCGCCATCGCCGCCAGCATGGACTCGCGCCAGCGGGTGAAACTGCCGTAATGACGGGCCAGCCGCTTGGCGGTGGCCTCGCCCACCTGGGGGATGCCCAGCGCGAAGATGAAGCGTTCCAACCCGATAGTGCGCCGGGCATCGATGGCGGCGAACAGCTTGGTCACCTTCTTCTCGCCCCAGCCCTTGAAGTTCTTCAAGGGCGTCAGGCTGGCGGTGTTCACTGCGTCCAGGCGGAAGATATCGCCTGGCCCCTTGACCCAGCCGCGCTCGACCAGGAACTCGATGTTCTCGTCGCCCAATCCCTCGATATCAAAGGCGTTCCTGGACACGAAATGGCGAAGCCGCTCCTTGACCTGGGCCTTGCACGACAGGCCGCCGGTGCAGCGCTTGGCCACCTCGCCCTCGGCTCTGACGGCATGCGCACCGCAGACCGGGCAGGTGTCGGGGAAGATGAAGGCGGAACTGTCGGCCGGGCGCTGGTCAAGCACCACCGATACCACCTGGGGGATGACGTCGCCGGCCCGCTGGATCACCACGACGTCACCAACCCGGACATCCTTGCGGACGATCTCGTCCTCGTTGTGAAGGGTAGCGCGCGACACCACCACGCCGCCGACATTGACCGGCTGCAGATGGGCCACCGGCGTCAGCACCCCGGTCCGGCCGACCTGGATCTCGATTCTTTCCAGCCGGGTGGTCGCCTGCTCGGCCGGGAACTTGTGGGCGATGGCCCAGCGCGGGCTGCGGCTGACAAAGCCCAGCCGGGCCTGCCAGTCGAACCGGTCAACCTTGTAGACGATGCCGTCGATGTCGTAATCCAGCCCGGCGCGGTCGATCCCCAATCGGCCATAGACCGCCAACAGCCCGTCGGCACCCGTCACCGTTTCGATCCGGTCATTGACCGGGAAACCCCAACCGCGCAGGCGGTCCAGGAAGCTGGCATGGCTGTCGGCCACCTGATCGGAACAATCGCCCAGCGCATAGACGAACAGCGACAGCGGCCGGCTGGCGGTGACGGCCGGGTCCAACTGACGCAACGAGCCGGCGGCGGCGTTCCGGGGATTGGCGAACAGCTTGTCGCCGGCTTCCTCCTGGCGCTGGTTGAGAGCCAGGAAGTCGGCCTTGGCCATGTAAATCTCGCCCCGGACTTCCAGCACGCGCGGGGCGCCATCGATGGTTTCCGGCAGCTTGCCCCGGGCGATCAGGGTGCGGATATTAACGGTGACGTCTTCGCCCTCGGCGCCGTCGCCGCGGGTGGCGGCCTGGACGAAACGACCGTCCTCGTAGCGCAAGCTGATGGACAATCCGTCGATCTTCGGCTCGGCGACGAAATCGATCGCCTGATCGGGGGTCAAGGCCAGAAAGCGGCGGATGCGCCCTTCGAATTCCCGCACGTCGTCGTCGGAGAAGGCATTGTCCAGCGACAGCATCGGCACCGCATGGCGGACCTTGCCGAACCCTTCGGCCGGAGCGGCGCCGACGCGGCCGATGGGGCTATCGCCGGTGACCAGTTCGGGGAAACGTTCCTCGATCTCGCCCAGGCGACGCCGTGCGGCATCGTAGGTGGCGTCGTCCACCTCGGGGGCATCGTTTCGGTGATAGGCGATATCCCAGCGCCCCACCTGCTCACGCAAGGTGGCGGCCTCGATACGGGCCTCGAAGGGAGTGAGGTCAAAGACGGGGATGGGCGCGCGCATGCGCGTTTTATACCGTCAGCCGCCGGCCCTGACCAGGGGTCAGCCGCCCATCGCCAGACCGGGCTGGGCGGTGCCGGCCTGCTTGACGTGGTCGGTGAAATACTTGATGCGCTTGGCGGCGTCGGCGGCCGGCTGACCGAAATAATAGCCCTGGGCGTAATCGACGCCGATATCGGCCAAATTCCGCAGCATCCCCGCGTCCTCGACGCATTCGCCGATGGTGACGATCCCCAAATCGTGGCACAGGCTGGTCATCGCCTTCAGAACCGACCGACCCTTGGGGTCGTGGGCGCCGCGCACATAATCGTGATCGAACTTGGCGAAATCGACCGGCAGGATGCGCAGCAGGTCGAAGGCCGACCCGCCCGAGCCGAAATCGTCCAGCGAGATGCGCGTGCCCATCTTGCGGATGCGCATCAGCAGACGCTTGGCCTCGTCCAGATTATAGATGTCGGTGGCGTCGGTGACTTCCAGCACCAGACGGCCCAGCACCGACTTGTACTGGTCCATCAGCTTCAACAGCGAATGGTAGAAACCGGGATTGCCCAGCGACTGGCCCGAGATGTTGACGGCGATGTTGGCCAGGCTCGACACCTCGCCCGGTTCCTTCAAGATCTTCAGCGCCTTGGTCACCGCGATCAGGTCGAACTCGCCGATCACCCCGACATCGGTGGCGAACGGGATGATCTGGTTGGGGGTGAAGAAGGCGCCGTTGTGCTGGATGCGACTGAAGGCCTCGTATTGCAGCACCGCGCCGGTGCGGACGTTGACGATCGGCTGGAACAGGAAGATCAGCTTGTCGTCGCCCTTGATCATCTTGCGGAAATTACGCACGCGGATCAGCGTGTCCTCGACCGCGACGCGGGCGCCTTCGGCCAGCGACTTCAGGGCGAAGCGGGCGCTGTCCTTGACGAAGCCGTTGACGATATAGGTCAGCGCCTTGGAAATGTCTTCGTCCGACAGGGCGGAATCTTCCATTTCCAAGGATGCGGTGCGCATCTTGACCGAGGCGGCGCCGTTGGTCTTGCCGGCGAACTTGTCGGCTACCGCCGACACCCGCTTATGCACCTCGGCGGCGCTGGTCTTGTCGTCGTGGACCAGGCCGAACGACGAGGCCGACAGCGCCCCGGCCGAGGCCCCCTTGACCGAGCATTCGTCCAAGGTGTGCTGCACGGTGGCCAGAAAGGTCTGGGCGATGGCCGGCTCGATGGCGTTGAAATTGGTCGCCGACAGGTCGAACAGGGTCAAGGTGTAGTCGGTGCCGATGCGGTTGGCCTCGTTCAGACGGGTCCGCACCATCTCGATGAATTTGGCCTTGTGATCGACGTCACCGACGACGCGGTCGGCCTCGGCCATCGCGATCGGCGGCACGCGCGACAGCACGACGTGATAGGTCTTGGGGAATTGCGGCAAACGGATGCCGGCCATGCGCATGCGGGTGACCGTGCCGGCCGAGCCGACCAGCATCAGCGGGGTGTGATCAAGGCGGCCGGTATTCTTCAGCCGCTGCATCGATTCGTCGAAACGCTTGCGGTCCTTGGGGTGGACAAGGTCACCCAGCGGCTTGCCCATCAGGTCGTTGTCGGTCAGTCCGTACAGCGCTTCGCCGGCACCGGCCGAATAGGCGACCTGATTTTGTTCCGTGACTTCCAACAGCAGGTCGGCGCCGGCGAAGGCGAACGCGATGAAGCGATCGCGCTGCGCCTTCAGCTTCTCGACCATTCCGGCCTCGTCACCCATGCACGCCCCTCCATGGCGCAAACATGCGCCCTCCCATCCCGTTGATACATTAACGGAAGTTTAATGTGTGCGCAAGAAGTGCGTATTTAAACGATAATTAAACGCCGACACCATCGCGGGCTGGGTGGGGACTATACATTCAACAGCAGATACTCGCGTTCCCAACTGGACACGACCCGCTGATAGGCATCCCACTCGGCTTCCTTGACCGACATGAAGGCCGCGCAGAAATCCTCGCCCAGGGCTTCGCGCACCTGGCGGGCGGCCTTCAGCTTCTCCAGGGCGTCGGGCAGGTGGCGTGGCAGCGAATGCGCGCGGGTGTAGCCCGAACCGTTGATCGGCTCGCCGGGATCGACCTTGTTCTGAATGCCCAGCCAGCCGCACACCAGCGAGCCGGCGATGGCCAGATAGGGGTTGGCGTCGGCGCCGGCCAGGCGGTTCTCGACCCGGCGCGATGATTGGCCGGATTCCGGCACGCGCAGGCCGACCGTACGGTTGTCGCGGCCCCAATGGACGTTGATGGGGGCGTCGTAGTCGGGCACCAGCCGGCGATAGGAATTGACGTTGGGGGCGAACAACAGCATCGCCTGCGGCAAATACTTGCGCAGCCCGCCGATATACCAGCGGAACAATTCGGTGTCGGCGCCGTTTTCATCGGCGAACAGGTTGCGGCCCGACACGGAATCCACCAGATTTTGGTGAATATGCATGGCGCTGCCCGGCTCGTTCTGCATCGGCTTGGCCATGAAGGTGGCGTACAGCCCCATGCGCAGCGCCACCTGGCGCACCGTGCGCTTGAACAGGAACACCTGATCGGCCAGGTCCAGCGCGTTGCCGTGGTCGAAATTGACCTCCATCTGGCCGTTGCCGGCCTCGTGCGACAAGGTATCGACGTCAAGGCCCAGGGTCTCCGAGAAATCGTAGAGCTGGTCGAACAGCCCCTCGAACTCGTTGATGGCATCGACGCCGTAAGCCGGCCGCCCGGTCTCGGGCCGGCCCGACCGGCCGGTCGGCGGCACCAAGGGATAGTCGCTGTCGGTATTCTGGCTGACCAGGAAGAATTCCAGCTCGGGCGCCACCACCGGACGCCAGCCCGCATTTTCATAAAGGGCCAGCACCCTTTTTAGCACATGGCGCGGGCTGATCTCGACGGCGCGGCCGTCGGCATAGGAGCAATCGTTGATGACGCAGGCGGTGCGTTCCTCGACCCACGGCACCCGGCGGAGCGTCGAGGCATCCGGCATCAGGTAGATGTCGCCGTTGGCGACGCCGGTGACGTCCTCTTCCGGATATTCGCCGGTCACCGTCTGCACGAAGATGCTCTCCGGCATGCGCAGCCCCCTGGACTGCGCCGCGTGAACGAACTTCTGCGCCGGCACGATCTTGCCCCGGGCGATGCCGGCCATGTCGGGCACCAGGCATTCCACCTCGGAGACCCCGTTGGCCTTGATCCAGTCGGCGAACACGTTCATGAAGCCCTCGGTCGTTGATTGTCTTGGCCACCAGTATCGTCGCTCGCGCCGACGGCGAAAAGGGGGCGCGCCTATTTTCTTCGCATCCGGTGAACCAATCGCACGACTTTTTTCATAGCCTGTTGCATTGCCAGGCCGCATGGACGAAATTAGATAAACACAGGGGAAATGCTTCCCTGCCCTGCTATATGACAGGCGAACATGGGTTTTTCGACGGTCCTTATCATCAGCCTGGCAGCCGGCGTCATCCTTGTGGTCGGCGGCGGCCTGATGATGTACATGGCCAACCTGGTCAGGTCGGCCTATGAGATCAAGGTCCAGATCAATTCCGAGGTCGAGGAACGCCTGTCCAAGATGGGCGAGGACCTGGACAAGAAGTCCAAGTGGATCAAGCGCGACCTGTTGGAAGATATCGACCGGGTCAAGACCAACCTGTTCACCGAGAATGCCAGCAAGCTGAACGACATCACCGCGCCCCTGCTGGGCCGGATCGAGGCGTTGGAACAGGGAATGAAGGCCGAACGGGCCGAGTGGCAGAAGGCGGTGGAAGCCGACCGCGCCACCATCGCCGCCCTGGAAGCCCGCCTGCGCCGTGGTGGCGGTGGCGGTGGTGGCGAAGCGGCGGCGGCCGTTCAGGCCGCCCGCGATGCCAAGGACGCCAAGGACGGCGAAGCGGGAACACCCGCCCCATCGGCCGCGCCGGCACCCGGCGCCCCCCCGGCAGCGGCCAAGCCAGCCGCCCCGGCCAAGCCGCAAAGCGGCCAGAAGCCTGCCAGCTGGCTGCCCGAACTGGGCTGACCGCCCGATCATGTCTTGATAACCGGCTCGAACCGTCCTACCCTGGCAAGGAAGGAATTTCCTTACGAGGCTTTGCCGTGATCACCAGCAAATTGACCAGCAAGGCACAGACCACCATTCCGCAGCCGGTGCGGATCGCGCTCCATTTGAAGGAGGGCGATGAAATCGCCTATTCGATCGAGGCTGGCCGCGTGGTGCTGACGCGGGCGCCGACGGAACCGGTAGAGGATCCGCTGGCCACCTTCGGCGAGTGGTCGTCGGAAGCGGACCAGCGGGCCTATGCCAACCTTTGATGCCTGGGATATCGTCAAGGTTCCCTTCCCCTATACCGACCGACCGGTTCGTCAGCGGCGCCCGGCCTTGGTCGTCGCCGCCGGGAATGTTCAACAACACCACGGATTGCTGTGGGTACTGATGATCACCAGCGCAGAAAACCGTGGCTGGCCCGGCGACGTGGAAATCACCGACCTCGGCCGGGCTGGCCTGCCGGCCCCTTCGGTGATCCGCACCGCCAAGATCGCCACCATCGAGGCCAAGGACGCCGAACGGATCGGCAGCCTGGAGAGCGAGGCCCGGACGCGGGTGCGCCAAATCCTGTCGAGCGACGTCGCCCCGGCGACGAGCTGACTTTCGTCCGAAGCTACAATCCCCTGATCCATCGCGGCCGCAACCGGGCCTGGCCGGCCAGGGCCATGTCCACCTGCGCCAGCAGGCGGTCCTTGTCCTTGGGCAGGGTGCCGGCCAGGGCCAGGGCGTTGCTGGCGTGGTTCGAGCGAAAGATCACCGGAGCCGGCGGGTCGAGGCGTTCGATCAGGCGGCGCAGTTCGACCAGCACGGCGCGGTCATCCTGCCAGGCGAAGTCTTCGCCCTGGCGGGCGAAGAAGGTCTTGGCGACCGATTCCTCCAGCCCCAGTTGCAGGACCGACAGGAAAGTCGGCGGCGCCAGATTCACCAGACTGGCGGTGTCGTCGATGTGATCCTGCCAATGGGCCTGGCCGCCCAGGCCGGTGATCACCGTCGCCGACACCTTGAGGCCGGCTTCCCGCGCCCGCGCCAGCGCCGCCGCCATCTGCTTGCGCGAGCCCTTGGCGATCACCTTCAGCAGGCGGTCGTTGCCGGTCTCGATGCCCAGATAGACCTGGGTCAGGCGCTTGTCCTTCAAGGCCCGCATCTCTTCGACCGACTTGGCCAGCAGATTGAACGGCGTGGCATAGGCGGTCACCCGCTGCAGATTGGGCAGCCTGGCCGCCAGATGATCGCAGATGGCCGCCAGGGTCTCGGTCGGCAGGTTGTAGGCGTCGCCATCGGCCAGGAACACGCGATGCGCCTCGGGCCAGTCGGCGGCGGCCGCATCGATGTCGGCGAACAATTCGGGCAGCGGTCGGGCGCGATAGGTCTTGCCCTTGTACATCGAGCAGAAGGCGCAATGATTGTAGCGACACCCCAGCGTCGCCTGGATGATCAGGTTGTCGCCCTCGGATGGTGGCCGCCACAGCGGGAAGTCGTAGTCGATCATACCCCGACTATAGCCGAATCCTTGACCGGCAGCACCACCGTCACCTTCGTTCCCGTCCCGGGGCAGCTTTCGATCGACAAGGTGCCGCCATGCATGTCGACGAACTTCTGGGTCAGCGGCAGCCCCAGCCCGGTCCCCTGGAAGCGCCGCGCCAGCGAGGAATCGACCTGGACGAAGGGGCGCATGGCCTGGGCGATTTCGTCCGGCGTCATGCCGATGCCGGAATCGGCGATGCTCAAGTGCAGGAAGTCGTCGTCGCGGCGCAGCACCACCTCGACCTCGCCGCCGTTGGGGGTGAACTTCAAGGCGTTCGACGCCAGGATCAAGATGATCTGGCGAAACCGCAAGGGGTCCAGTTCGACCGTTCCGATATCGTCGTGAACCGCCAGCTTCATGGTGACTTCGTGCGCCCGGGCCTTGTCGCGAACCAATCGGCAGGCCGAATGCAGGATGTAGACCGGATTGACCGGCTCGCGGCGCACCACGAACTCGCCGGCCTCGATCTTGGCCATGTCCAAGATGTCGTTGATCAACGACAAAAGGTGGGTGCCGGAATCCCAGATCGCCTCGACGTAATCGGAGTAATGGCTGTTGCCCAGCGGCCCCATCACGCCAAGCCGCATGACGTCGGAAAAGCCGATGATGGCGTTCAGCGGCGTGCGCAATTCATGGCTCATATTGGCGACGAAGTCGCTTTTGGCCTTGCTGGCCTGTTCGGCCTCTTCCCGGGCCCGCTCCAATTCGCGGGTGCGCTCGGCGACCCGGCGTTCCAGGCTTTCGTTGACATAACTCAGCGACTTTTCCGCCCAATGGCGCCGGGTCACGTCCTGGGCCACGCCGATGATTCCGGCGCCGTCGTCCAACAGGGCCAGGTTCCACGACAACACGGTGCCGTCGGCGGTGGTCAATTCCTGCTCACGCACGCTATGCCCGCGCCGCACCGCCGCCAGCAGCGCGCCGAAATCGCCGCCGGTCATGGTCAGCACATCATTCCACGGCTGATCGACGACCGCGTCGCGGCGGACATTGAACACCCGCTCGGCCTCGCGGTTGAATTCGCGCAGCAGGCCGGTGCCGTCGATCACCACGATGACGCTGGCGGCGGCCTCGACCAGCGAGCGGAACCGAGCCTCGCTGGCCCGAAGGATCGATTCGCGCTGCTTTCTTTCGGTGATGTCGCCGATCGAGCCGACCATGCGGGTGGCGATGCCGTCAGCCCCCCTGACCGCCAGACCGCGGGCCAGCATCCAGCGATAGGTGCCGGCCCGGTCGCGGACGCGATATTCGCATTCGAAATGTTCGTCCAGGCCCTTGAGGTGGCGAACCAGATCGGACTGATAGCGCCCTCGGTCCTCGGGATGGACGATTTCCAGCCACTCGTTCGAGGTGGTGCGAACATTGTCCGAGCCGAATCCCAGGATGGTCAGCAGGCGGGCCGACAGGTAAAGCTCCTTGGTGACGGGGTTCCAGTCCCACAGGCCCTCGTTGGGGCCGCGCATGGCCAGGGCGTAGCGTTCCTCGCTTTGCTGCAAGGCCGTCTTGGCCGCCTGCAACTCAGCCCTGGCTTGTTCCAGTTGGCTGACCCGGTCGCGCAGCCGGGTAATCGCCCGGGATGGCGCCCCGGTCGTCCGTGGCGGTTTGCCGTGGCGGGGTCCGCATTGACTCATCCGCCGTCACCTCGCTCACCCATCCATACGTCAAGGTAAGGTCGCGAGACCCGAATTAAAAGCGGGGCGGAGGAATACCTCCGCCCCCTCTTTCGGTTAATAGGCGAACTCAGGCGCTGGCCTGCACCAGCGCAAGATTGCCGAAACGCGCCTCGATATAGGCCACCAGCTCGGCCACCGATTCGTCGATGGACTTGCCGGTGGTGTCGAGGTGCAGCTCGGGCTCGGCCGGCGGCTCATAAGGGGCCGAGATGCCGGTGAATTCCGGGATTTCGCCCTTCCTGGCCTTCTTGTACAGGCCCTTGGGGTCGCGGCGTTCGCACTCGTTCAGGTCGGTGGCGACATAGACCTCGTGGAAGGCGTCGGGATCGATGGCGCGCACCCGGTCGCGGTCGGCGCGATAGGGGCTGATGAAGGCGGTCACCACCAGCAGGCCGGCTTTGGCCATCAGATGGGCGACCTCGCCGACCCGGCGGATGTTCTCGGCGCGGTCATCGGGCGAGAAGCCCAGGTCCGAGCACAGACCGTGGCGGACATTGTCGCCGTCCAGCACGCTGGCCTGCCAGCCCTTCTGGAACAGGCGGCGTTCCAGTTCCATGGCGATGGTCGACTTGCCGGCGCCCGACAGGCCGGTCAGCCACACCACGCCGCCCTTGTGGCCGTTGGCGACGGCGCGGGTATCGACGGTGACCTTGTGATCGACGGCATAGATGTTGCGGCTGGCCGCCGCCGCCTCGGCGATGATGCCGCCGCCGACGATGTCGAAGCCATGCACCAGGACGAAGCGGCCCAGGCGGGCGTTGGCGCCGAAGGCGTCGAAGGCGATGGCGGCACGCGAGCGCAGCACCACCTCGGCCACCGCGTTCTTCTGCACCACCTCGGCTTCGTGGCTGGCCAGATCGGCGACATCGACGACGCGTTCGACGGCCGACACCTCGACCGCATACTCGGCGGTGGCCAGCTTCAGCTTCAGGCGGTCGCCCTTGACCAGCGGCTCGCGGCCCAGCCAGAACACCCGGGCACGGATTTCATGGGCCAGGACCGGGCTGTTGTCGGCCAGGTGCGCCACCTGGCCGCGCTCGACGAAGATCGGCTCGTCCAGGGTGAAACCGACCGAGCGGCCGGCCGCCGAGGCGACGGTGGTGACATGCTCGCCGGCCCAATCCTCGATGGTGGCGACCCGGGCCGACTTGCCGGACGGCGAGAAGACCAGGCGGTCGCCGACCTTCAAGCGGCCGGATTCGATGCGGCCGGCGACGATGCGGCGCTGGTCGAACTTGTAGACGTCCTGCACCGGCAGGCGCAGCGCCTGGTCGGTGGCCGGGGCGGCACCATTGAAGCCGTTCAGCGCCTCGATCACCGTCGGGCCCTTGTACCAGGCGGCCTGGCCTTTCTCGCGGACGAATTCGCCGCTGCGGGCCGACACCGGGATGACATGGGTCGGCGTCACGCCGATTCCGGCCAGATAGGCGCGGATTTCCGCCTCGACTTCCCTAAAGCGGGCTTCATCCCAGTTGACCAGGTCCATCTTGTTGACCGCCACCGCGATCTGGGTCAGCCCCAGCAGATGCAGCAGATAGCCGTGACGGCGCGACTGTTCCTGGACGCCTTCATGGGCGTCGATCACCAGCACGGCGGCTTCGGCCGAAGCGGCGCCGGTGATCATGTTCTTCAGGAATTCCTTGTGGCCGGGGGCGTCGATGATCAGCACCGGCCGCTCGCCGGTGTGGAAATAAAGCTGCGAGGTGTCGATGGTGATGCCCTGGTCGCGCTCGGCCTGCAGGGCGTCCATGACGAAGGCCCACTCGAACGGCATGCCGCGCTTGTCGCAGACCTCGCGCAAGGCCTCGACCTTGCCTTCGGGCAGGGCGCCGGTTTCGTGCAGGACGCGACCCACCAGGGTCGACTTGCCGTGGTCGACATGGCCGACGACGACGATCTTCAAGGGCGAATTGCTCATAATCTTATCCCTGTCCCTGCTTACATGTAGCCGCCGGCACGCAGCCGTTCGAAGGCGTCTTCGGATTCCTTGTCCTGGGCGCGGCCCGAACGTTCGGAAATCCGGGTGGTTTCCAGTTCCTCGATGATTTCCTCGACAGTCGAGGCGGTCGAGGCGACCGAGCCGGTGCACGGCGCGCAACCCAGCGAGCGGTACCGCTTGCCGTCCTTGGCGAAGTAAAGATCGACCACGGGGATGTTCTCGCGGGCGATGTAACGCCACACATCCAGCTCGGTCCAGGCCAGCAGGGGGTGGATGCGCAAGGACGTGCCGGGCGCGAAGTCGGTCTTGAACTGGTCCCAGAATTCGGGCGGCTGGTCACGCACGTCCCATTCGGCCTGGGCGTTCCTGGGGCTGAACACCCGTTCCTTGGCCCGGGTGCCTTCCTCGTCGCGGCGGATGCCGGCGATCACGCCGGTATAGCCGTGCTGGGCCAGCAGCGCCTTCAGGCCCTCGGTCTTCAAGGCGGTGCAGCAATTGACCCGGCCCTGGTGCGGGCCCATGCCGGCATCCAGCGCGGCGCGGTTCTCGCCGACGATCAGCGGCAGGTTCCATTCCTTGGCGACGCGGTCGCGGAACTCGATCATTTCGGGGATCTTGTGGTGGGTATCGACATGGAGCACCGGAAACGGCACATGGCCGAAGAACGCCTTGCGGGCCAGCCACAGCATGACGTTGGAATCCTTGCCGATCGACCACAGCATGGCGATCTTGTCCAGGCGGTTGAAGGCCTCGCGCAGGATGTAGATCGACTGGGCTTCCAATTGGTCCAGATGGTTCATGATCATCGCTTTCTCGTCAGATGCCGGCACCGTCGGTGCCGAAATTCAAAGTGTGGATTCCGCATTCGGACTTGGCCGACCCGGCCCAGCGACCGGCACGGGCCTGCTCGCCTGGCTTGGTCGGCCGGGTACAGGGCCAGCAGCCGATCGAGCGGTACCCCTGTTCGACCAGCGGATGACGCGGCAGGCCGCGCAGCTTGAAGGCGGTCTCGATCGCGTCTTCGCTCCAGTTGGCCAGCGGGCTGATCTTGGTGACCAGGCCGGCCTGCTCGACCGTCGAGATGGTCTGGCGTTCCAGGCTGTGGCCGCGCTTCCGGCCGTCGATCAGAGCGGAATAAGGGGCGACGGCGCGGGCCAGCGGCCACACCTTGCGCAACTCGCAGCAGCGATCGGCATCGGTGCGCCAAAGATCCTGGGCCGCCTTCAGATCCTCGTCGGTCGGGCGGACCACCACCACGTTGGTCAGGCCCAGCTTGCGCTCGAGCTGATAACGATATTCCAGGGTCTCGTCGAACAGCTCGCCGGTATCGAGGAAGATCACCGGCAGGTCCGGATCGACCTGGGCCACCAGATCCAGCAGCACCGCCGATTCGGCACCGAACGACGAGGTCACGGCGATGCGGCCGGGAAAGACGTCCTTGGCCATCACCTCGATCAGTTCGCGGCCTTCCAGGGCGCCATAGGCCGCACGCGGGTCAATCACGGTCATTCGGCGGCTCCCAGCAAGGCGTTGATGTCGCCGACCGCCGCCGCGACCGGGGCCGGGTTGGCGGCCAGGTCGCGGGCGGTGTCGATCAGCACGGCCACCGCTTCGCGCAAGGCTTCGAGCCCCTCGCCGCGGGCGGCCAAAGCCGTCCGGGCGGCATCGACCACGTCGGCCTGATCGGCCCAATGGGCGCCGATCGCGGCGATGTGGGCGGCCAGGTTCTGGCCGTCCTCGCTGGGCACGCCCTTCAGGTGCAGCAACCGGCGGGCGGCATATTCGATGCCGGTGTCGGCCGCTTCGGCGGCGATGGCCTGGTTGCCGACCGCCAGGGCGCGGTCCAGGGTGATCAGGGAATCGTCGGCCAGATCCTCATACAGGTCGGCGGCGGCGAAGGGCGCCGCGCACTCGCCCTTGGCCTGCGGCGCACCGGCGAAATCGTGGCTGTCGCCCCAATCGACGAACAGGCCGTCGGCGCCACCCTCGCCCAGGCCGGCCAGGACGGCATCGATGCCGTCCTTGCCCTGGCGCTCGGCCCAGGCCCTGACTCCTTCGCCGTCCTTGCGGCCCGAGGCCCAGGCCTGGCGCAGCAGACCAAGGCCGGCGACGGCATGGCGGGCGGCGATCATCGGACCGGTCAGGCCGATGGTCGAACTGGCGGCGTCACCGCCGAAATGCAGCTGGTAATAGGGCGCCGGCTGGCCGTCGATCTTCTTGGCCATGCCGTGCAGGCCGAAATCGGCGACATGGTGCAGGCCGCAGGAATTCTGGCAGCCCGAGACGTGGACGCTGGTCCCCTTGGCCAGCGGATCGGCCAAGGCGGCATTCAGCGCTTCACGGGCGAAACCCTGCGAGTTGGTGATGCCGATCCGGCAGGTGGTGGTGCCGGGGCAGGAAATCACCGTGGCGATGTCGGCGGCTTGGTCCGGCACATCGAAGCCGATGGCCCGGACGCCATCGACCACCACCTGGGTCTGCTCGCGGGCGACCCCCAGGAACACCAAATTCTGGTCGCGGGTGGCGCGCAGTTCGGCAACGCCGACCCGGTCGGCGATATCGGCCAGCGCTTCCCACTGTTCGGACGACACGATGCCCAGCGGCACCGACACCGACACCGCGACCGACCCGTCATGGGCGTCGATCAGACCGACCGGAGCCCGCGAGATGGCGGCCTCGGCTGGATGGTTCCAGTCCAGACCGGCCCAGTGGCGCTGGGGCAGGCCGCGAAGGCGCTCGAATTCCTCGGCGAACAGGGCGCGGAACTTGTCGTCGCCGAAACGCTTGGCCACGAACTTCAGGCGCGCCGCGTTGCGGTTGCGACGATCGGAATAACGCTGGTGCAGCCGGGCCACCGCTTCCAGCACCGCCGGCAGCTCATCTTCGGTGACGAAGTCGGCGATCTCGACCGCCGCGCGCGGCTGCGAGCCCAAGCCGCCGCCGGCCATCACCCGGAACCCCGGACGGTCGCCCTTGGTGATGGCGATGAAGCCCAGATCGTGGATGGCGGTATGGCCGCAATCGGTGGCGCACCCCGACACGGTGATCTTGATCTTGCGCGGCATGTGCTGAACCAGCGGGTGGCGCAGCCAGGCCCGCGACAGCTGGTCGGCGACCAAACCGGCATCGACCAGTTCCCGCGGGCAGGCCCCGGCCAGGGCGCAGGCGGTCAGGTTGCGGATGGTGTTGCCGCAGGCCTCGCGCGTGGTGATGCCGTTGGAATAAAGCGCCTCGAGCAGGTCGGGGGTCTTTTCCAGCGCCACCGAATAGATCTGCACGTCCTGGCGGGTGGTGACGTGCGAGGCGCCTTCGGCGAAATCGCGATTGACCGCGGCCAGGGTGCGCAGCCAGCCGACCGGCAGGCGACCGCCGGGAATCTTGATGCGGACCATCTGCACGCCCGGCTGCTTCTGGCCGTAGACGCCGAAACGGACACGATGGGCGGTGAAGCGCTCGCCGTCCCATTCGCCGGACAAGTGCCGGGCCAAGCCGGCGCGGTATTCGTCCAGGTCCGACAGGCGAACCAACGGCTCGGAAATCGGCAGGTCGGAGATGGCGGCGTCGAGCATCGAGATGTCCTCTTCTATTTCACACACGCAAGGTGTATGTTGATTTCGTATTCACGTTATCGCGCTGCACAGTCTATAAAGTCAACAGGTTTTTGTGTTATTTAACACCCTATAACACTAGACTAAACGTACAATCTGGAGAGCATCATGACCTATGCCGGAGAAATCACCCCCGCCGACGCCTGGGCGCGCCTGCAGGCCGACCCCAATGCCAAGCTGATCGACGTGCGCACCCAGGCGGAGTGGGTCTATGTCGGCCTGCCCGACCTGAGCGCCCTGGAAAAGCAGCCGATCCTGATATCGTGGCAGGTGTTTCCGGCCATGCTCCGCAACGAATCCTTTGCCGAGCAGCTGGTCAACCAGCGCATCGCCGCCGACGACGTGCTGCTGTTCCTGTGCCGGTCGGGGGTGCGGTCGAAGGCCGCCGCCGAGTTGATGACCCAATTGGGCCACAGCCAATGCTGGAACATCACCGACGGATTCGAAGGCCCGCTGGACACAGCCCGTCATCGCGGCGCCACCCAGGGCTGGAAGGCGGCTGGACTGCCGTGGATTCAGGGATAAGGGTTTCCACCTAGGTCGGATGTGGCACTTGTGCCGCACCCGACCGGCGTAAATGGGCAAAATTGTCACAAGGATTGACTTCGGGCGGCAGGGGGCGGATACCCATGAACCGCGCCGCCATCCTTATTCATGCCGAGTGGTTTTCCCGTGTCCCTGGCTCGTCCTTTCCTGATCGGCTTGTCGTTGGCCCTGGCGTCGTTCGCCTGGCCGGCGTCCGCCGCCGAAACGCCCGGGGACCTGCAGAAGCGGCTGGAATCCGAGGCGGCGCCGAAGATCGGCGACCGCACCTTGGACCCTGCCCCGCTGACCGGCTTCTATCGCCAGCGCGGACACCGCTTGGCCTGGACCGACGGCAAGGGCGAGCGGGTGGTCGGCGATATCCTGGCCGTCGCCGACGGCGAGGGGCTGTCGGCCGACAATTACGCCATTCCCGCCACCAATTCGGCGATCGACCGCGACCTGTTGATCAGCGACGCCCTGGCCCGCTTCGGCCACGACCTGGCGACCGGGCGCATCGCGCCCACCCGCTCGGTCGGCGGCATGGGGCCGGACACCCGGCCAAGCTTCGACGCCACCCGCTTCCTGATCGACCTGTCGTCCGGCAAGGATGTCGCCGCCCTGCTGGAAGTGCTGCCGCCGCCCTATGCCGGCTATCAGCGCCTGAAGGTGGCGTTAGAGCGCTATCGCAAGCTGGTCGCCGCCGGCGGTTGGCCGGTCATCCCCGATGGCACCTCGATCAAGGCCGAGGCCGAGGACGAACGCCTGCTGCTGGTGCGCCGCCGCCTGATCATGACCGGCGAGTTGGCGGCCACCCACGACAAGGGCAAGCGCCTGGACAAGCCGCTGGCCGACGCGTTGAAGACCTTCCAGAACCGCCACGGCATCGAGCCCGACGGCTTCGTCGGCAAGCAGACCCTGACCGCCTTGAACGTCCCGGCGGAAGAGCGGATGCGCCAGATCCAGGCCAATCTGGAACGCTGGCGCTGGATGCCGCACCGGCTGGATTCGTCGCACATCGCCGTCAATCTGCCGGCCGCCCACCTGGAACTGGTGCGCGAGGGCCGCATCGACCTGGCCATGCGCGTCGTCGTCGGCGACGTCAAAAGCCCGACGCCGACCATGGCCACCACGCTCAGTTCGATGGTGCTGAACCCGACCTGGACGGTGCCGCCCGGCATCGCCACCAAGGAAATCCTGCCCAAGCTGCGCAAGGAACCCAATTATCTGGTGGCCAACAACATGGTCATCCTGGACGCCTTCGACGGCGATTCGGCCAAGCAGCAGGGCATCGGCATCGACTGGTCGCGGCAATCGCGCTTTCCCGGCCGACTGCGCCAGCGTCCCGGGCCGGACAACGCCCTGGGCCAGATCAAGTTCAACCTGTCCAATTCCGACGACATCTATCTTCACGACACCCCCAAGCGGCAATATTTCGGCCGCATCTTCCGGGCGCTGTCGCATGGCTGCGTGCGCCTGGAACGTCCGCTGGACCTGGCCAAGTCGCTGATCGGCGGCGAGATGGCCGACAAGGTGCCCGAGATGATCAGCGCCGCCGACACCAAGACCATCAAGCTGGACAAGGCGCTGACGGTCTATCTGATGTATTTCACCGCCTGGGCCGACGAGGATGGCACCGTCCATTTCCGCGACGACCTTTACGGCCATGATGCCCGCCTGAAGGCCGCCCTGAAACGCCCGGCCCGGCTGGCCCCCGCCAACTAGAGTGTGCGCAACATCTCTAAGGTACTCACCTGAGAGGTTGACTCAGACCCCGCAATCGATGGTATGAATTTCGCCTCACCTCAGGGGGGTGTCATGGGTTTCGAAGGTCAAGACAAAGACGAAGGGGCGCTGTCGCGTCGTTCGTTTCTGGCGGGCGGCTTGGCCGCGATCGCCGGAGCCTGTTTGGTTTCCCCGGTGGAGGCCGCCGTCCGCGCCATGCCCGAACGCGGGCTGCATCTTTACAACATTCATACCGGCGAATGGCTGAAGACCGTCTATTGGGCGGAAGGGCGCTATCTGCCCAAGGCGCTGACGCAGGTGAACCGCATGCTGCGCGACCATCGTTCGGGTGAAACCCATCCCATGGACCCGCGCCTTTTGGACCTGATGGTCGCCGTGCACAAGAAGCTGGGCAACAAGGGCGCCATCCACATCATTTCCGGCTACCGTTCGCCGCAGACCAACGCCATGCTGGCGTCCGCCACCGACGGCGTCGCCCATGGCAGCCTGCACATGGCCGGCAAGGCGGTGGATATCCGCATGCCCGGTCAAAGCACCCGCATCGTCGGCCGCGCCGCCAAGATGTTGAAGGCCGGCGGCGTCGGCACCTATCCGGCCTCGCAATTCGTCCACATCGATACCGGCCGCGTTCGGACCTGGTAAGCGGGCGCTTAGGGTCGGCCTTGTTTAGGCTGATGCGCACGTTCTCCACCCGTCATGGCCGGGCTTGACCCGGCCGTCCACGCGCATCCGCATAACGCGCTGTTTTTAATCGATTTTTACGCCGCCGCGTGGATGTCCGTGTCAAGCACGGGCATGACGGAGTGTGGGGCGAAGGCTTCGCGTCCCTTCCGGGCTCCAGGCGCTGAAAGGCGCGCGCCACAAGCGTTTGCGCCGCGACGCTTAAGATTAGACCGGACAGCAGTGGGTCAAGCCCGAGTGTGACGACAAAGGGAAACGGAAAATCCGGTTCCACCAAACTCAGACCGACCCTACCGCCCTTCCAGCAGCGGCTTCAGGCTTTCCAGCGCCTGGGCCAGCGATTCCGCCGGGACCGAGCGCAGGTCCATTCCCATCCAGCCCGACGGCAGCTCGAAATTCTTTGGATCGACGCGGCCGATCATCAGGCGGCTCAGTTCGGTCTGGACCGGGATGTGGCGGCCGTCGGGATCGGTCAGGGTGCCGGCGGCCTTGATCATGATGCCCTCGCGGGTGAACCAGGCATCGCCGTCGAAGCGCCCGCCGCGCGGCCCCTGCCCGACCACCCGGTAGCGGGTGGTCCGATGGCCGTTGACATCCTCGTCGCCCAAGGGGGTGCGGCTGACGGTCAGATTGTCGATTCCACCGGCGATGACCCCCAAGGCCCTTAGGCTAAGGCCGACATACCACTTCCCCGACGGCTTCATCATCCAGGCGGAATCAAGGTCGCGCCGGATCAGGATGGTCTGGCTGCCGCCCTTGGTCATGTAGGACCGGCGCTCGCGGCCGGGCTGGTGCCACAGCAATCCGCTATAGGTGCCCTTGTCGCTGGAAACGGTGAAATCGGCCGTGTAGGACACGGCCGGATCCAGCAGATCCAGCGCCCGCTCGGCGGCAATGGCCGGCACCGCCCCCAACGACATCAGCACGCTTACCAGCACCAGCAGCCATCGCATCGCAAATCCTTCCGAACGTCTCGGGTATTAACCCCTAGGAACCCTTTCGCATCGAGCACAGGTACGAGTACCATGTTCGACGAACTGCTTCAGCCGGAAAGGCATCCCCCCGCTCATGCTCGCGCACGGCGTCGCCGACCAATTGCATATGATCGACCGTGCGGTCGCGACGCTGACGCGCGCCACCGAGGCATTGCTGAAGGCCGCCGACGAGGTGTCGTTGCTGGAAGACATCTGCCGCATCGCCGTCGATGTCGCCGGCTACCGCCTGGTCTGGGTCGGCATGCCCGAGCACAGCCCGGACAGGAAGGTGTCGGCGGTCGCCGCCGCCGGCCAGGGCCGGACCTATCTTCAGGAAATCAGCGTGGCGTGGGATGACGGGCCGCTGGGGCGCGGGCCGGTCGGCACCGCCATTCGCACCGGCCGGACCCAGGTGGTCCGGTCCATCGAGACCCATCCCGACTTCGCCCCCTGGCGCGAGGCCGCCACCCGCCACGGCTTTCGCGCGGTCGTGTCGCTGCCGCTGGGCGAGGTGGGCGACATCGTCGGTGCCCTGAACATCTATGCCGGGGAATCCACCACCTTCGACGACGACACCGTGCGCCTGTTGGAAGACGTCGCCCGCAACCTGACCTATGGCGTACGCGCGCTTCGCATCAAGGCCGAGCACGACAAGGCGGTGCGCGACCTGGCCGAAAGCGAGGAACGCTACCGCTCGCTGGTCGAGATGACCCCCGACGCCATCCTGGTCCATTCCAAGGGCGTCATCTTGTACGCCAACCCCGCGGCCGGGCGGGTGTTCGGGGCGGAAGGCCGCCCGATGACCGGCCTGAACGTCGTCGATCTGGTCCCGACCGAAATGCGCGACACCATCGCGCGGCGCGTCGCCAACCCGCCGACAGGCCGGGTGCTGGCCGAACACCCGATGTGCCGCATCGACGGCACCCCCTTCGACGCCGAAGTGGTCGGCAGCTCGGTGGCCTATCACGGCCACCCGGCCCGGTTCCTGGTCATCCGCGACGTCACCGAACGCCGTCAGGTGCAGGAACAATTGGTGCAGACCTCGAAGCTGGCCACCCTGGGCGAAATGGCCGCCGGCCTGGTGCACGAATTGTCGCAACCCCTGAACATCATCCGCCTGACCGCCGAAGGGGCGCTGCTGTTCATGGAGCGCGGCAAGGCCACGCCCGAATGGCAGGCCCAGCAATTCGAACTGATCGCCGAGCAGTCGCAGCGCACCGCCGAGATCATCGACGACATCCGCATCTTCTCGCGCCGCGATTCGTCGCCGATCCAGGTGTTCGACGCCATCGGCGCGGTGCGGTCGGCCTTGGCCGTGCTGGAAGGCCAGATGCGACCCGACGAGATCGAGGTCGAGACCGATCTGCCCGAGGCGATGGTGCCGGTGCGTGGGCGCCGGGTCCAGCTCGAGCAGGTGATCATGAACCTGCTGTCCAACGCCCACCACGCGCTGAAGGAAAAGCAGGCCGACCAGGCCGGCGGCTGGGTGGCCACCGTGGCGGTGTCGGCAAGGCGCCGCGGCGACGGACTGGTCATCACCGTCGAGGACACCGGCCCGGGTATTCCGCCCGCGGTGCGGTCCCGTATCTTCGAGCCCTTCTTCACCACCAAAGAGGCCGGACGCGGCACCGGCCTGGGCCTGTCGGTCAGCTTCGGCATCATCAACTCGATGGGCGGGCGACTGGAAATCCAGGACCGCGCCATCGGCGCCTGCTTCACCATCACGCTTCCCGTCGATGACCTGACCGGCATCGGCCACGACCCCGAAGTGGTGCCGACGCCGCAACACCAGATGGCGGCGACCGGCCATATCATGGTGGTCGACGACGAAAAGACCGCCGCCGCCACCGTCGGGCGCTATCTCGAGGAACTGGGTCACCGCGTCACCTTGTGCACCAGCGGCAGCCAGGCCTATGAGACCTTCATGCGCGACCCGGCCGACGTGGTGATCACCGATCTGCGCATGCCGGCCGGCGGCGGCGAGCAATTGGTCGAACGACTGCGCGATTTCGACCCGCTCTTGCCGATCATCATCGTCACCGGCCATCTGGGCGCCACCGAGCGGCTGGCCGAGAACCTGCAGGACGATCGCTGCTCCGTGCTGAAGAAACCGGTGGCCCTGGCCCGCCTGGGCGACATCGTCATCGACTTCCTTCAACCTCCCGGCGAATAGGGCCGCCCCGCCGCCAAACGCCGTTCCTTTTGGTTGGCATCCCCCAAACGCACCAGTATAGTACGGCTACGCCGTCGCCGGGTGCGGCGGAAAGCGGAGGTGCGATCCATGCAAATTCTTGTCGCCGACGACCACAAGCTGGTGCGCGACGGCTTGAAGCCTTTTTTGCACGAGCTTGATCCGACCGCCGAGATTCTGGACGCCGCGACCCTGGACGAAGCCCTGACCGCCGCCGCCACGGCCGACCGTCTGGGCCTGATCCTGCTGGACCTGATGATGCCCGGCATGGACGGCCTGAAGGGGATCGAACGCGTCAAGACCAAGTACCCGGCGGTGCCGGTGGTGGTGGTGTCGGGCTTTTCCACCCGCGATCACGTCGTCGCCGCCGTCCAGGCCGGCGCCTCGGGCTTCATCCCCAAGACGGTCAGCGGCACCGCCATGGTCAACGCCTTGCGCCTGGTCCTGTCGGGCGAGAAATACCTGCCGTCCAGCACCTTCTTCGAGACGCCGGGCGGCCTGAACGGCATGCCGCCGTCGCCCAATCTGTGCCGGCCGAACGGCGTGCCCGCCCCCTTCGACAAGTTGTCCAAGCGCGAGGCGGAAATCCTGCTGCTGCTGGTCGAGGGTCGGACCAACAAGGAAATCGCCATCGCCCTGGACCTGCAGGAAATCACCATCAAGGTGCACCTGCGCAACGTCTACCGCAAGATCGGCGCCGCCAATCGCGCCCAGGCGGTCCGCATCGCGATGTCGTCGGGTTGGGCACCCGCCCAGCCCCAGCCCCAGCCGATGCAGGTCTGAACGACCGTCATCCACGGCGCTTGCCTTTGGCTTCGATCTGACCGATTAATGCGCCCTTCATTCCGACGGTGAGAAGGCATGGCAATCGTCTATCTGGGTCTGGGCACCAATCTGGGCGACCGACCGGCCAATCTGCGGGCGGCAATCGACGCCCTTGGAGCGCTGGGCCGGGTCGAGGCCCGCTCGAAGGTCTACGAAACCCAGCCCCTTTACGTCACCGACCAGCCGGCCTTCCTGAACATGGCGGTGCGCCTGTCGACCACCTTGACGCCACCGGCCTTGCTGGCCGAACTGAAGCGCCTGGAAGCGGCCATCGGCCGGGTCGCGTCGGTGCGCTATGGGCCGCGGCTGATCGACCTCGACATCTTGCTCTATGACGACATGGTGATCGACAGCCCCGATCTGGTCATCCCGCACCCCCGCCTGACCGAGCGCCATTTCGCCCTGATCCCGCTGGCCGACATCGCCGCATCGACGATCCACCCCACCCACCGCCAAACCATCCGCACACTGCTTGACGCCCTGCCCGCCGACGACGGCGTCCGCTTGGCCGACGAGATGGCGATGCGCGAGTTGGTCGCCTGACCGCAAGACGAGGAACAAATGTTCGCAAAGGGCGAAAACACCCAGCTTTACCGTATCCTGGTCCGCGACCTGGTCTTGAAGTGTTCGATCGGCATCCATGCCCATGAATTGCTGGCCCCCCAACGGGTCCGCGTCAACGTCGATATGGCGGTGTTCGAACAGGCCGGCCCGCAATCGGACGACATCGCCAACGTCGTGTCCTACGAGGACATCATCGAGGGCATCAAGACCATGCTGGCCAACGGCCACATCAATCTGGTCGAGACCCTGGCCGACAAGATCGCCGCCCTGTGCCTGACCGACGACCGCGTCAATTCGGTGCGGGTGCGGGTGGAAAAGCTGGACGTCTACGCCGAGGCGGCCTCGGTCGGCATCGAGATCGAACGTCGGCGCGACTGACCGGCGGCTTCGCATTCGCAATATGAGGATATTGACAGGCGCTACTCCTAAAGGGTAAGTTTTCACCCAACGAACCTACACCCTAAGAGTAAGTCATGCCCCAGGATGTCTCGCCGCCAGTCTCGCGCAACGGCCTCTCGGCCGACAACGCCCTTCGGGTCCTGCTGCTGACGTCGTTTTATGCCGGCGCGGTTTTTTTCGCGGTGGTGTTCTCGCCCAGCATGGGCTTTTCGCCCCATCAGCACGGTCCGCTGGCTGTCGCCAGCCAAAGTGCCGCGCTGCGCTGACAGGCTGCGGAAAAACTCGGCGTTGCT
>NZ_CACVCE010000072.1:0-150917 GCF_902729445.1 Magnetospirillum sp. LM-5 | reverse complement strand
TCTAGACGGCGCCGCGGGGATGCCCGGATCAAGTCCGGGCATGACGAAAAGGGGCGTTCGGGGTGCCTGATTGGTGTTTTTCCGCGGCCTGCGAAATCAGCCCGGCGGCGCTTGAGCCGGCCCGGCACGGGCATGCGCTTCGCGCCAAATTCCCGGCACGGGCAAGCGTCACGCCAAATGCTGCTTCAGCACGTAATCTTCCGCCTGCATCTCCATCAGGCGCGACACCGTGCGTTGGAACTCGAAGGCGCCGATGCCGGTGGGGTACAGCGTCTCGGGCGGGGCCTCGGCCGAGCAGATCAGGGTGACCTTCTTCTCGTACAGGGCGTCAACCAGGGTGACGAAGCGCCGGGCCTGGTCCTTGTTCTCGGGACCCAGCAGCGGGATGTCGGACAGGACCAGGGTGTGGTAGCGCGCCGCCAGTTCCAGATAGTCCGACGGACCCAGTGCGGTGGCGCATAATTGCGCGAACGAAAAGCGGGCGACGCCGACGGCGGCCAGCGGCACGCGGACCTGGCGACCGTTGACGTCGATGCTGTGCGGCATCGGGGTGGCGCCCTCGGTCAGGCGGGAAAAGGCCAGTTCCAGGGCCATGTCGGCTTCGTCGTTCAGCGGGCTGTGATAGACCTGCAGCCCGCGCTTGCGGCCCAGCCGGTAGTCGCGTTCCGAATTCAGTTCCAGAAGGTCCAGCTGCTGCTCGATCAGGCCGATGAAGGGCAGGAAGCGTTCGCGCTGCAGGCCGTCCTTATAGAGGTCCTTGGGCGCGCGGTTCGAGGTGATCACCACCACCACGCCGTCATCCATCAGGCACTGGAACAGCCGGCCGACGATCATGGCGTCGGCGATGTCGGTGACCTGCAATTCATCCAGGCACAAGAGCCAGGCTTCCGAGGCGATGGTGCGGGCCAGCTTGGGGATCGGGTCGCTTTCCTTGCGGTGCGCCGCCTGGCGCCAGCGATGGATCTCGGCGTGGATGTCGCGCATGAATTCGTGGAAGTGGACCCGCTTCTTGGCGGCGATGTCGGCGGCCTCGTAGAACAGGTCCATCATCATCGATTTGCCGCGGCCGACCTCGCCGAAGATGTAAAGGCCGTGGCGGGGCGTGGTGCCGACCGCATCGCCCGGCGTCCAGTCCAGCATCGCCTTGGTGGTCTTGCCGCCCAGGCCGAATCGCGCCAGCCAGCCGCTTTCACCCTGGGACGGGCGATAGCGGGCCAGGGCGTTGTGCAGGCTTTGCAGCTTCTCGATCGCCAGTTCCTGCGCCGGATCGGGGCGCAGCTCACCGGCGTTCAGCCGCTCGCGGTAGACGAACAGAGGGCCTTTGCTCATGGCGGCGCAACATAAACGAAACAGGGGCGCGGGAAAAGCGCCTGTGGTTCATGCGCGAGGCGCGCCCGTGCCGGGTTATGCGCGAGGCGCTGCCCGTGCCGGGCCGGCTCAGACACGTTTGGCGCGAGGCGCTGCCCGTGCCGGGCCGGCTCAGACGCCGCCGGGCTTAAGGGTGGGGGCGCGCCCGGAGCCGGAGCGGCGATCAAGCCACCCGGCACGGGCGCGCCATCGGCAGAACCCAATTACCCGTCGGCGTTCAGCTTGCCGACGACTTCCTTCAGCGAATCCTGCCACGTGGCATTCTCGACCTGGCAGGTGCCGGCCTTTTCGTGACCGCCGCCGCCATAGGTCAGGCACAGGGCGCCGACATTGGTCTTCGAGGTGCGGTTGACGATGGAATGGCCGATGGCGAACACGGTGTTCTGCTGCTTCAGGCCCCACATCACGTGGATCGAGATGTTGCACTGCGGATAGAGCGCATAGATCATGAAGCGGTTGCAGGCCCAGATGGTTTCCTCGTCCTTGAGGTTGAGGACCACCACGTTGCCATAGACGGTCGAGCAGCGCTTGATCTGGTCCTTGGCCTTTTCCTCGTGCTCGAAGAACAGGTCGGTGCGCTCCTTGACGTCGGGCAGGGCCAGGATGTCGTCGATGGTGTGGTTGCGGCAATAGTCGATGAGATTCATCATCAACTGGTAGTTCGAGATGCGGAACTCGCGGAAGCGGCCCAGGCCGGTGCGGGCGTCCATGATGTAGTTCAGCACGGTCCAGCCGGTCGGCGAGATGATGTCGTCCAGCGAATACTGGGCGCTGTCGGCCTTGTCGACCTCTTCCATCATCTTGTCCCAGGCCGCCGGGAAGCGCACGGCGCCGCCGTAATAATCATAGACCACCCGGGCCGCCGACGGTGCGTCGGGGTGGATGATGTGATTGTCCTTCTTGCCGACGCGGATGGTCTCGGACAGATGGTGGTCGAAGGCGATGTGGACGCCCTCGACATACGGCAGGTTGGTGGTGATGTCGTTGGGGCCGATATCGATGACGCCGTCCTGCATATCCTTGGGATGCACGAATTTGATGTCGTCGATGATATCCAACTGCTTCAGCAGCACGGCGCACACCAGGCCGTCGAAATCGCTGCGAGTCACCAGGCGAAATTTCTTGTTCTCGGACATACTGGCCTCCTACCCACCCGAACCAAGGACGGCAATCTTATATGTGGAATTGAGTTCCGACAACGGGCCTTCACTTGATGCCGCTTTCGGATTGCAGGTCGCTGGGTTAAACAATTGGGATCGCGTCGCCGGTTTGTCGAGGGTTGGTCATGATTCGCCGTAGCTTGCTGTCGCTGGTCCTGCTGCTGGGCGGCTGTGCCGAGTCCGTTTTCGTCAACCAACCGATCGAGGTCCGCATCGACAAGGACGAAGACAAGGTCGCCAAGCACGGCCTGGTCGAGGTCTGCTACGCCAACGACACGCCGTGGAGCGAGGTCCAGGGCCTGGCCGATGAGGAATGCGGTCGTTTGGGCTGGCAGGCCACCCTTTACAAGTCGCTGAAATGGCAATGCCGGATGTCGGCCCCGCATATCGCGACCTTCCAATGTTTCGTTCCCGGCTTCGTCGACAAGAGCGGCCTGCCGATCAACCCCGCCAACAAGAAGGCCTTCCTGGCCTGGAAGAAGGCGCAAGCGGACAAGTCCGCCAAGACGGCGTCGTCGCCTGATGTCGCCGCACCCCAGGGAACCGCCCCCACCCCCGTCCCCATGATGGTGCCGTCGTCGCGGCCGCTCAGCCCCGCCGACATCGCCGGCAAGCCGGAATGGCCGGTGGCGCCGCTGAATGTCGCGCCGGCACCGGTCCAGGGCGCCTATCCGACCAACGGCTTCACCCTGACGCCCAAGGGCTGGGGTGAGCATTTCGAGGACTGATCGCCGTCGGTCCAGCCCAAAAGAAAAACGCGGACGGGTCGCCCCGTCCGCGCTGCAAGAAAGACCGGAAAGAACCGGTTAGACGCTGCGTTCCAGCAGCTTTTGCTTGATCGACCCGATGGCCTTGGCCGGGTTCAGGCCCTTGGGGCAGGTCCGGGTGCAGTTCATGATGGTGTGGCAGCGATAAAGCTTGAACGAGTCTTCCAACGCGTCCAGACGCTCGCCGGTCATCTCGTCGCGGCTATCGTGAATCCAGCGGGCCGCTTGCAGCAGCACGGCCGGGCCGAGATAGCGGTCGCCGTTCCACCAATAGCTGGGGCAGCTGGTCTGGCAGCAGAAGCACAAGATGCATTCCCACAGGCCGTCGAGCTTTTCGCGCTCTTCCGGCGATTGCAGGCGCTCGCCATCGGGCGGCGTCGGCGATTGGGTCTGCATCCACGGCTTGACCGAGGCCAACTGGGCATAAGGCAGGGTCAGGTCGGGGATCAGATCCTTGACCACCGGCATGTGCGGCAGCGGATAGATCGCCGCCTCGCCCTTGATGTCCTCGATGGGCTTCAGGCAGGCCAGCGTGTTGGTGCCATCGATGTTCATGGCGCACGAACCGCAGATGCCTTCACGGCACGAGCGGCGGAAGGTCAGGCTCGAGTCGATCTCGTTCTTGATCTTCAGCAGGGCGTCCAGGACCATCGGTCCGCAGGCATCCAGATCGATCTCGTAGGAATCCAGCCGCGGGTTGGCGCCCGAGTCGGGATCATAGCGATAGATCTTGAACACCTTGACGTTCTTGGCGCCGGCCGGGGCCTTGTGGCTCTTGCCGGGCTGAACGCGGGAATTGGCGGGCAGGGCGAATTCGACCATGGTTTTCTCTCCTTCCCCCGTGCCTTAGTACACGCGCTTCTGCGGCTTGATGTACTCGACTTCGTCGGTCAGGGTGTAGGTGTGGACCGGACGATAATCCAGGCTCACCTTGCCGTCCTTGACCAATGCCAGCGAGTGCTTCTGCCAGTTGACGTCGTCACGCTCGGGATAATCCTCGTGGGCGTGGGCACCGCGCGATTCGTGGCGGGCTTCGGCCGACACGATGGTCGCCAGCGCGCAATCCATCAGGTTCTCGAGCTCCAGGGCCTCGACCAGATCCGAGTTCCACACGGTGGAACGGTCGTTGATCTTGATCTGCGGCAGGGTCGAGGCGACCTGATCCATCTTGGCGCAGCCTTCGGCCAGCGACTTCGAGGTGCGGAACACCGCGGCGTCCATCTGCATGGTGCGCTGCATGGCGTTGCGGATCTCGCTGGTATGCATCGAGCCGTTGGCGTTGCGCAGACGATCGAAGCGCGACACCGCCAGATCGCCGCCATCCTTGGGCAGCGGCTTGTGAGCGGTCCCGGGCTTCAGGGTCTCGGCGGCGCGCAGCGCGGCGGCACGGCCGAACACCACGATGTCCAAGAGCGAGTTGGTGCCCAAGCGGTTGGCGCCGTGCACCGACACGCAGGCCGCCTCGCCGATGGCCATCAGGCCGGGCACGGTGGCGTCGGGGTCGGCGGCGGTCGGACGCAGGACCTCGCCATGGACGTTGGTGGGGATGCCGCCCATGTTGTAGTGCACGGTCGGCAGCACCGGGATCGGCTGCTTGGTGACATCGACGCCGGCGAAGATCTTCGCGGTTTCCGAGATGCCGGGCAGCCGCAGCTCCAGGGTCTCGGGCGGCAGGTGGTCGAGGTGCAGGAAGATGTGGTCCTTGTCCTTGCCCACGCCCCGTCCCTCGCGGATTTCCATGGTCATGGCGCGGCTGACGACGTCGCGGCTGGCCAGGTCCTTGGCGGTGGGGGCGTAACGCTCCATGAAGCGCTCGCCGGCCGAGTTGTAAAGGATGCCGCCTTCACCGCGGGCACCCTCGGTGATCAGGCAGCCCGAACCGTAGATGCCGGTCGGGTGGAACTGCACGAATTCCATGTCCTGCAGCGGCAGGCCGGCGCGGGCGACCATGCCGTGGCCGTCGCCGGTGCAGGTGTGCGCCGAGGTGCACGAGAAGAAGGCGCGGCCATAGCCGCCCGAGGCCAGCACCACCTTATGGGCGCGGAAGCGGTGCAGGCTGCCGTCGTCCAGGTTCCAGGCCACCACGCCGCGGCACGAGCCGTCCGCGTCCATGATCAGGTCCAGGGCGAAATATTCGACGAAGAATTCGCACGAATGCTTCAAGGACTGCGAATACAGCGTGTGCAGGATGGCGTGGCCGGTACGGTCGGCGGCGGCGCAGGCGCGCTGCACCGGCTTCTCGCCGTAATTCGACATGTGGCCGCCGAACGGACGCTGATAGATCTTGCCCTCGGGCGTGCGCGAGAAGGGCACGCCGAAATGCTCGAGTTCGTGCACGGCCGGCACCGCCTCGCGGCACATATATTCGATGGCGTCTTGGTCGCCCAGCCAGTCCGACCCCTTGACGGTGTCGTACATGTGCCACTTCCAGTTATCCTCGGCCATGTTGCCAAGGCTGGCGCCGATACCGCCCTGGGCGGCGACGGTGTGCGAGCGGGTGGGGAAAACCTTGGTGATGCAGGCGGTCTTGAAGCCCGCCATGCCCATGCCCATGGTGGCGCGCAGGCCGGCGCCACCGGCGCCGACGACAACCACGTCGTAGGTATGGTCGATGATCTTGTAGGCAGCCATGTGGGTCTAGCCTCCGACGGCGACTTTGAGGATCGACACCGTCATCCCGACGGCGAGAATGGCCCCGATCAGCTTGGTGGCGATCAGGCCGACGACTTTCTTGGCTTCGCAGGCGACATAGTCCTCGATGACCATCGAGAGGCCCAGCACCGCGTGATAGACGGTCAGCAGCAGCGTGACGATCATCAGCGCGGCATGCGAGCCCTGGCCCATCCACGCCTTGAAGGCGGCATAGTCCATGCCGGCCAGGCCCTTGACCGAGACGACGAACCACAGGGACAGCGGGATCAGGCCGACCGAGGTGACGATGATGCCCCAATGATGGGCCAGACCGTTCTTGGCGGAACCAAGGCCGCGGGCGCGGCCGATGGGGGAACGCAAGGTCATGGTCATTCCTCCCTTAAATGATCCAGGCCAGCACGGTCAGGATGGCGGTGGCGCCCAGCGCGATCCGGGCCGACAGATAGGCCTTGTCCAGCTCGAAGCCGCGGCCGGTGTCCCAGATCAGGTGACGGATGCCGTGGCAGAGATGGAAGAACAAAGCGACGGTGAAGCCGAACAGGAACAGCTTGCCGAAGAAGCCGCCGATGATGCCTTGAGCGGCGGCGAAGCCTTCCGGGCCCGAGGCGGCGGCGCACAGCCACCAAGCCAGTCCGAGCAGGCCGATCACCAGGCCGACGCCGGTGATACGATGGGTGATGGACATCAGCGCCAGCAAGGGCAGGCGATAGATCTGCAGATGCGGCGACAGCGGCCGGTTGCGCGTGGTCATGGCGAAATGCCCCCGAAAGTCCTGGTGCGGGTGGAACCCGGTTTGCGGCAATGCGGCAAGTGTTTAGACCTTGGCGCAGCCAGAGTCAACCACCCGAAGCCACACTTTCTGGCAGGGCGGGCTACCCGTGCCCTGCCCGGGCGGGTGGGCTCAGCCGAACAGGCGGCGCAGCCAGTCGGCGAAGATCGTGGCCTGCGGGCAGTCGGGGTCGAGGAAGCGCTTGGTCACCGCCTGGCCCATCGGGCGGCCCGGTTCGTCCTGCCAGGCCAGCCAGGTATGGATGGTGGCCTTGGCGGCAAGGGACGCCGTGAATTTGTCGAGGCCGACGACGGCGGCTTCGGCTCGTGGATAGAGGGCATCGCCCGCCGGAACCATGAAGGCGACGAAATCTTCCAGGATGCCGGTGGTGCGATTGTCGGGCATCAGCCACACGCCGATGCGCGGACGGCCCGGGGTGTCGATGATGGTGCCGTCGGGGTCGGGCTGCGGTGGCAGCGCGATTCCCGCCTTGGCGCAGGCATCGGCCAGCGACTGCCAACGGGCCGAGTGGTCCTGGTCGGCATCGACGACGATGCCGACAACGGCTCTGCCAGGCTCCTGAATGCGGACGGGGATGTTCTCGCGCAATAGGTCGTATCCGCCTTCCGCTCTGACGAAGGCAGGGATGCCGAGCCGATTAAGAAACGCCACCCCGACGCCCTGATCGTCCGGCCCTTCGACGATCAGCAGTCTCGCTTCGTTCCTGGGCGGGGCGGCCATCAGCGAACCTCGATGCCATTGCGAGCAGCGGTCGCCAGTAATTCTTCGCCGTAGCGAACGACCCGCATGCCCGCCACATCTCTTTCCAAACGAAACAGCTCGCGCTCGTTCGCCATCGTGCTTGCTTCCGCGAAGCCGGCGATACAATCCCAGGAATGAGTTGTTGCAAACACCTGGAAGTCCAGCTGATGCGCCCAATGCGCTAGAAACAGCCAGACATCGGACATACGGTCACGGTAAAGGCCAGATTCGATCTCATCGACCAAGAACACGCCCCCTTGTGCGCTGAGCGCGGCGATACCGAGGCCAAACAGTCGGCTCGCACCTTCTCCAAGACGTCCCAAGGGAACGGGCGACGGCGAATCCTTCAATTTCACGATTGGCTCGCCAGCTCGGCCAAGAGACACACGCTCAATTCCGGGAGAGAACTGGCGAAGCATTTCCTCCAGAACCGCTTCCTTGTCGGTTAGTGCGACCTCATACCAGAGTTCTATGGCGAGGTCATCGGCAAGCCCTGACGGAAGGAGGAATATCCCTCCATCGCGCCTTTCCTTGAACCGCCCGCGGGACCGGTCGGTGATGGCGGCGGGCAGCCGCCTGCCCATCATTTTGTGGTTATCGCGAATGGCTTTGTAAGCAATCCGGCCTTCCGAAAATTGCGAAAAATCCACGGTAATATCGAGTGTAGAGCCGTTAGCTGAGCCCTGGAGCGCCGTCAGCCAGCATTCTGCGATGGCAGATTGCTCATCCAGTGTGCCTGCAAACGAAGCCAGGGGGGATGTCATCCAGTCTCGGGATTGGGCCGAGCGCCACTTTTCGGGGGAGTGCTCGCCTCGATGCTTGAGAATATCCAGCAGAGCTTCGACATCGCCGTCATTCACCAGCAGCCACACCGCCTCCAGCAGCGCCGACTTGCCGACGCCGTTGTCGCCGACGATCAGGTTGAAGCGCTTCAGTCCTTCGACCTTGAAGTCGCGGAACTGGCGATAGTTCTGGATGTGCAGGCCGGTCAGCATGGCGGGCGTCCGGGTTGGGATTGCCCGCGAGTATGGCGGCAAGGCGCCCGCCCGTCAAACCGATGGGCAAAGGGATCGAACCACAGAGACACAGAGGCACAGAGGGTTCGCGCCAGGCTGCGCCGTCACATTCTGGCGCGGCCTCTCTGTGCCTCTGTGGTGATCCCTTTTCCTTTACCCTTCCTACCCCCGACGCGGCATCAGCACCGTATAGTCGAAATCCAGCACCACGGCCGGATCGTCCTTGCCGTCCTCGCCCTTCAGGGTGAAGGCCGCGGCCGGCTGGTTCTTCAGGGCGACCAGGCGCAACCGCAGGGCGCCGACATCCTTGCGGCCGGGGATGTCCAGCTTCTCCAGCACTTCCGACCAGGCATAGATGGTGTCGCCGGCGAAGGTGGGGTTGACGTGGCGGCCGCCATTGATGGCGACAACCTTGAAGGCGTTGGCCAGGCCGTTGAACGACAGGGCCCGCGCGATCGAGATGATGTGGCCGCCATAGATCAGGCGCCGGCCGAAGCGGCCCTGGCCCTCGGTGTGCTGGTTGAAATGGACCTTGGCGGTGTTCTGCCACAGGCGGGTGGCCATCATGTGCTCGGCTTCCTCGATGGTGGTGCCGTCCACATGGTCGATCTTCTCGCCCACCTGGTAATCGTCCCACAGATAGGGGCTGCCGGCGGCGACCACATCATAACCAGCGGTGGTCAGGCCGTTCGGGATGACCAGATCGGACGCCGCCACCGAGCCGGGCAGGTCCGGCACCTTTTGCTCAGGCACCACGGCGTCGGTGTCGCGCTTACGCACCATCACCCAGCGGACGTAATCGACGACCATCTCGGCCCGTTGGTTGGTGCCGGTCGAGCGCACATAGACCACGCCGGTCTGCTTGTTGGAATTCTCCTTCAGGCCGATGACGGTGGAGGCGGTGGAAATGGTGTCGCCGGGGAACACCGGCACGCCGAAGCGGCCGCCGGCATAGCCCAGGTTGGCCACGGCATTCAGGGAAACGTCGGGCACGGTCTTGCCGAAGGCGACGTGGAAGGCGGCCAGATCGTCCAGCGGCGCGGCCTGCAGGCCCATCTTGCGGGCGAACTCGGCCGAGGAATTGAAGGCGAAGCGCGGGCCGTAAAGGGCGGTGTAAAGGGCGATGTCGCCCTCGGTCACCGTGCGCGGCGTGGCGTGGCGGATTTCCTGGCCGATGCGGAAATCCTCGAAGAAATTGCCGGAATTGGTCTTGGTCATGACATTCCTCGAAAAAATTGAACCACAGAGGCACAGAGGCACAGAGGGGGCTTTCAGCCGGCCGGCGGCACAGCCTCTCTGTGCCTCTGTGCCTCTGTGGTGAATTTCCTACGTCGAAAGCCCGGCTTCCAGCGCGGCGATCTGGTCGGACAACGCCACGATGCGCCGGGCGTTCTCGACATGCAGGTTCTCGATCAGCTTGCCCTCGACCACCACCACGCCCTTGCCGTCCTTGGCGGCTTCGGCATGGGCGGCGATGATGGTCTTGGACCAGGTGATCTCACGATCCGACGGCGCGAACACCCGGTTGGCCGTCTCGATGGTCTTGGGGTGGATCAGGGTCTTGCCGTCGAAGCCCAGTTCCAGGCCCTGCTGGCAATGGGCCTCGAAGCCTTCATCGTCGTTCAGGTCCAGATAGACCCCGTCCAGCGCGGCCAGGCCCCAGGCGCGGGCCGCCAGCAGGCACAGGCCCAGGCTGGTGATCATCGGCAGGCGCAGGGGCGTGTGGGCGCAATGCAGGTCCTTGGCCAGGTCCGAGGTGCCCATGACGAAGCCGCCCATGCGGGGCGTCGAACCTGCGATTTCCTCGGCCTTCAGCATGCCGCGCGGGGTTTCCATCATGCACCAGATGGCCATGTCGGCGGGCGCGCCGTTGGCGACCATCAGCGCCTCGACCTGGCGGACCATGTCGGCGCTTTCGACCTTGGGGATCAAGATGCCGTGGGCGCCGCAGGTGGCCGCCGCCGCGACGTCGGCCGCGCCCCACGGCGTGGCCAGGCCGTTGACGCGCACCAACAGCTCGCGCCCGCCATAGCCGCCGGCCTTGACCGCGTCGCACACCTGTTGGCGGGCGACGTCCTTGGCGTCGGGCGACACCGCGTCCTCCAGGTCGAGGATCAGGCCGTCGGCGGCCAGCGTGCGGGCCTTTTCCAGGGCGCGGGCGTTGGAACCCGGCATGTACAGCACAGAGCGGCGGGGGCGGGCGACGGTCGCCATGGTCATTTCCTCCGAATGGGTGGGTGGCGAACCTAGCAATTTGCCTTAGGATAGGCAAGTTGCAGCGCAACAAATGAATCAAACGACCGGGTTTCGCATGACGATTCTTTCGTTCCAGTCGGCGGTGGCGGCCGGCCATGTCGGCCATTCGGCCTCGTGTTTTCCCTTGCAGCGCCTGGGACACGAGGTGATCGCCGTCGATACCGTGCAGTTCTCGAACCATCCCGGCCATGGCAGCTTCACCGGCCAGGCCCATTCGCCCGCCCATGTGGCCGAGTTGGTCGATGGCTTGCGGGCCGGCGGCTTCCTGGATGATTGCCGCGCCGTGCTGTCGGGCTATCTGGGTGAGCCGGGCACCGCCGACGTGGTGCTGAAGGCCGCCCGCGCTCGCCGAAACGGCGCACTTTATCTGTGCGACCCGGTGATGGGCGATGACGGCAAGGTCTATGTCCAGCCCGGGCTGGTGGAATTGTTCGAGCGCGCCCTGGTCGCGGCGGCCGACATCGTCACCCCCAACCGCTTCGAGCTGGAAATCCTGACCGGATTGCCGGCCGCCACGCCGGCCCAGGCGGTGGTGGCGGCAAGGCTGTTGCTGGCCAAGGGGCCGCGTCTGGTGGTGGTGACCGGGCTGAAGCTGGGCGACGGGGTCGGCTGCCTGGCGGTCGAGGCCGACGCCGCCTGGGCGGTGGTGACGCCGTGGCTGGATTTCCAGCCGCCGATCCACGGCACCGGCGACCTGTTGTCGGCCCTGTTGCTGGCCGCCCTGCTGGACGGCACCCCCATCCCGGCGGCGCTGGTCCGGGCCATGGCCCAGCTTTTCGGCGTGCTGGCCGAGACCCATCGGCTGGGTCGGCGCGAACTGGCGGTGGTGGCGGCGCAGGACCTGCTGGTGGCGCCGGTCCACGAATTCACCGCCCTTGCCGTGGCTTTGTGATTCTGCTTAATACCAGCGGTCAATAGGATTGACCGCTGCAAGCCCCTTTGCCTGAGCGCCCGCTTCCGCGGGCTTGGGCCCCGCCCCCTTTCCTGACCGGGACCCCGTCCGGTGGATGATCTGTTCCTTTTCCTGCGCGGCATCGTCATCGGCTTCGCCGTTGCCGCCCCGATCGGTCCGGTCGGGCTGATGTGCATCCGCAAGGCGCTGGGCGACGGCCGGGCGGCGGCGTGGGCGGCCGGGCTGGGCGCGGCGCTGGCCGACACCATCTTCGGCGGCATCGTCGGGCTGGGCCTGGGGGTGGTGGCGCAGTTCCTGGACCAGTTCACCAACGGATTGAAGCTGGTGGGTGGGCTGTTCATGCTGGCCCTTGGCGTCAATGCCTGGCGGGCGGCGGCCCACGAATTGGACGGGGTGCCCGGCAAGGGGCCGGGCCTGGTCAAGGATTTCCTGTCGACCTTCGCCATCACCATGACCAATCCCGGCACCATCCTGGGGGTGATGGGGGTGTTCGCCGCCTTCGGCACCGACGCCAGCCCGAAGGGCCCGTTCCAGGCGGTGGTGCTGATCGCCGGCGTCGGCTGCGGCTCGGCCCTGTGGTGGGCGGTGCTGACGGAAATGACCATCGCCGCCCGGGCTCGCTTCACGCCGGAACGCATGCGGCTGTTCAACCACATCTCGGGCGCGGCCTTGATGGCGTTCGGCGTGGCGGCGTTGCTCAGCCTGATTTTTTAGAGCGCGCCCGTCCCGGGCGGGCTCAAGCGCCGCTCGGGCTTTGGTCGGGCCATCACGGGTGGGCCCGCCTGAGCAGGATCTCGGTTTCGCCGGCGGTGACCAGGCCGGGCAGCGGAGCCACCTCGACGAAGCCCAGGCGGGCATAGAAGGCGCGGGCGGCCTTGTTGAAATCCGACACGCAGGCCCACAGATTGGCGCCGCCCAATGTTTCCGCCCATTCGACCAGGGCCCGGCCGATTCCTTGGCCCTGAGCGTCGGGCAGCACCGCCAGCAATTCGATGGAGGGCCCGCGAAGCCACGGCGAGCGCACGGCGATCACGCCCTTGCCCGGCACGGTCATGCGGGTCAGGGTCGGGTCGGGACGGTCCAGGTAATCGGCCAGCGCCAAGGGGTTGTAGCCCAGCCGCCGCCACGGATCGAGGCCGATCAGAAGGGCGGCGAAATGGTCGGGCTCGGCACCGGTCAGCGGTCGGATGGTGGTCATTTCAGCACCTCGTCCAGGCGGGCAAAGGAAAATCCGCGGCGCTTCAGCTCGGCCACCATCGCCGGCAGCGCCGCCGCGGTGGCCGGCGCCCGGCCGTTGATGTGGAAGATCAGCACGTCGCCGGGTCGGGTCTTGGACAGCACCCAGCCGGTCAGCCGCTCGGGCGTCAGGTCGCGGGCCGGATCGCCCGATTCCCAGCTCCAATGGACCGTGGTCAGCCCATGACCCTCGACCGCCGCCAGCGCCCTGGCATCGTAATGGCCGCCGGGGAAACGGAAGAAGCGGGGCTTGCGCCCGCTCACGCTCTCGATGGCGGCGTCGGTGTCGGCCAGTTGGGTGGCGATGGCGGCCGGGTCCAAATGTTCCAGGTGGCGCGGATGGTCCCAGGAATGGTTCTCGATCTCGATCAGGCCGGCGCGGGAAAGCTGGCCCAGCCGGTCGGCGTTGCGCTTGGCGAACAGGCCGGTGACGAACAAGGTGGCGGGGATGTGCTGGGCTTCCAGGAAGGCAGCGATCTTTTCGTCCAGCCAGGCCGGCTGGCCCTTGGCCTCGCAGCCATCGAAGGTCAGTGCGATGACCTTGGCGGGCTGTGCCGGCAGATGGGTGACGATGTCGGCGCGGACCGGCGCCGTCGCCGCCAGACCGGCCAGCAGGGCGAGGGTCCTAGAAATCCAGGTCGGCATAATGCCGGGGCGGCGGAACGCCGGGCAGGTGGTCGGCCAGCAGGGCGCGGAAGGACGGGCGCGACTTGACGCGGGCGTACCAATCCTTGGCGCCGTGGTGGCGGTCCCACGGCACGTCGCCGATATAATCGATGCAGGACAGCTGCGCGGCGGCGGCGATGTCGGCCATGGACAGGCTGGACCCGGCCAGGAAGGAATGGCGCTCGGTCAGCCAGCCGATATAGTCCAGATGCTCGTGGATGGCGGAAAAGGCGGCGCGGATGGCGCGCGAATCCGGCTCGGCCCGGCTTTGCGACAGGCGCTTGATGACCTTCTCGCCCAGCAGGCCGCGGGTGACCTCGTGGTGGAACTTGGCATCGAACCAGCCGACCAGGCGGCGCACCTCGGCCCGGGCCATCGGCTCGGCCGGCAAAAGCGGCGGCTCGCGGAAGGTTTCGTCAAGATACTCGCAGATGGCGGTGGAATCGGCGAGTGCGGTGCCGCCTTCCTCGACCAGCACCGGAACCTCGGCCGCCGGGTTCAGCGCGGTGAATTCGGGGCGGCATTCCCATGGCCGTTCGACATGCTCGTCGAATTCCAGCTTCTTCTCGGCCAGGACCAGGCGGACCTTGCGCGAGAACGGGCAGAGAGGGTGGTGGTAAAGGCTCCGCATCAGGCCGGCTTCGCCTTCAGGCGGCGCGGCTGGCGGGCGATTCGGTCAACAGCGCGTACAGGCCTTCGGCCTTGTCGGTGCCGCGCAGCTTCTCGCACACGCCTTTGTCGCGCAGCAGGCGCGACACCCGGGCCAGGGCCTTCAGATGGTCGGCGCCGGCCGATTCCGGGGCCAGCAGCAGGAAGATCAGATCGACCGGCTGCTCGTCGATGGAGTCGAAATTGATCGGGCGCTCCAGGCGGGCGAACAGGCCGTGCAGCTTGGTCAGGCTGGACAGCTTGCCGTGCGGGATGGCGATGCCGTTACCGACGCCGGTGGTGCCCAGGCGCTCGCGCTCCAGCAGGACGTCGAACACCGCCCGCTCGTGCAGACCGGTCAGCTCGGCGGCCTTTTTCGCCAGATCCTGCAGCGCCTGCTTCTTCGAGGTCGCGCGCAAGTTGGGAATGACGGCCGCCGGCGAAATCAGATCGGCAATGTCCATGGAAACCTACCCTCACCTTGCGATGCTGGCCCTTGCCTTGCGGTCCCGGCCAGGCCCTTGCGTGAGACCGCCCCTAAGGCGCGCGCGTCGGACCATAGGCCCGCCGCCCGGCCAAAGTCAAGTGACCCGGAATCAGCCGCCCAGCGCCTTCTCTCGCCGCCGTTGCACCGATGACGGGATGTTCATGCCTTCGCGATATTTTGCCACCGTGCGCCGGGCGATGTCGATTCCTTCGCCTTTCAGGATCTCGACCAGGCGGTCGTCGGACAGCACGTCACGACCCTCGGCATCGATCAGGCTCTTGATGCGGTGGCGCACCGATTCGGCCGAATGGGCGTCGCCGCCGTCGGCCGAGCCGATGGCCTGGGTGAAGAAATATTTCAGCTCGTAGATACCGCGCGGCGTGGCGATGTACTTGTTGGAGGTCACCCGGCTGACGGTGCTTTCGTGCATCGAGATGGCGCCGGCGATGTCGCGCAGCACCAAGGGCTTCAGATGCTGCACGCCCAGGCGGAAGAAGGCATCTTGCTGGCGGACCAGTTCGGTGGCGACCTTCAAGATGGTGGTGGCGCGCTGGTGCAGCGACTTCACCAGCCAGTTGGCCGACTGATAGCGTTCCGACAGATAGGTCTTTTCCTCGCGGCTCAGGGAATGGCCCGAGACCTTGGCGTAATAGCGCGAATTGACCAGGACGCGGGGCAAGGTGTCGGAATTCAGTTCGACCAGCCAGGCGCCGTCGGGGGTGCGGCGCATCAGCACGTCGGGGACCACGGTGTGGGTGACGGCGTGGTCGAAGCGCAGGGCCGGCTTGGGGTCCAACGCCTTGATCTCGCCGATCATCTCGGCCAGATCCTCGGAATCGATGCCGCACACCTTGATCAGTCCGGCCATGTCGCGCCGGGCCAGCATTTCCAAATTGTCCAGCAGCGCGGCCATCGCCGGGTCAAGGCGGTTCTTCTCGATCAATTGCAGCGCCAGGCATTCCTTGAGCGAGCGGGCGAAGATGCCGGCGGGGTCGAAACGCTGCACCCGTTTCAGCACCGCTTCCACCGTCTCGATCGGGCAATCCAGCTTGGCGGCGATTTCGGCGATGTCGCCGGAAAGATAGCCGGTCTCGTCCAGCATCTCGATCAGGTGCAGGCCGATCAGGCGGTCGGCGGGGTCGGCGATGTCCATGTTGAGCTGGGCGACCAGATGGTCGCGCAGCGAGATGGACTCGGCCATCATCTGGTCGAAATTGGTGTCGCCATCGTCGAAATCGTGACGCCCGCCCGAGGCGCTCCACTGGCCGAAGGCCTCGGAATCCGGCTGATCCGAGGCACTGTCGTTGTTGTAGAGGTTGTCGTAATCGACATCCATCGAGTCCTCGGCCGAACCGGCGGTCTGGCCGTCCAGCATCGGCTCGGGCTCGGAGGTCGGCGCCGCCTGTTCGGGCTCGGGGGCGTCGGGGGTGTCGGCGCGGTCGGAATCCTCGCGCTCCAGCAGCGGATTGCGCTCGAGCTCCTGGTCGATGAAGGCGTCCAGTTCCATGTTCGACAATTGCAGCAGCTTGATCGCTTGCTGCAATTGCGGCGTCATCACCAGGGACTGGCTTTGCCGAAGATCCAGACGGGGGCCAAGAGCCATCGGGGGCGGGGCTCCTTACAGGCTGAAACGTTCGCCGAGATAGACGCGGCGCACGCCTTCGTGCGCGACGATCTCGGCGGGGCGGCCCTCCATCAGGACGTGGCCGTCATGCAAGATATAGGCGCGGTCGATCAGATCCAGGGTCTCGCGCACATTGTGGTCGGTGATCAACACGCCGATGCCGCGATCCTTGAGGTGGCCGACCAGATCGCGGATGTCCGACACCGCGATGGGGTCGATGCCGGCCAACGGTTCGTCCAGCAAGATGAAATGCGGCTTGGACGCCAGGGCGCGGGCGATTTCGACGCGGCGGCGCTCGCCGCCCGACAGCGCCATGGCCGGAGCCCGGCGCAGATGCTCGATGCCGAACTCGGCCAGCAGGGATTCCAGCCGGGCCTCGCGCTCGGACCGGTCGGGCTCGACCACTTCCAGCACCGCCATGATGTTGCCCTCGACCGTCAGCCCGCGAAAGATCGAGGCCTCCTGCGGCAGATAGCCGATGCCCAGCCGGGCGCGGCGATACATCGGCAGGTCGGTGATGTCGTGGCCGTCCAGCAGGATCTGGCCCTGGTCGGGATTGATCAGGCCGGTGATGCAATAAAAGCAGGTGGTCTTGCCGGCGCCGTTGGGGCCCAGCAGGCCGACCGCCTCGCCACGCTGCACCGAGACCGAGACGTCGGCCAGCACGGTTCGGCGCTTGAAGCTTTTGCCGATGCCGCGGGCGACCAGGCCTTGATGGTCGGCGACCAGGCGCGGGCCGGGCGAGTGTCCGGTTCCAAGCGTCGGTTCGGCCGGTTCGATCGAGTTCATGGCGCGCCCTTTTCGGTCTTGTCGCCGGATTTCGCTCCGGGGCCGCGGAAGATGGCGCGGCGTTCCTTGGTGTCCTTCTTGTCCGGCGTGAAGGTGCCGCTGACGCGGCCCTCGCCCTGCCCCCCCGGCCCGGTGCCGAACAGTTTGCTGATTCCGCTATTCAGGTTGACGTGGGCGTACTCGCCGTTCAGCTCGTTGCCGGCCCTGACGATCCTAACCGAACCGGCGACGGTGGCGACACCGGTTTCCAGATTGTAGTCGCCGCGCTCGCCGAACACCTGTTCCTGCGGGGTGGTCAAGACGACGCTGCGATAGGCGTCGGCGCGGCGCATTTCAAGGTCGCCCTTGGGGTTCTCCTTGAAGTGCGAGGTCAGCACCTCGGCCTGGATCTGCTTGCCCTTCTGGGTGGCGACGGCGTCGCCGCGGGCGACGGCCATCTTCTCTTTTTCCCAATATTCGATGGTTTCCTTGGCGGTCACGGTATCGGTGGGGGTGACCAGATGGGCCGGTTGGCCGCGCAACACGAAGATCGCCTTGTCCAGGTCATAGGTCGCCTTGGTGCCGGTGGCAGTTTCGGTCGGCGTGGCGATGGTGACGTTGCCGTCGGCATCCAGGCGCCAGATTTCGTCGCCGCTGGCGCCCTTGCGATAATAGGCGGTCAGGGTGTCGGCGGTCACCGTCACCCGTCCGCGCACCGCCTTGGCGTTGGTCCGCGCGATCACCCGTTGGGCCTCGCTGATCCATTCGATGCCGCCGTCGGCATAGACCTGGATTTCTTCGTTGTTGTTGCGGCTGAGATTGAATCCCTGCGCCCATGCCGGGGCCACGCCCATCATCCAGGCCGCCAAGGCCAGTCCCGCCCGCGTTGCCCCGTTCATTTCCGCCTGGCCCCCTTCATCTGCAACACCGATCGCCCGGTCAGGTCGATCTGCCGGCCGCCTTCCCCGATCCTGAAGCCCGAACCGGACAATCGTCCGTTCGGCCCCAACCCGGTCACCGGGGCGTTGCCCTCGACCACCGAACTGTCGAGATGGACTCGTGCCGCCTCGGTATGCAACTCGTTGCCCTGGTCCTGGTACAAATTGACCTCGCCTTCCAGGTCGAGAATCTTTTCCGCCTGATAGTAGATTCCCAACTTGGCCTCGACATAGACGTTGGCGCCCGACCGCGTCATGAAGTCCGCCTTGGGATTGTCCAAGATGATGATCCCGCTGCGGGCACTGTCTTCCGTCGCCCGGTCGGCGGTCAGGGTATAAGGCCGGTTGGTGTTGTCCAGCCCCTGATAGCGGGCGTTGACCATCGACAGGGCGTCGACGGCGGTGGGCTTCAGGGCGGCGAAGCCGATCTGGAAGCTTTCGACGTCGCGCATCAATTTCGGCCACACCATCACCAGGGTCAGCAACACAAGGGTCGTGGCGGGCAGCGCCACTTTCATGACGTTGACGAACCGCGAATAGCGGCGATGCGCCGGCCCCTTCACCGGATGGACCTTGCCGCGAAGGGTGGGGGGTATCAGATCGGATTCGGCCCGAAGATCCATGATCGGCGCCTAAACCACCCCGGCGCGCAGCAGGTCGTGGACATGCAGCACACCCTGCGGCCGTCCGCCCTCGACCACGAACAGGCTGGTGATGGATTTCTCGTTCAGCACCCGCAGCGCTTCCGCCGCCAGCAGGTTGGGGGCGATGGTCTTGGGGCTTCGGGTCATCACCTGGCCGGCGGTGGCGGTCAGCAATTGGCCGCTCATGTGGCGGCGCAGGTCGCCGTCGGTGACGATGCCGGCCAGACGGCCGTCGGAATCGATGACCCCGGCGCAGCCCAGGCTTTTGGTGGTCATCACCAGCAAGGTCTCGGCCATGGGGGTGTCGAGCCCGACCAGCGGCATGGCGTCGCCGCCATGCATCAGGTCGGCGACCTTCAGCAGCCGGCGGCCCAATTGACCGCCCGGATGGAAGACGCGGAAATCGGCGGCCGAGAAGTTCTTGCGCTCCAGCAACGCGACGGCCAGCGCATCGCCCAGGGCCAGCATCATGGTGGTCGAGGTGGTGGGCGCCAGGCCGTTGGGGCAGGCCTCGGGGATCGGCGGCAGGATCAGGGCGACGTCGCTGGACTGGGCCAGGGCGCTGTCGGCCCGCGAGGTGATGCCGATCAGGCTGATGGCGAAGCGCCGCGTGAAGGCGATGATGTCGGACAGCTCGGGCGTTTCGCCGGAATTGGACAGGGCGATGACGGCGTCGTCCTTGGTGATCATGCCCAGGTCGCCGTGGCTGGCTTCGGCCGGATGGACGAAGAAGGCCGGAGTGCCGGTTGATGCCAAGGTGGCGGCGATCTTGCGCCCGACATGGCCGGATTTGCCCATGCCCGACACCACCACCCGGCCCGACGCGCCCGCCAGCGCGTCGCAGGCGGCGACGAACGGAGCCCCCAGCGAATCGCCCAGGGCGGCCAGGGCTTGGGCTTCGGTGTCAAGAACGCGGCGGGCGGCGGCGATATCGGCGGGCGCGGCGGTGCCGTCGCGAAGCACGATGGTCATGGGCGGTCTGGTCCAACTTGCAAGCGGCGCGCCAAATGCCGGCGCGGGATCATCACTATACGAATCCCGCCGTCCAGCGGAAGGTAAATCCGCATGCCGGGTGCCGATTTCAGGGGGGGGTTATGCCTTTGGCGCGCCCGGTCCCGGGCGGCTCAATCGCCGCTCGGGCTTTTTGGTGTGGTGCCATGGTCTGGCACCACACAAAGCCCGGCGGCGTCTGAGCCGGCCCGGCACGGGCAGCGCCTCGCGCATTAATGCGCGAAGATATCTTCCTCGTCCCAGCCGGCCAGGTCCAGGTCGGCGCGCGCCGGCAGGAAGGCGAAGCAGGCCTCGGCCAGCTCGCGACGGCCTTCGCGGTCCATCAGGGCTTCCAGCTTGGCCTTCAGCTGGTGCAGGTACAAGACGTCGGACGCGGCATAGGCCAACTGGTCGGCGTTCAACTCGGCCGCGCCCCAGTCCGAGGTCTGCTGCTGCTTCGACAGCTCGATTCCCAACAGGTCGCGGCACAAATCCTTCAGGCCGTGGCGGTCGGTGTTGGTGCGCACCAGCCTGGATGCGATCTTGGTGCAGAAGGCCGGCGCGCATTGGACGCCGAAATGGCGGCGGATCATCGCCAGGTCGAAGCGGCCGAAATGGAACAGCTTGACCACCGCCGGGTCGGCGAACAGCCGGACCAGATTGGGCGAGTTGCCGTATTCCGGCTTGGGGAAATGAACGACGTGGGCATTGCCGTCGCCGGCCGACAGCTGGACCACGCACAGGCGGTCGCGCACCAGCGACAGGCCCATGGTTTCGGTGTCGATAGCGACGACCGGGCCCAGGTCAAGGCCGTCCGGAAGGTCGCCGACGTGATAGGTGATGGACATGCGAACGGCCCCTCCAGGTTGTCCCTGAGGAGCCGTTTGCAAAGGGCCCCTCGGGGGGCGATCCCAAGTCTTGGTTACTTGGGAAGTGATGGTGCCCAGGAGAAGACTCGAACTTCCACGACATCGCTGCCACACGGACCTGAACCGTGCGCGTCTACCAATTCCGCCACCTGGGCAGGTGGTCAGCGAGGGTTGCCCCCGCGCCGAGGTCGAGAGGGATATCCGAGCCGATGTCCGCTGTCAACCGACTTTTTCCGATGTTTTCGTCGAAGGCGGCCTAGCGGGTGCTGACGGTTGCGCCAAGGCCCGGAAACGAATAGCCTTTGCCCAATCATAATCCAGGGGAGGTCGGCATGAACCGGCGCGTGGTCACGGTCTTCGGCGGTTCGGGTTTCATCGGGCGCCAGGTGGTGCGCAAATTGGCGGCCACCGGCTGGATCGTCCGCGCCGCCGTGCGCGATCCGGTGGCGGCGGCCTTTCTGAAGCCGATGGGCGATCCCGGCCAGGTCAACCCGGTCATGGCCGACGTCACCAAGCCGGCCAGTGTCGCCGCCGCATTGGCCGGCGCCGACGCGGTGGTCAATCTGGTCGGTATTTTGTACGAGTCGGGCAAGCGGACCTTCGACGCGGTCCACCGCCAGGGCGCCGCCAACGTCGCCGAGGCGGCCAAGGCGGCCGGAATCACGGCCATCGTCCATATGTCGGCCCTGGGGGCCGACAAGTCTTCCGCCTCGGCCTATGCCCGCAGCAAGGCCGCCGGCGAGGAAGCGGTGCAGGCTGTCTTCCCCACCGTCACCATCGTCCGTCCCTCGGTGGTGTTCGGCCCCGACGACGATTTCTTCAACCGTTTCGCCCGGCTGGCGCAAATCTCGCCGGTGCTGCCGGTCTTTACCGGCGACGGCTTCTCGGCGCGCTGCACCGAGGATGGCTGTCAGGTCGATTGGTTCGGCTCGGGCGGGCCGACCTTCCAGCCGGTCTATGTCGGCGACGTCGCCGAGGCGATCGTGCGTCCTCTGAACGATGCCCGGCTGGCCGGGCGGGTCTATGAACTGGGCGGGCCGCGCCGCTATACCCTGAAAGAGGTCATGGATCTGGTCAACGAACAGACCGAGCGCGAGCGTCTGGTGGTGCCGCTGCCCTTCGCGGTCGGCGCCGTGCAGGCCGCCTTGTTCAGCCTGCTGCCGATCGCGCCGCCCTTGACCAAGGACCAGCTGATCTTGATGCGCTCGGACAATGTGGTGCGGGGCGGCAAGCCCGGCCTGGCCGAGCTGGGGGTGGTGCCGGTGTCGTGCGAAAGCGTGCTGCCGGGCTATATGGGGCGCTATCGGCCGACCGCCGGATAGGGGGACGTGCCGTAGCGCTGCGCCATAAAGCCCGGCGGCGTCTGAGCCGGCCCGGCACGGGCAGCGCCTCGCGCCAAATACGTCTGAGCCGGCCCGGCACGGGCAGCGCTTCGCGCCAAATACGTCTGAGCCGGCCCGGCACGGGCAGCGCTTCGCGCATAAACCAGCGCTTCGCGCCACATCACCCCAATTTTACGGCGGTGCCGTTGACGCTGACCATCAGCAGGGTCTTGCTGTCGCCGCCGATCACCTCGTAATCCAGGTCCACCCCGATCACCGCGTCGGCCCCCAGGGCGCGGGCGCGCTCGACCATGTCGGCCAGGGCCAGGTCCTTGCCCTCTTGCAGCACCTTCTCGTACGAGGCCGCCCGGCCGCCGACCACGTCGCGCACCGAGGCGAACAGGTCCTTGAAGATGTTGGTGCCCAGCACCGCGTCGCCCGACACGATGCCGAGATACTGGCCGACGGACTTGCCATCGACGGAATCGGTGGTGGTGACGATCATGTCGTGGTCCTTATCCTTGCACGCCGCTGCTGATCGGGGTGAAGCAATCGGGGTCGAACAGCATCGACACCGCCACCGTCATCGCGCGGGCGCCGTTCTTCTCGACCATGCGGACATGGCGCGGAATGTCGGGATACTCGAACACGCGTTCGACCACCCATTCGCCGCCATAGGTGCCGGCCTTGCGGAAGATGTCACCGGGGGCAACGTCGTCGCCGCGGGCGCGGCGGCCAAAAAGGCTCATCGGGGTGTCTCTTATTCTAATGGCTCTATAGCCCGTCATACGCGCCTTGTGCGTGAATGTCGAGATCAGCCGAACAGATCAGGCGGATCGGCCTCGGACGGCGGGGCCAGGTCGGTGACGCCCACGCCGATCAGGCGAAAGGCGCGCCCGTCGGTCTCGCGCGCCAGAAGCGGGCGGGCGGCGGCGGCGATCACCTCGGCCCGCTGGGTCGGCGCCGGCAGCTTGTGGTTGCGGGTCAGCACCTTGAAATCCGCCGTCTTCAACTTCATGACCAGGGTGGACCCGGCCACCTGATCGCGCACCAGGCGGGCGGCGACCTTGGCGGCCAGCAGGTCCAGCGCCTGGGCCAGCGGGGCGAAATCGCGGACGTCCCTGGCGAAGGTGGTCTCGCGCGAGACGCTTTTGGCCGGGCGGTCGGGGGTGATGGCCCGGCTGTCCTCGCCCCGGGCCATCTGATGAAGGGCGCGGCCGAAGCGGCCGAAGCGGGCGATCAGGTCGGCCTCGGACGCTTCTTGCAGGTCGGCGATGGTGGAAAAGCCGGCCGCTTCCAGGCGGGCTGCGGTGGCGCGGCCGACGCCGAACAAGGTTGACACCGGCAGGGGCGCCAGCTGGCCGGCAGCCTCGGCGCGGCCGATGACGGTGAAGCCCCTTGGCTTGTTGCGGTCGCTGGCCAGCTTGGCCAGGAACTTGTTGGCCGACAGCCCGACCGAGATGGTGATGCCGACCCGGGTTTCGACCGCGCGCGCCAGCCGGGCCAGCAAGATGGCCGCCGGCTTGTCGACCAAGCGCACGCCCGGCGACAGGTCCAGATAGGCCTCGTCCAGGGACAAGGGCTCGAAGATCGGCGTCGCCTTGGCCAGCAAGTCCCGGATCTGGGCCGAGACCTGGGCGTACTTGGCGATGTCGGGGGGGATGACCACCGCGTGGGGGCACAGTTCCAGGGCCTTGAACATCGGCATGGCCGAACGCGGGCCGAATTTGCGGGCGACGTAGCAGGCGGTGGTGACCACGCCGCGCCCGCCGGGATGGCCGACGATCACCGGCCGGTCGGCCAGTTCGGGGCGGTCGCGCTTTTCCACCGAGGCGTAGAAGGCGTCGCAATCCATGTGGGCGACGGTCAGGTCGAACAATTCGGGATGGCCGACCACCCGGGCCGATCCGCAGCGCGGGCAATCGGCTCCGGACTTGAACGGCTTGCAGCAATCAAGGCACAGACTCGGCATGGTTTGATCATACCCGATTTCCTCTATATTCTCTGGCCCCATGACCGAAGCCGTCGAAGCCACCCCCTATCGCGTCCTGGCCCGCAAATACCGGCCGACCGATTTTTCCACCCTGATCGGGCAGGACGCGCTGGTGCGCACGCTGACCAACGCCATCGGCTCGGGCCGGCTGGCGCACGCCTTCGTGCTGACCGGAGTGCGGGGTGTGGGCAAGACGACGACGGCGCGCATCATCGCCCGCGCGCTCAATTGCGTCGGCCCCGATGGCCAGGGCGGCCCGACCATCGCGCCCTGCGGCGTGTGCGAACATTGCCGCGCCATCGCCGAGGACCGCCATGTCGATATCCTGGAGATGGACGCGGCGTCCAGGACGGGTGTCAACGACATCCGCGAGATCATCGAAGGCGTGCGCTATCGGCCGACCTCGGCGCGCTTCAAGGTCTACATCATCGACGAGGTGCACATGCTGTCGACGGCGGCGTTCAACGCGCTGCTGAAGACCCTCGAGGAACCGCCCGAGCATGTGAAGTTCGTCTTCGCCACCACCGAGATCCGCAAGATCCCCATCACGGTCCTGTCGCGCTGCCAGCGTTTCGACCTGCGCCGGGTCGAGGCATCGGTGCTGTCCGCCCATTTCGCCGGTATCGCCGAAAAGGAAGGGGCCGAGATCGAGCCCGAGGCGCTGGCCCTGATCGCGCGCGCCGCCGACGGATCGGTGCGCGACGGATTGTCGCTGCTGGACCAGGCCATCAGTCACGGCGCCGGCAAGGTCGGGCAGGCGCAGGTGCGCGACATGCTGGGTCTGGCCGACCGTGTGCGCGTGTTCGACCTGTTCGAGGTGGTGATGAAGGGGCAGATCGCTCCGGCGCTGGACCTGCTGGCCGAGCAATATGCCCTGGGTGCCGATCCGGCGGTGGTGCTGCAGGACCTGCTGGAGCTGACCCACTGGCTGACCCGGCTGAAGCTGGCCCCCGACGCCGAATTCGGCAATATCGCCGAGGCCGAGCGGGTCCGCGGCGCCGAGATGGCCAAGGGCCTGGGCATGGCCCATCTGGCCCGGGCCTGGCAGATGCTGCTGAAGGGCCTGCAGGAAACCCGCAGCGCGCCGCACCCGTTGCAGGCCGCCGAGATGGCCCTGGTCCGCCTGGCCTATGCCGCCGACCTGCCGACCCCGGCCGAGGCGATCGAACAGATGCGCAGCCAGCCACCGGCTCCGCGCGGTCCGTCGGGCGGCGGTGGTGGCGGTGCTCCGATCCCGTCGGCGGCCGACCGGGTGGCGACCCAGATGATCCCGTCGGGCAGCGGTGGTGGACCCTCGGCCGCCCTGCAACTGGCTCCGGCCCCGGTGGCCCAGACCGTGGCGCTGCCGGTGATGCCGGCCAGCTTCGCCGAGGTGGCGCAATTGTTCTCGGAACGGCGCGAGGGCTCGTTGGCGGTGGCGCTGCGCCGCCAGGTCAATCTGGTGCGCTTCGAGGCCGGCCGCATCGAGCTGCGCCCGCACGCCAACGCGCCATCGGACCTGTTGCCCAAGGTGTCGCGCCTGTTGACCGAATGGACCGGCCGGCGCTGGACCGTCACCGTCAACGCCACCGACCCGGCCGAGGCCACCTTGTCCGAGCAGGAGGCCCAGGCCGAGACCCGCCGGCGCGAGGATGCCGCCAACCACCCGCTGATCCGGGCGGTGATGCAAGCCTTTCCCGGAGCCATCATCGAAGCGGTGCGTGATATCGCCGCCGACGAACCCGACGAGGCCGAACTGGCCTTCGATTCCGATCTCACCCCAGCAGACGAGGAAGCATGAAGAACCTTGGCAACCTGATGAAGCAGGCCCAGCAGATGCAGACCAAGATGGCCGAGATGCAGGCCAAGCTGGCCGAGATGGAGGTCAGCGGCGCTGCCGGTGGCGGCATGCTGCGGGTCACCTTGAACGGCAAGTTCGAGCTGAAGGGCATCAAGATCGACAAGGCTTTGGTCGATCCCAACGACGTCGAGGTGCTGGAAGACCTGATCGTCGCCGCCTTCAACGACGCCAAGGTCAAGGCCGAGGCGGCGATGAACGAGGAAATGGCCAAGGTCACCGGCGGCCTGAACCTGCCGCCCGGCATCAAGCTGCCGTTTTAGGGCCGAAGGCCGCCCGTGGCCGGGCCCGCTCACACGCCGCGGGGCTTCAAGCTGCCGTTTTAAGAGTACGCATTCCCGTCATGCCCGGACGTGATCCGGGCATCCATGTGCTGTTTGGACCCCCGGATCAAGTCCGGGGGTGACGCAACGAAGGATGTCAGGAGCCTTTGTCGCCATGGTCGGACCCGAGATCGAACGGCTGATCGCGCTTCTGGCCCGCCTGCCCGGCCTGGGGCCGCGTTCGGCCCGCCGCGCCGCCCTGGCCCTGGTCGAGCGCAAGGACAGCCTGCTCGACCCCTTGGCGCGCGCGCTGGCCCAGGTGGCGCATACCGTCAAGACCTGCCCGATCTGCGGCAATTTCGACAGTTGCGAGCCCTGCGCCATCTGCGCCGATCCCACCCGCGACGAAAGCCAATTATGCGTGGTCGCCGATGTCGGCAGCCTGTGGGCGATGGAGCGGACCGGCGCCTTCAAAGGGCGCTATCACGTTTTGGGCGGCCTGTTGTCGGCGCTGGACGGAGTAGGCCCCGACGATCTGGCCATCGAGTCTTTGCGTGCCCGCGCCGCCTCGGGCAGGTTCGCCGAGATTATCCTGGCCCTGCCGGCCACCGTCGAGGCCCAGACCACTGCCCATTTCGTCCAGGACCGGCTGGCGGCCAGCGGCGCGCGCCTGTCGGCGCTGGCCCAGGGCGTGCCGGTCGGCGGCGAGTTGGATTATCTGGATGACGGCACACTGAGCGCCGCCCTGAAGGCCAGGCGGACGCTGTCATAAAAAAACGGGGCGCAGATGGCGCCCCGTTTCTGGTTTCCTCTTTCTTCGTCACCCTCGGGCTTGACCCGAGGGTCCATACTGCCGAAGGCGGTTTCGAACCATGGATGCCCGGGTCAAGCCCGGGCATGACGGAAAGGGGGAAGCGACAGCCCGATCAGCAATGGCCGCCACCGCAGCCGCAGCCGCCCGAGGCCTTGATCTCCAGGGCGGCGACGCCCGGCAGGGTCTTGCCTTCCAGCCATTCCAGGAACGCGCCGCCGGCGGTCGAGACGTACGAGAACTTGTCCTCGACGCCGGCCGCCGCCAGGGCGGCCACGGTGTCGCCGCCGCCGGCCACGGTCAGAAGCTTGCCCTGGGCGGTGCGCTGGGCCGCCGCCTGGGCCACCGCGTTGGTGGCGGCATCGAACGGCTTGATCTCGAAGGCGCCCATCGGGCCGTTCCACACCAGCGTCTTGCAGCCGCCGATGCGGTCGATGATGGCCTCGGCCGAGGCCGGACCGGCATCCAGGATCATCATGTCGTCGGGAACGGCGTTGATGCTGACCACCTTGTTGGGGGCGTTCTCGGCGAATTCGGTGGCGACCACCACGTCGACCGGCAGGACGATGTGGCAGTGCGCGGCCTTGGCCTTCTCGATGATCTCGCGGGCGGTGTCGGCCATTTCCTTTTCACACAAGGACTTGCCGACGCTCTTGCCCTGGGCGAACAGGAAGGTGTTGGCCATGCCGCCGCCGATGATCAGGTAATCGACGCGCGACACCAGATTGCCCAGCAGGTCCAGCTTGGTCGACACCTTGGCGCCGCCGACCACCGCCGCTACCGGCTTTTCCGGCGAACCCAGGGCCTTGGCCAGGGCTTCCAGCTCGGCCTGCATCAGGCGGCCGGCGGCAGAGGGCAGCAGACGGGCCAAGGCCTCGGTCGAGGCATGGGCGCGGTGGGCGGTCGAGAAGGCGTCGTTGACATAGATGTCGCCCAGGCCGGCCAGGGTCTTGGCGAAGGCCGGGTCGTTCTTTTCTTCCTCGGGGTGGAAGCGGACGTTTTCCAGCAGCAGGGTGTCGCCGTCCTTCATGGCGGCGATGGCCGCCTCGGCGGCCGGGCCGATGCAATCGTCGGCCCAGGCGACGGGCTTGCCGACGGCCTTGGCCAGCGGCTCCAGCAGCAGCTTCTGCGAATACTTGGCCTCGACCCCCTTGGGGCGGCCGAAATGGGTCAGGATGATGACCTTGGCGCCCTTGGCGGCCAGCTCGGTCAGCGTCGCCGCCGAACGGTCGATACGGGTGGTGTCGGTGACCTTGCCGTCCTTGGCCGGCACGTTGAGGTCGGCGCGGACCAGAACCCGCTTACCCTTGACGTCCAGCGCATCGATGGTGCGGAACATGGCGTTTTCCCCCTGATGATTCTTGGAATGAAAAAGGGCCGGGCGGGCAGTCGCCGCCCGGCCCCCCCGAAGACAGATGCTCAGCCCTTGGCGATGTGGGTCAGGAACCGCAGCATGTTGCAGGTGTAGCCGTATTCGTTGTCGTACCAGGTGACGACCTTGACGAAGGTGCTGTCCAGGGCGATGCCGGCATCGGCGTCGAAGATCGACGGCATGTTGCAGCCGACGAAATCGGTGGCGACCACCTTGTCCTCGGTATAGCCCAGCACGCCCTTCAGTTCGCCTTCCGACGCCTTCTTCATGGCGGCGCAGATTTCCTCGTACTTGGCGTCCTTGTTCAGCTCGACGGTCAGGTCGACCACCGAGACGTCCGAGGTCGGCACGCGGAAGGCCATACCGGTCAGCTTCTTGTTCAGCTCGGGCAGCACCTTGCCGACGGCCTTGGCGGCGCCGGTCGAGGAGGGGATGATGTTTTCCAGGATGCCGCGGCCGCCGCGCCAATCCTTCGAGGACGGGCCATCGACGGTCTTCTGGGTGGCGGTGGCGGCGTGGACGGTGGTCATCAGGCCGCGCTTGATACCCCAATTGTCGTTCAGCACCTTGGCCACCGGGGCCAGGCAGTTGGTGGTGCACGACGCGGCCGAGACGATCTTTTCCCCGGCATACTTGGTGTGGTTGACGCCATAGACGAACATCGGGGTGTCGTCCTTCGAGGGCGCGCTCATCAGCACCTTCTTGGCGCCGGCCTTCAGATGCTTTTCGGCCGAGGCGGCGTCCAGGAACAGGCCGGTCGATTCGATCACCACATCGACGTCCAGCTCGCCCCACTTCAGGTTGGCGGGGTCACGCTCGGCCGACAGCAGGACCGGCTTGTTGTTGACCGACAGAATGTTGCCGTCGACCTCGATGTTGCCGTTGAAGCGGCCATGCACCGAATCGTACTTCAGCATGTAAGCGAGGTATTCGGGATCGAGCAGGTCGTTGATGCCGACGATCTCGATCTGGGGAAATTCCTTCGCGACGGCGCGGAACACCATGCGGCCGATGCGGCCGAAGCCGTTGATGGCGACGCGAACAGTCATAGTTACCTCCACTTCGGTACGATACGGATGAATCAGGTGGCAGGACCCCACCCCAAGCTGTCCCGGTGGTGCGGTCCACTGGGCTGCGGGTGGGGCGCGTTGGCGTGCCGCCAGCCGAATTCGAACGGGCAACCATATCGCACATCAGGCCCGCGGAATCCAGTCCAGAAAGCACCAAAACCCGCCGGAAAAGCGTGAAAAATCATTACCTTTTCTTCATCCCACCCTGGGGGGTGAAGGGGCGGTACCCGATGCGGCGGGGTCGGTTGGGAAAACGGGTCGGATGGTCTTGTCCACCATCACCCTACCCAGTCAGGTGGCAGGCCTTAAGATTGGTCCGACCAGCGGCCTTTGCTTTGCGAAGGGCGGTCATATATCGTGATAAGGACAAAGGTACGGCCAGGCCTACAAACCTATTGCGTAGGGACATGCCGCGTCGATTGGAGGATAAGCGTTGCCGACATTGACGCATGAGCCGGGGGTCGGGGTGCTCGGTGGCCAATGCCGGTCATGTGGGGACGCCATGAAGATACTGATTGCCGATGACCACGAACTGTTTCGGGATGGCTTGCGCCATGTCCTGGGGCAATTGGGTGAGCAACTGACCATCGTCGAGGCCTGCGATTATGGCGATCTGTTCGCCGTCGCGCGCGGCGGTGCCGACTTCGACCTCGTCTTGCTCGACCTCACCATGCCCGGCGCCGAATGGGCCGAGGGGCTGCGCCAGGTCAAGGAGATCCTGCCCGGCACGCCGATCATCGTGCTGTCGGCCGCCGACGATCGCCGCCATGTTCTGCAGGCGGTCAACATGGGGGCGCAGGGCTTCATTCCCAAAAGTTCGCCCAGCCGGGTGATGCTGTCGGCGCTGCGCCTGGTGCTGTCGGGCGGCGTCTACCTGCCGCCGGCCTTGATCGAGCCGCAGGGGTCGGGCAGCGATTCCTTCAACCCGGTCGCCACCGAACAGGCGATTTCGTTCCTGACTCCGCGTCAGCGCGAAGTGCTGGCGCTGCTGGGCCAGGGCAAGTCGAACAAGGAAATCGCCCGCTCGCTGGAACTGGCGGAAGGCACCGTCAAGCTGCACGTCACCGCCATCTTGAAGGCCTTGGGGGTCAACAACCGCACGCGGGCGGTGGTCGCCGCCTCGCAGATGGGCCTCAACGAAACCGAGGTCTGACCCGCGTTCTTGCCGGGTTGAACCCACCCGAGATGGGCTTATCTTGGTCGGATGAGCCCAAGGATTTCCCCATCCGGCGACCGTCGCCAGCCCTGGCACGTCCTGTCCGTACAGGATGCCTGCCTGCGCCTGGATGCCGACATCGGGGCCGGACTGTCGGCGCCCGAGGCGCAAGCCCGGCTGGACCGCTTCGGCGCCAACCGGCTGCCCGAGCCGCCGCCCCGGCCGCTGTGGAAAATGGTGGTCAGCCAGTTCACCAGCCTGCTGGTGCTGGTGCTGCTGGTGGCCGGTGCGCTGGCCGGCTTCGTCGGCGACACCACCGACATGCTGGTGATCTTCGGGGTGATCCTGTTCAACGGCGCCCTGGGGTTTTATCAGGAATTCCGCGCCGAGAAGGCTCTGGACGCCTTGAAGGCGATGCTGCCGGCCCTGTGCCGGGTGCGGCGCGACGGCACCAAGCAGGAGGTGCCGGCCGCCCAGCTGGTGCCCGGCGACGTGGTGCTGCTGGAAGCCGGCGACCGCATCCCCGCCGACGGCCGGCTGGCGGTGGCCCATCAACTGGAAATCGATGAATCCTCGCTGACCGGCGAATCGCTGGCGGTGGCCAAGCAATTGGATGCGCTGTCCGACCACGATCTGCCCCTGGCCGAGCGCACCAACCTGGCCCACATGAACAGTGTGGTCACCCGCGGGCGCGGCGAGATGGTGGTGGCCGCCACCGGGGCCGCGACCGAAATGGGCCGCATCGCCGGCATGCTGCAGGCGGCCGGCGACGAAACCACCCCCTTGCAACAGCGCCTGGACCAACTGGGCCGGCGCCTGGCCCTGCTGGCCGGGCTGGTGGTGGCCTTGTATCTGGCGCTGGGGCTGATGCGCGGCGAGCCGGTCGCCCAATTGGTGCTGACCGCCATCGCCCTGGCGGTGGCCGCCATCCCCGAGGGTCTGCCGGCGGTGGTGACGGTGACGCTGGCCATCGGCATGGTGCGCATGGCCCGGAAGGGGGCCATCGTCAAGCGGCTGGCGGCGGTCGAGACCCTGGGCTCGACCACGGTGATCTGTTCCGACAAGACCGGCACCTTGACCATGAACCAGATGACGGCGGTGGCCGGCTGGGCCGCCGGCCGGCGTTTCGTCGTCGATGGCGAGGGGTATGGCCGCGAGGGCGCGGTGCGCCCGGCCGACGATGGCGGCCCGCTTCCCGATCTCGCCCCCCATCTGGCCGCCGCCCGTCTGTGCACCGAATCAATGCTGGCCGATGACGGCCAGGGCGGCCGGATGGTGGTGGGCGACGCCACCGAGGGCGCGCTGCTGGTGCTGGCCGACAAGGCCCATGCCCTTCAGGATTGGCCGCGCCTGGCGGAAGTGCCGTTCGATTCGGCGCGCAAGTTCATGGTCAGCGTGCACCGCTTGCCCGATGGCGGCCTGCGGCTGCTGGTCAAGGGCGCGCCCGACGTGGTGCTGGGCCTGTGCCGGGCAGTGCGGCTGGAAGGCGGCGAGCATGTCCTGGACCGCGAGCGGGCCGATCAGGTGGCGCGCGAGAACGAGGCGATGGCCGCCAAGGCGCTGAGGGTGCTGGCCCTGGCCGAGGCGGAGGTGGACGAAACCGCCCTGGCCGACCCGCTGGCTGCCGCGCGGGACCTGACCCTGACCGCGCTGATCGGCCTGCTGGACCCGCCGCGACCGGGTGCGCGGGCGGCGGTGGCGGCGTGCCGGACGGCGGGGATTGCCGTCAAGATGATCACCGGCGACCACCGGGTGACGGCGGCGGCCATCGGCCGCGCCTTGGGCCTGGACGGCGAGGTGGTGACCGGGGCCGAACTGGACCGCATGGACGATGCCGAACTGGCCGGGCGGATCGACGATATCGCGGTGTTCGCCCGCGTCGCCCCGGAACACAAGGTCCGCATCGTCGAGGCCCTTCGGGCGCGCGGCCATGTCGCCGCCATGACCGGCGACGGCGTCAACGACGCCGCCTCGCTGAAGGCGGCGCATATCGGGGTGGCGATGGGCCGCACCGGCTCGGACGTGACGCGCGAGGCGGCGACCATGGTGCTGACCGACGACGATTTCTCGACGGTGGTGGGCGCCGTGCGCGAGGGACGCACCATCACCGACAATATCGTCAAGTTCGTGCGCTTCCAGCTCTCGACCAATATCGGCGCCTTGCTGACTGTGCTGGCGGCGCCGATCATCGGCCTGGCCAGCCCGTTCCATCCGATCCAGATCCTGTGGGTCAACATCATCATGGACGGCCCGCCGGCTTTGGCCTTGTCGTTCGACCCGGCGCGGCCGGGCCTGATGGAGGAACCGCCCAAGGCCCAGGGCGAGGCGATCTTGTCGGTGCGCCGGCTGCTGAAGCTGGCCCTTTACGGCACCACCATGGCGGTGGGCACCTTGGCCGTGTTCGCCTGGGGCTTAAGCACGGGCGACGAGACCCAGGCCCGCACCCTGGCCTTCACCACCTTCGTCCTGTTCCAGTTCTTCAACGTCTTCAACGCCCGGGTCGGTCACGAATCGGCGCTGGGCCCGCAGATGTTCGCCAATGCCAAATTGTGGGTCGCCCTGGCCGGCGTGATCGCCCTGCAGGCGGCGGCGGTGCATTGGGGGCCGGCCCAGGCGATCTTCCACACCTCGGACCTGTCGGCGCTGCAATGGGGGGTTGCGGTGGCGGTGGCCTCGATGGTGCTGGTGCTGGACGAGGCGCGCAAGGCGATCGGGCGGTTTATACCAACCGGCCAATGAATTGGCCGGTTGTATCGCCCCTCGCCGGGCGCCCGCATCCGCGGGCTTGGCCGCCGCCGCAATGGCGGCAGGATACCGGCCAACAAGTCACATCAAAGGTTGGCCGGTATTACTTCGTGATCGGTCGGTTCAGTTCGCGGCGCACCAGGGTCAGGGTCTCGTCCAGACGTGGGCGGATGGCCGCCTGCAGGTCGGGGGTGAAGGCGCCCGGCTGCTCGGCATTCAGGAAAAGGAAGCCGCCGACCTCGTGCAAGCCCGGCACGGCGGCGGTCAGGCTGGAGCGGATGCCGGCCTCCAGCAAGGCCTGGACATGGCGGGCGCGGCTGTCGCCGACCTGGGCGATGTCGTGGATGATCCGGTACCGACCGCTGCGGGTGCCAAGGTCCAGTCCGGGCAGGTCGGACAGCGGCAGGTCCAGGCGGTCGAGATAGGGGCAGGCACGGCCGGCGAAGGCTGCCGACCACACCGTTTCGGTCGGCGGATGGTATCCCACCACCGCCGCACGGACCAGGCAATCGCCGCCGGGAACGGCGCGCACCCGCCGCAACGCCGTCTCGAGAAGCCAGGTCAGCCGGCTACTCGTCCCGATTTCCAGTGCGGCAGCCATCCGCGTCTCCCATCCTGCCCACCTCTTAACCTAGGCACCGGCCGGTCATAAGAAAAGCCCCCCGGCGGTGACCGGGGGGCTTCTTCACATCAGCCGAACTTAGTAGCGGTAGGTGTCGGGCTTGAACGGGCCTTCGACCGCGACGCCGATATACTCGGACTGCTTGGCGTTCAGCTTGGTCAGCGTGGCGCCCAGCTTGGCCAGGTGCAATGCTGCGACCTTCTCGTCCAGATGCTTGGGCAGCACATAGACCTTCTTCTCGTACTTGCCGGGATTGCAGAAGATGTCCATCTGGGCCAGCACCTGGTTGGTGAAGCTGGCGCTCATCACGAAGCTGGGATGGCCGGTGGCGCAGCCCAGATTGACCAGACGGCCCTCGGCCAGCAGCAAGATGCGGTTGCCGCCGGGGAACTTGATCTCGTCGACCTGCGGCTTGATGTTGGTCCACTGGAAGTTCTTCAGGCCGGCGACCTGGATCTCGCTGTCGAAGTGGCCGATGTTGCAGACGATGGCCCGGTCCTTCATCGCCCGCATGTGATCGACGGTGATGACGTCGACATTGCCGGTGGTGGTGACGAAGATGTCGCCGCGGGGCGCGGCCTCTTCCATGGTCAGGACCTCATAGCCTTCCATGCAGGCCTGCAGGGCGCAGATCGGGTCGATCTCGGTGACGATGACGCGGCAGCCCTGGCTGGCCAGGCTTTCGGCCGAGCCCTTGCCGACATCGCCGAAGCCGGCGACCACGGCGACCTTGCCGGCCAGCATGACGTCGGTGGCGCGGCGGATGCCGTCGACCAGGCTTTCACGGCAGCCATACTTGTTGTCGAACTTCGACTTGGTCACCGAATCGTTGACGTTGATGGCCGGCCACAGCAGGGTGCCCTTCTTCTCCATCTCGTACAGACGATGGACGCCGGTGGTGGTTTCCTCGGTCACGCCGCGGATGGCGGCGCCGTTGCGGGAATACCAGGTCTTGTCGGTTTCCAGCTTCTTCTTGATGGAGGCGAACAGGACTTCCTCTTCCTCGCAGGTGGGGTTGGCCAGGACCGACAGGTCCTTTTCCGCCCGCATGCCCAGATGGATCAGCAGCGTGGCGTCGCCGCCATCATCCAGGATCATGTTGGGGCAGCCGCCATCGGCCCAGTCGAAGATGCGGTGGGTGTAGTCCCAATATTCTTCCAGGCTCTCGCCCTTGATGGCGAAGACCGGGGTGCCGGCGGCGGCGATGGCGGCGGCGGCATGGTCCTGGGTCGAGAAGATGTTGCAAGACGCCCAGCGCACGTCGGCGCCCAGGGCCTTCAGGGTCTCGATCAGCACGCCGGTCTGAATGGTCATGTGCAGGGAACCGGCGATGCGGGCGCCCTTCAGCGGCTGGCTGGGGCCGAATTCGGCGCGGGTGGCCATCAGGCCGGGCATCTCGCTCTCGGCGATGTCCAGTTCCTTGCGGCCCCAATCGGCCAAAGCGATGTCGGCGACGACGTAATCGGTCATGGGAAAACGACCCTTCCAGCGGGAGTGTGACTGGACGGCGTTGTAGCAGGGCCGAACGGCGATTGCAAGGGTGATATAAAGATATCTTTATGTCGGCATGAGGGCGGCCGAGGCCCGGTCGGCCGCTCCGTCGGCGGACGAGAACCCGTCCACCAGGCCGGCGATGCGGGCGGCGTCGCTTTGTTCCATCACCAGGCGGGCCATGCGGCTGGCGGCCGAAAGGTCCAGTCCGCGCACGCGCTGCTTGACCACGGCGATGTTGGTGGCCGACATCGACAGGTCGCGGATGCCCAAGCCCAGCAGCAAGGCGGTATAGCGCGGATCGCCCGCCACCTCGCCGCACACCGCCACCGGGATCCGGGCGCGTTTGGCGGCTTCGGTGGTGAACTGGATCAGCCGCAGCACCGCCGGATGCAGCGGGTTGTAAAGGCTGGCGACCGCTTCATCGGCGCGGTCGATGGCCAGGGTGTACTGGGTCAGGTCGTTGGTGCCGATCGAGAAGAAATCGGAATTGAAGGCCAGCGCGTCGGCCCCCAGCGCCGCGCCCGGCACCTCGATCATCACGCCCAGCGGCGGCAGCGGGTCGGCCATCGCCACGCCGGCCCGCTTCAGGCGGCGGACCACCTTTTCCAGGGTGGCTCGCACCGCCTGGATCTCCTCGACGGTGGCGACCATCGGCACCAGGATACGCACCCGCCCGAAGGCCGAAGCCCGCAGGATCGCCGCCAGTTGCGCTTCCAGCAGTTCGGGCCGGGCCAGCGACAGCCGCACGGCGCGCAGGCCCAAGGACGGGTTGGGGCCGGGATTGACGCCCAGTCCGTGCGCCAGCTTGTCGCCGCCGACATCCAGGGTGCGGATGGTGACCTCGCGTCCGCCCATGCCCTGGATCACCGCCTGGTAGGCGGCGAACTGTTCGTCCTCGTCCGGCACGTCGTCGCGGTTCATGAACAGGAATTCCGAGCGCAACAGGCCGATGCCCTCGGCCCCGGCGGCCAGGGCCGAGGCCACTTCGCCAGGCAGTTCGATATTGGCTTCCAGTTGGACCCGCTGGCCGTCGCGGGTGGTCGCCGGCAAATCCTTCAGGCGCGACAGTTGGCGGCGGGTGCGCAGGAAGTCGGCGCGCATCTTGCGATAGGCGTCCAGCAGATCGTCCGACGGGTTCAACACCACCCGGCCGTTGCGGCCGTCGATCACCACCACGTCGCCGCTGCGGGCATGGCGCATCAGTTCGGCGACGCCCAGCACCGCCGGCAGGCCCAGCGAGCGGGCCATGATGGCGGTATGGCTTTCGGCGCCGCCCAGTTGGGTGGCGATGCCGGCCACCACCTTGGGGTCCAGCAGCGCGGTATCGGCCGGGGTCAGTTCCTCGCCCAGGATGACGCTATTCTTCGGCAGGGTCTGGAACGGCTTCCAGTCGCGGCCGATCAGGTTGCGGATCAGGCGCCGGCCCAGGTCGCGCACGTCGGCGGCGCGGCCGGACAGATAGGAATCCTCCATGGCCTCGAAGACGTGGGCGATGGAATCGATCTCGTGCTGGACGGCGGCCTCGGCATTGATGCGCTCGGACTCGATGCGGCCCTCGACGCCCCGGACCAGGCGCGAGCCGTGCAGCATCTGCTGATAGGCATCCAGCAGGTAACCCAGTTCCTCGGCGGCGGCGCCGTCCAGTCCCTCGGCCTTGGCGCGCATCTGGGCGACCTGGCCCTGCGCCGTCTCGACGGCGGCGGCGAAGCGCTTCTTCTCGGCGGCCAGGCGCGAGGCGGGAATCCGGGTCTCGGCCACCGCGACATGGTCGGAATCGTGGCGATAGACGGTGCCGATGGCGATGCCCCGGCTGACCGCCATGCCGGTCAGCACTATTTCGCGGGCAGGGGCGGCGGCGTGGGGCATCCAAAATCCTCGGGCCAGGGGTGAGGATCAGTCCTCTTCGTCGAACTTCTGGTCGATCAGGGTGCAGATGGCGTCGAGCGCCGGCCCGGCATCGGGACCCGAGGCCCGCATCTCGATCGAGCAGCCGGGAGCGGCGGCCAGCATCATCAGCCCCATGATCGACATGCCCGAGACCTCGGTGCCGCGATGGGCGACATGGACCTGGGCGTCGAAGGTGGCAACCAGCTTGACGAACTTGGCCGCCGCGCGGGCATGCAGCCCACGGCGGTTGCAGATGGTGGCGGTGCGCCGGACTTCGGTGTCGGCCGCGCTCATCGGGACCCCTGGCTCAGAAGTTTCGAGGCGACGTTGATGTATTTGCGGCCGGCTTCCTGGGCCGAGGCGACGGCGTCGCCCAGCGGCTCGGAATGGCGCACGCTGGCCAGCTTGATCAGCATCGGCAGGTTGACTCCGGCGATGACCTCGATCTTGGCCTTGTCCATGATGGAAATGGCCAGGTTCGACGGCGTGCCGCCGAACATGTCGGTCAGCACCACCACGCCGGTCCCGTCATCGCAGCGGGCGACCGATTCCATGATGTCGTTGCGGCGCCGCTCCATGTCGTCGTCCGGGCCGATGCAGACGGCGGCAACGTTTGGCTGCGGCCCGACCACGTGTTCCATGGCGGCGACAAGCTCGTCGGCCAGCTTCCCGTGGGTCACAAGTACCAGTCCGATCATCTCCAACCCCTTGTCATGTCCCGGCTGCCAACAATTCGCGGTGGCGAAGCTCGACCCGAACGTTGCGGCCGGCCAGCCACTGGGCCAGCCGCTCGGCGATGAAGACCGAACGGTGGCGTCCGCCGGTGCAGCCGACGGCAATGGTCAGATAGCTCTTACCCTCGGCAGCGAAGCGGGGCAACAGTGGAGCCAGCAAACCGGTCAAAGAGTCGAAAAAAACCGCGAAAGCGGGGTCGTTCGACACGAATTCGGCCACGCCCGGATCGCGTCCGGTCAAGGGCTTCAGATCGGGCTGGTAGTGCGGATTGGCCAGGAAGCGGGCGTCGAACACCAGATCGGCCTCGCGCGGCAGGCCTTCGCGATAGGCGAACGAGGTGACGAACACCAGCAAGCCCTGGGTCGAGGCCTGGCCGAAATGGGCCGACAGCACCTGCTTGAATTCGCCCGGCGCCAGGTTCGAGGTGTCGAACACCACGGCGGCGCGGCTTTTCAGCGGGCTGACCAGGGTGCGTTCGTGGCGGATGCCGTCGATCAGCGGCCGGTCGGCGGCCAGCGGATGGCGCCTGCGGGTCTCGGTGAAGCGGCGCCTCAGCACTTCGTCGTCGCAATCGAGGAACAGCAGGCGGACATCCTGGCCGGCTTCGGCCATCAGGCGGTCGATTTCGTGCAGCACCGGCTCGACGCCGAAATCGCGGGTGCGGATATCGATGCCCACCGCCAGCGGCCGGGCCGGGCCGTCGCGGCGGACCAGGCTGGACAGCAGCATCACCGGCAGGTTGTCGACCGCCTCGAAGCCCAGATCCTCGAGCACCTTCAGGGCCGAGGTCTTGCCGGCGCCCGACAGGCCGGTGACGATCACCACGCGACCGGCGGGCGCGCAAGGCGCAGGGGAATCGGGGGAGGTGGCTGCGGTGGCTGGGCTCATCACCGCACCATTATATCTCGCAGCGCGCCCAGCATCGCAAGGCGAACCTTGGCGGCCGCCGAGGCCTCGAACGGGGCCAGCGCCACACGTGGGACGGCCAGGCCCAGGAAACCGGCGGTTGCCGGCTCGGGGTGGCGTTCAACCTGGTCCGGCGCCACCAGATCGACCACCAGGGCCAGCGGCGCGCGTGGGCAATGGGGCAGGCGAACCACGCCCAGGCCGCGCACCTCGAACAGGCCGGCGATGGTGTCGGGCGGGCTGGCGAACAGGCGCCCGTCCTGGGCGGTCAGGGCGGTCTGGTCGTCGGCCACCAGCACCGCGCCGGCATCGATCAGCCGAAGCGCCAGATCGGACTTGCCGCCGCCCGAGGGCGCGCGCAGCAAGACGGCATGGCCGTCGATCTCGACCGTGGTGGCGTGGACCAGTTGCATGGGGGAAGGGTGATCGCGGCGCCGTCGCGAGTCAATCGGCTAGAACCTGCGGCGCAGCCGGTCCCTGGCGTATTCGCGGTACCTGGTGATACGCTCATCCACCAGTAGGGTGCGGGCTCCGAGGCTGTGGTTATGGCCCGAGGTCAGGGCGCTGACATTTTCCTTCGTCATTCGCTTGGCGGCCTCGATGCGGTTGGCAATGAGACTGCTCATGCAAAGATTGCCCTTCGGACATTCAGCGCCATCGCGGCAACGCCGGCAGCGGTCGTCATCAATCGGCAGGGACAGTGCGGCGATCCCACGCAGCATCATGCAGTAGTTGGTCACGACCACGTCGATGCCTTTAGCCTCGAAAGGAGCGCGCAACCAAACGGATGCCAGGAATGCCAATGATCTTTCCCAGCCATCAAGGTCGGCAACGTCTTGGATCATGATGCCAAGGCGAAGATCGTTTACCGAGAGATCGATGAAGTCCTTGTTCGCAATGGCTGCAATTCGGAGCGCATCAAGGTCACGTTTCAGCAAGGGCATTCCCAGCTATTCCTTGACGGCGCCCCGTCCCGTGCGAGTACGAAGGCGAGCCAAGGCATCGTCCCGGCTAAGGGTCCGCAGCTTTTTGGCGCTATGGGCCAGGGTCGCATCGATCACATCCAGATCGCCTGCTTCCGTTGCGGTAAGTGCGCGCGGATGGGGGCCACTCTCTCCGCCTCCGGCGGCGGGGATGGTGGTCCCTGGGGTGCCTGTTGTGTAGCGCCGGATACTCATACGGCGAACCTGGATTTCCGACATGCCAACCCCAGCGCTATGAATCGAACCTGCGGCCAAACAATGGCGATTCGCAAATCCTATCGAAAGAGAATGAAAGGCGCAACTATTTCCGGTTGAACCTTTTGTGCGGTCGCCACGGGCCGCGAGTCAATGGGCCGGCAGCGTCACCACGAAGCGCGCGCCGATCACCCGGCCGTCGGCATCGGTGCGATTTTCCGCGTGGATGCGGCCCTGGTGGGCATCGATGATCTGCTTGCTGATGGATAGGCCCAGGCCGGAATGGGTGCCGAACTTCTCGCCGGCCGGCCGCTCGGTGTAGAAGCGGCCGAAGATGGCGTCCAGCTTGCCCTCGGGGATGCCGGGGCCGTCATCCTCGACGGCGATGTGGATCACGCCGTCGTCGCGCCAGCCCGACAGGCGGATGGTGCCGCCGATTGGGCTGAACGACAAGGCGTTGCCGATCAGGTTGCGCAGCACCTGAACCAGACGGCCGTCGATGCCGGCCACCGTCAGGGGATCGGAGTCCGGCAGGGTCACCAGCAGGCCGGGCGCGCCCTCGGCGCCGGTGTCCTGATAGACCTGGGCCAGGGTGGCCAGCAGGGTGGCCAGCGGCACCGGCTCCATCTCGGCGCGGCTCATTTCGGCATCGACGCGCGAGGCGTCGGAAATGTCGGTGATCAGCCGGTTCAGCCGCTCGACATCGTCGCGGATGATTTCCAGCAGGCGCTTTTGCTTGTCCGGGTCGCTGATGCGGGCCGCCGTCTCGACCGCCGAGCGCACGCTGGTCAGCGGATTCTTGATCTCGTGCGAGACGTCGGCGGCGAAGCGTTCGATGGCGTCCATGCGGGTCCACAGCGCGGCGGTCATTTCCTTCAGGGCCAGCGACAATTCGCCGATTTCGTCGCCCCGGGCCGACAAATCGGGGATGCGGGCGCGCCGGCCCTGGCCGCGGCGGACCTGATGGGCGGCCATGGCCAGGCGGCGCACCGGCCGGGCGATGGTGCCGGCCAGGAAGAAAGACAGGCCGACGGTGACCGCCAGGGTGACGATGAACACCTGGGCGATGGCCAGGCGGACCTGGAACAGGCCATGGGCGACGGCGCGGCCGTCATGGGTGACCATCAAGGCGCCGACCACCTGCTTGTAGCGGCTGACCGGGACCGCCACCGACAAGACGATGCCGCCCTCGGGCGACGAGCGGATGGCGGTGCCGGTCTCGCCGGCCAGGGCGGCGACCACTTCCGGGAACTGGTCGCCCCGGCTGTCCAGCCGCTCGACATGGACCGGCAGGTCGGGGTCGGCCGGCATCCAGTGGGACAGGCGGTCCCAGCGGGCGGCCAGGTCGGACCAGAAGCCGGGCGGCGGCGGCGGGTCGAGGTCCTCGATCTGGATGTTGCCCTTGGCCGACAGCACGAATTGCGAATCGGCGGCCAGGTCGCCGACGGCGTCGAACAGGCGCGCGCGCACCTGGGCCGGCTGCGCCAGACGGCGGACCATCAATTGGGCCAGCTCGGCGTTGATTTCCAGGAAGCCCAGGCTTTGTTCGGCCACCGCGCTTTCGCCGACGGCACCGGCCACCATCTCGGCCTGGGTGGCCAGGCCCGCCAGTTCGGACTCGATCAGCGCCTGCTTGTAGCGGTCCAGGAACATCAGCCCGGCCACCAGCAGCACCGGGGCGATCAGGTTGACCGCCAGGATGCGCCGCGTCAGCGGCGAGGCCAGCGGCCGCCAGCGGCCCCGGCGCCTGACCGGTTCAGTCTTCACGGTAACGATAGCCGACGCCGTACAGGGTTTCGATATGGGCGAAGGAATCGTCGACCTCGCGGAATTTCTTGCGGACCCGCTTGATGTGGCTGTCGATGGTGCGGTCATCGACATAGATCGATTCGCCGTAGGCGGCATCGATCAATTGGTCGCGGTTCTTGACGTGGCCGGGCCGCTGGGCCAGGGCCTTGACCAGCAGGAACTCGGTGACGGTCAGGTCGACCTTGGCGCCCTTCCACACGCAGACATGCCGGCCGGGGTCCAGCACCAGTTCGCCCCGGGTGATGGCGCCGGCCGCCGGCCCGTCGCCTTCCTCGGCGGCCATGTCCAGGCGGCGCAGCAGGGCGCGGATGCGTTCGATCAGCAGCTTCTGCGAGAACGGCTTCTTGATGTAATCGTCGGCCCCCATGCGCAGGCCCATCAGCTCGTCCACCTCGTCGTCCTTCGAGGTCAGGAAGATCACCGGGATGGCCGAGTTCTTGCGCAGCCGTTGCAGCAATTCCATGCCGTCCATGCGCGGCATCTTGATGTCCAGCACCGCCAGGTCGGCCGGCTGGCTGGTCAGGCCGCGCAGCGCCTCGGCGCCGTCGGTATAGGCGCGGACCTTGTAGCCCTCGGATTCCAGGGCGATCGACACCGAGGTCAGGATATTGCGGTCGTCATCGACCAGCACGATGGTATGGCCCACGAAAGAAAACTCCCCACGAAGGTTCGCCGGCCTCAGGGTCGCGCAAACCGGCCCGGGGCGAAAGCGAAATTGACTTCCCCAATGTGGCGAAATTATAGTCCGCCCAGACGGTTCCCCCGAAGTCCGCAAGGGTGACGGGGGTGAAGATGGGAAGCCGGTGCGATTCCGGCGCTGCCCCCGCAACTGTAGGCGGAGAGGTTCCGGCCGTTCGCGATTGCCACTGACCCGTTTGCCAGGATATCCACCGGCGAACGTTTCCAAGGTCGGGAAGGCTATGCCGGAACCCTTGACCCGCGAGCCAGGAGACCTGCCGTCGAACCCGCGTACGCACGACCTTCCGGGCGGGGTGTCCTGGAACGGTGATGTCCCAAGTCGGGGCGGTGTGTTCGCTGTTCGCGGACCAAGAGGTGGATAGATGCATATCATGGAAGGATTCCTTCCCGCCGGGCATGCCCTGGCGTGGACGGCCGTTTCGGCGCCCTTCGTCGCCGTCGGCGCGGTGCGCCTGAAGCGGATTCTGGTCGAACGGCCCGAATTGCGGCTGACCTTCGGCGCCGCCGGCGCCTTCGCCTTCGTGCTGTCGGCCCTGAAGCTGCCCAGCGTCACCGGTTCGTGCTCGCATCCCACCGGCACCGGCCTGGGCGCGCTGGCGGTGGGGCCGGCCGCCACCACCATCATCGGGACCGTGGTGCTGCTGTTCCAGGCCCTGCTGCTGGCCCATGGCGGCCTGACCACCCTGGGGGCCAATGTCTTCTCGATGGCGGTGGCCGGGCCGTGGATCGCCTGGGCGGTGTGGAAGGCGGCCGGCAAGATCGGCTTGGGGCCGTCGGTGGCGGTGTTCCTGGCCGCCATGCTGGGCGATCTGGGGACCTATGTGGTGACCTCGGCCCAGCTGGCCTTGGCCTTTCCCGACGCCGCCAGCGGTTTCGCCGGCGCGTTGGCCAAGTTCGCCGGCATCTTCGCCGTGACCCAGCTGCCCCTGGCGGTGGCCGAGGGCCTGCTGACGGTGGTGGTGATGAATGCGCTGAACCAGCGCGCCCTGGTGGCCGAGGTCCGGGCATGACCATGGCGCGACAGAACATCGTGCTGCTGGGAGCGGCGATCCTGGTGGTGGCGGCGCCCTTGATCCTGGGGATCGAGGGCAGCTATGGCGGCGCCGACGGCCAGGCCCAGGCCTTGATCGAGGAATCGGGTTACCGCCCGTGGTTCTCGAACATCTGGACGCCGCCCAGCAAAGAGATCGAAAGCCTGTTGTTCGCCCTGCAGGCGGCGGCGGGGGCGGGGCTGTTGGGCTATGTGCTGGGGCGGCTGCACGGTCGGCGCCGGAAATGATTCGCACCGACCGGCTGGCCGCCGCCAGCCGCTGGAAAGACAAATCCCTGAGCGAGAAGGCGGTGACGGCGCTGGGCCTGATGGGCCTGGCGCTGGCCCTGCCGCCTTTTCCCGGCGCCCTGGCGGTGCTGGCGGCGGCCAGCCTGCTGGCCTGGCGCTCGGGCGTCGGCCCGGCCGACTGGCTGGCCCTGCTGGCCCCGCCGGCCGCCTTCATCGCCACCGGAACCATGGCGCTGGCGGTCGAGATCGATTCCGCGGGCCTGCATCTGGCCGCCGATGGCGGTCGGGCCGGACTGGCGGTGGCGCTGCGCGCCCTGGCGGCGGTGGCGGCCCTGTTACTGTTGGCGGCGACCACGTCCACGCCGGCCCTGATCGACGGCCTGAGGCGGCTGGGTCTGGCCCCGGAATTGGCCGAGGTGGCGCTGGCGATCTATCGCTTCATCTTCATCTTGCAAGACACCGCCCAGACCATGCACGCCGTCCAGGCCGCCCGGCTGGGCACGGTCGGCTGGCGTCGGCGCATCCGCTCGGCCGGGCTGTTGGCGGCCTCGCTGCTGCCCAGGGCGCTGGACCGCGCGCATCGCCAGGAAATCGGCCTGGCGGCGCGTGGCTTCGACGGGTCGTTGCGGACCTTGTCGCCCCGCCGGCCGGTCTCGGTCTGGGGACTGGCCCGTGCCGCGATCTTGCTGGTGTCTATCGCCGGGTTGGGCCTGGCATGGTGATCCTGGAAGCCTGCGGCCTTCATTACGCCTATCCCGGCGGCGCCCCGGCCCTGGCCGGGCTGGACCTGGCCGTGCGCCGGGGCCGGCGCCTCGCCATCCTGGGCCCCAACGGCGCCGGCAAGACGACGCTGCTGCTGCATCTGAACGGAACCCTGGAACCCAAATCCGGCCAGGTGCGCCTGGACGGGGCCGCCATGGCCCATGGCCGCGCCCAGCGGGCGCTGTGGCGCCGCCGCGTCGGCCTGGTGCTGCAGGACCCCGACGATCAATTGTTCGCCGGCACTGTGGCCGAGGACGTCTCGTTCGGGCCGCTGAACCTGGGACTGGACGAATCGGTCGTCGCCGCCCGCGTCGCCGAAGCGCTGGACTCCCTGCGCATCGCCGAGCTGGCCGACCGGCCGCCGCACATGCTGTCGTTCGGCCAGAAGAAGCGCGCCGCCATCGCCGGCGCGGTGGCGATGCGGCCCGACATCCTTTTGCTGGACGAACCCAGCGCCGGCCTGGACCCGTTCGGCACGGTGCATCTGCTGGCGGCGCTGGATCGGCTGTGCCAGGGCGGCACCACCTTGGTCTTCACCACCCACGACGTCGATCTGGCCTGGAGCTGGGCCGACGACGTCGCCTTGTTCGCCGCCGGCCGGGTGGTCCGCCAGGGCGAGGCCGAAGCCGTGCTGGCCGACCACCAGGCGCTGGCCGCTGCCCACCTCAAGCCGCCCTTCCTGCTGGAACTGGGGCTGAAGGCCCGCGCGCTCGGCCTGCTGGCCGCCGACGCGCCGCTGCCGCGCAAGCGCGCCGACGGACTGGCCCTGCTTGAAGGCCTGGCCCGCTGAGGTCATTCATACTTTGGTCATAGGCTGTTGTTGATGTGCTCACTCACGGCACGAACGCTGTTCGTGTTAGGGCGTTACAGTCGAATCATTCCAAGTATCACTCGCAAAGGAGTGGCCCATGAAATCTTCTCTCGCCTCTGGCGATGTCGAACGGACGCTGAGCGACAGCTACGAATCCTTGCGCGCCGAGGGATGGTTCGACACCGAGCCGGACGCCTTGTTCGCCCAGGCGGCGCAATTGATCGAGGATCTGGCCGCCACCCTGGGGGCCTGTCCCGCCCGCGACCTGCTGCTGACGCGCCGTGCGATGATGCATGGCCATGCCGGCCAGCCCGATGCGGTGATGGTCGCCGACCACCTGGCCTTCCTGCACGGCATGCTGGAATCCGGCCGGCTTCATTGAGACGGGCCGGATCGCGGCACCCCCCTGCCCCCACCGCCGCATCCGGTCTTGCGCCCCCTTCCCCACCGGGAAGGGGGCGTGATCCTATTTCCCCGGCGGATGCATGGATTCGTGCATCTTGCGGTGGTCGGGGTCCTTCATGTGGCTTTCGTGCATGGCGGGGTCGTGCTGCATCGGCATCGTGCCCATTCCCATCGAGCCCGGGCCCATCGAGCCGATTGGCTTGATCTCGGCCTCCACGGTGACCTTGCCGGCCTGGGCGAATTCCAGTTCCAGCGGCAGGGTGGCCCCTTCCTTCAGCGGCGCCTTCAGGCCGATCAGCATGACGTGCAGACCGCCGGGGGCGAACTCGATGGTGCGGCCGGCGGGGATTTCGACGCTGGACAGCGCGATCATCCGCATGGTGTCGCCTTGCGCCATGTGGGTGTGCAGCTCGGCGGTCTTGGAAATGTCGGCCTTGGCGCCGATCAGATTGTCGGCCCCGGCCCCATTGTTGACGATGGTCAGATAGGCGCCGCCGGCCGGAGCCTTCGGCGGCGTCGCCCGGGCCCAGGCGCTCTTGATCACGATGTCGCCGACCTTGGCGTCGCCGGCCAGCGCCGGGCCCGAGGCCAGCAGGGCGGCCAGGGCCAGCACGGTTCCCTTGAATGCGTTCATCTGCGATGATCCCCTTCGTCCAAAACAAGTCTGCCAGTGATGCCCGATGATCAAAGACCCGGTGAATGACGAAGGTCAACTGCCCGCCGACAACCGCCTGGCCTTGCGCCGGGTGGTGCGGGCCGGCCGCAAGGCTGCGCTGGGCACATTGATGGGCGGCGCGCCCTATTGCTCGCTGGTGACCGTGGCGGTCGACCCAATGCTGGCGCCCTTGCTGCTGCTGTCGGGTCTGTCCGACCACACCCGCAATATCCTGGCCGATTCCAGGGTGTCCTTGTTGTTCGACGGCACCGACGGGCTGGCCAATCCGCAGACCGGGCCGCGCGTCACTCTGATCGGCCGGGCCCAGCCCAGCGCCGACCCGCAGGACCGCGCCCGCTTCCTGGCCCTGCATCCCGGCGCGGCGCTTTACGCCGGCTTCGCCGATTTCGGCCTGTGGCGGGTGGTGCCCGAGCGGGTCCACTTCGTCGGCGGCTTCGGCCGGGCGGTGTGGTTCGACGCCCCGTTCGGGTTGGACCCGGACCAGGCGACGGCTGTGGCGGGATGCGAAGCCCCCACACTGGCGGATGGCTGGCAGGTGGTGGGAACCGACATCGACGGGGCCGACCTGAGACGCGGGGAATCCTTTGTCCGCCTGGCTTTCGAGCGTCCCGTGGCCACCCGCGAGCAGGCCCTTCAAGCGACCCTTGCCGGGTGGGAACGCCTGCCCCGCTAAATTGGCGGGCATCCGATACAGCATTCTCATTGCCCCTGACACGCCTTATCGCTATCTTCGCGTCCTCTTCGGGGCTAAAGGCGCGATGTAAGGCGCCCGTTTCGGGGGTCATCCCACCGACCAGGCCCGCTCTCGGGCGGACACCGGCCAGCGCGGTACGGCCTCCATCTATAAGGGATGGAGATAGGTGATCATGAGCAAACACGGTATTCCCGGCGGAACCACGATCAATGCCAGCTTGCTGGCCTGGATCGACGAAATGGCCCGGCTGTGCAAGCCGGACAGCATCCATATCTGCGACGGTTCCCAGGCGGAGTACGACGCGCTGTGCGGGCAGATGGTCGAAGCCGGAACGATGATTCGGCTGAACGACGCCAAGCGTCCCAATTCGTATCTGTGCCGGTCCGACCCGCGCGACGTCGCCCGTGTCGAGGACCGCACCTTCATCTGCTCGGCCACCAAGGCCGAGGCCGGTCCGACCAACAATTGGGTCGCGCCCGCCGAGATGAAGGAACGGATGGGCAAGCTGTATGACGGCTGCATGAAGGGCCGCACCATGTATGTGGTGCCGTTCTCGATGGGGCCGCTGGGGTCGAACATCGCCCATATCGGCGTGCAGATCACCGATTCGGCCTATGCGGTCGTCAACATGCGCATCATGACCCGCATGGGCCAGGCGGTGCTGGAGCTGCTGGGCAAGGACGGCCACTTCGTCAAGTGCCTGCACTCGGTCGGCGCGCCCTTGGCCGATGGTGCCAAGGACGTGGTTTGGCCGTGCAACCCCGAGAACATCACCATCAGCCATTTCCCGGAAGAGCGGGCGATCTGGTCCTATGGCTCGGGTTACGGCGGCAACGCGCTGTTGGGCAAGAAGTGCTTCGCGCTGCGCATCGCCTCGACCATGGGCCGTGACGAGGGCTGGCTGGCCGAGCACATGCTGATCGTCGGCGTCGAGAACCCCCAGGGCGAGAAGACCTATGTCGCCGCCGCCTTCCCGTCGGCCTGCGGCAAGACCAACTTCGCCATGCTGCAGCCCCCCAAGGGCTTCGACGGCTGGAAGATCTGGACCGTCGGTGACGACATCGCCTGGATCAAGCCCGGTGCGGACGGCAAGTTCTACGCCATCAACCCGGAAGCCGGCTTCTTCGGCGTGGCGCCCGGCACCGGTGCCGACACCAACGCCAATGCCATGGCCGCCTGCGCCGCCAACTCGATCTTCACCAACGTCGCACTCACCGACGATGGCGACGTGTGGTGGGAAGGCATGACCAAGGACAAGCCGGCCCATCTGATCGACTGGAAGGGTCGCGACTGGACCCCTGACTCGACCGAGCCGGCGGCGCATCCCAATGCCCGCTTCACCGCTCCGGTCAGCCAGTGCCCGTCGGTCGATCCCGATTGGGAAAATCCGGCCGGCGTGCCGATCTCGGCCTTCATCTTCGGCGGTCGCCTGTCGAAGACCATGCCGCTGGTCTATCAGTCGTTCAACTGGACCCACGGCGTCTATCTGGCCGCCACCATGGGTTCCGAGGCCACCGCCGCCGCCGTCGGCCAGGCCGCCATCCGCCGCGACCCCTTCGCCATGCTGCCGTTCTGCGGCTACAACATGGCGGATTATTTCACCCATTGGCTGGAAATGGGCCGCAAGGTCTCGAACCCGCCGCCGATCTTCCGCGTCAACTGGTTCCGCAAGGGTCCGGACGGCAAGTTCATGTGGCCGGGCTACGGCGACAACATGCGCGTGCTGAAGTGGATCACCGACCGCGTCAACGGCCATGCCCAGGGCGTCGAAAGCCCGTTCGGCTTCGTGCCGACCTATGACGACGTCGAATGGAACGGCCTGGACTATGCCCAGGACAAGTTCCACGACCTGATGACCATCGAGCGCGAGGATGGCGTCGCCGAGGCGCGCAGCCAGGAGGAACTGTTCGACAAGTTCCTCGATCGCCTGCCGAAGGAGTTCGTCTACGAGCGCGAGCTGCTGAAGTCGCGCCTGTGGCGGTCGCCGGCGGTGTGGCAGCTGGCTTCCGAGCTGTGATAACGAAAACCCCCGCCGGAAACGGCGGGGGTTTTTTCGTGCACGGCAGCTATTTCTTGTCGCCCTCGTGATGCAGCTGCTTCTTCGCTTCCTGCACCAGATGGGCCAGCTTGTCCTTGATCTCGTGCAGGGACACCTTGCCCTTCAGATCGGACAGAAGGTGGCGGGCCACCGGCTCGTCGTCGGGGGCGCCGTCGTGGCGGTGCGCCAGGTCGTGGGCGTAATCCTGGGCGGCCTGGCCGATCAGCCCCAGCAACTCCGCCGCCCACAGCCCGGCCATGCGGTTGCGCCGCCGGGTGACGTGCGGATCGGTCTTGGCGGTGTCGTCGGGCTGCATCGGTCGCGCTCCTTGGCCTGATACCCTGATCCTACCCCGGAAGAGGCAGCCGCGAAAGCGCGCAACCTGCATGCGCGGGCTTCCAAAACCGCCCTGCACAGACTATGGTCCCGCCCAAACCCTTGAAAGGCTGTCGAACGCCCGCCCATGACCAAGCTCTCGCACATCCGCAACTTCGCCATCATCGCCCATATCGACCACGGCAAGTCGACCCTGGCCGACCGTCTGATCCAGACCTGCGGCGCCATCGAGGCGCGCGAGATGAAGGAACAGATCCTGGACTCGATGGATATCGAGCGCGAGCGCGGCATTACCATCAAGGCCCAGACGGTGCGGCTGGATTACACCGCCAGCGACGGCAAGACCTATCAGTTGAACCTGATGGACACCCCCGGCCACGTCGATTTCGCCTATGAGGTCAGCCGCTCGCTGGCCGCCTGCGAGGGCTCGATCCTGGTGGTCGATGCATCCCAAGGCGTCGAGGCCCAGACCCTGGCCAACGTCTATCACGCCCTGGATGCCGGCCACGAGATCGTGCCGGTCCTGAACAAGATCGACCTGCCCGCCGCCGAGCCCGAGCGCATCAAGCAGCAGATCGAGGACGTCATCGGCCTGGATGCCTCGGAAGCGGTGATGATCTCGGCCAAGTCGGGCTTGGGCATCGGCGACGTGCTGGAAGCCCTGGTCAAGCGCCTGCCGGCCCCCGAGGGCGAGATCGACGCGCCCTTGCAGGCCCTGCTGGTGGATTCGTGGTACGACGCCTATCTGGGCGTCATCATCCTGGTGCGCATCAAGAACGGCGTTCTGAAGCGCGGCCAGAAGATCCGCATGATGGCGACGGGTGCTGCCTATGAAGTCGATCAGGTCGGCTATTTCACGCCGAAGATGATCCGCTGCAGCGACCTGCGCCCCGGCGAGATGGGCTTCATCACCGCCGGCATCAAGGCGGTGGCCGACACCAAGGTCGGCGACACCATCACCGACGACAAGAAGCCGGCCGCCGAGGCGCTTCCGGGCTTCAAGCCATCGATCCCGGTGGTGTGGTGCGGCCTGTTCCCCATCGACGCCGCCGATTACGAGGATCTGCGCGATTCCTTGGGCAAGCTGCGCCTGAACGACGCCAGCTTCCAGTACGAGCCCGAGACCTCGGCCGCGCTGGGTTTCGGCTTCCGCTGCGGCTTCTTGGGCCTGCTGCACCTGGAAATCATCCAGGAGCGCCTGGAGCGCGAGTTCAATCTGGACCTGATCACCACCGCGCCCAGCGTGGTCTACAAGATCTTCCTGACCGACGGCACGGTGATGGATCTGCACAATCCGGCCGACATGCCCGATGTCGGCCGCATCGACCATGTGGAAGAGCCGTGGATCAAGGCCACCATCATGGTGCCCGACGATTATCTGGGCTCGATCCTGCAATTGTGCACCGAACGGCGCGGCCAGCAGATCGACCTGACCTATGCCGGCAACCGCGCCATGGCGGTCTACAAGCTGCCGCTGAACGAGGTGGTGTTCGACTTCTACGACCGCCTGAAGTCCATCAGCCGCGGCTATGCCAGCTTCGATTACGAGATGGATTGCTATACCGAAAGCGATCTGGTCAAGACCTCGATCCTGGTCAATGCCGAGCCGGTCGACGCCCTGGCCTTCATCGTCCACCGCGCCAACGCCGAAAGCCGGGGCCGTGCCATCTGCACCCGGCTGAAGGAACTGATTCCGCGCCAGATGTTCCAGATCGCCATCCAGGCGGCGATCGGAGGCCGCATCGTCGCGCGCGAGACCATCAGCGCGCTCAGGAAGGACGTGCTGGCCAAGTGCTATGGCGGCGACGTCAGCCGCAAGCGCAAGCTGTTGGACAAGCAGAAGGAAGGCAAGAAGCGCATGCGGCAGTTCGGCAAGGTCGAAATCCCGCAATCGGCCTTCCTGGCCGCCTTGAAGATGGGTGACGATTAGGGGGGCGTGAAAAAGTCCCTCGGCTTTGCCTCGGTGTACTTTTCCCCGGTTCTTGTTGGCAAACCCGTGCTCAAGCAAGCTTTCCGCGCGGGTTCCCGTTGTTTTCCCGCCATGAAGCGAGCCTAGCTCGCATCATGGCGGCTGCGGTTTTGCCAGGCTTGCGACCCAATGGGTCGGAATCCTGACAAAACAACAAATGCGGAAAATAGGCGTAGGGCCGCCCCAAGCCTATTTTCCTCCTTATGGAATCAACGTGAAAAAGTACACCGAGCGAAGCGAGGGACTTTTTCACGAACTGTACTTACCGGCACGGCCGGTTGGGGTCCTTGGCATCGCACAGATCGACGGCGTTCATATAGGCGACCCATTCCGCCAACTCGGCCGCCGACACCGGGACGGTGCCTTGGGCGAACGGCTCGCCGCGCCAGGCCCGGCTGACCACGTAAAAGGCGTCCTTGCCCCGCACCACGAAGTAAAGGGTCATGCTGCCGCGCCCATCGCCCTTGTAGCGGCCGCAGGCGACGGTGCGGCTGCCGGCCTCGCGGCCGCCGACCATCCCTAAGCTGGACGGCCCGGCCGAGGCCTGCTCGCACACCTGGCTGGTCTTGGTGACCACGGTATCCAGGAAGGCCTGCGCCGTCAGCGGCGTGCCGCGAAAGGCCTGGATGGTGGCGCGCCGGGTCCAGGATTCGGCGGCTTCGTTTCCGGGGATCAGTTCGGTGGTTTCGCCGTTGCGGTCGGCTAGGCTGACGATCACCTTCCAGCCCGGCAATTGCGGCACCTGCAGCTTTTCCGCCGCCCCGGCGGGCAAGCTCGCTAAAGTCAGTCCCAGCACCCCGATCGACAATATGCGACGCATCAGCCGGCCCCTTTCCGTTCGGGGTCCAGTGTGGCGGCTTGGCCCTAATCGTCAAGCACCGAGATGTGGGCCCAGATGTTCTTCCAATCCTCGGCCGATTTGGGGCGGATCAGTTCGTCGACATCCTCGTGCTTGCGCATGTTCGACAGGAACAAGGTGATCTGGGCCTGCAGATACTTCATGTGCTGCTGGGCCAGGGGCGGCTTCTTCACCCGGCCCTGGCCGTCGCGGGCGTGGCATTCCAGGCAATCGGCCTCGTAAAGCTTGCGGCCCTTGTCGACGTCACCGGGCTCGCGCGGGATCTGCACCGCCTGCTTGGCCAGCTTCAGGCGCTCGAAGGCGTCCATCTTGACCTCGTCTGACGGCGGATGCTTGGGCGGCTTGATGGTCGCCAGATAGTGCGACACGTCCAGCACGTCCTTTTCCGGCAGTTCGCGGTCGTTGGCATAGGGATACATCGGGATGTTTTCGCGCGTGCGCGTCTTGAAGGCGCGCAACTGTTCGGCCAGATAGTCGGGATGCATGCCGGAAATGCGCGGATAGACGCCGCCGCCGCCGCCCTCGCCATACTCGCCGTGGCAGGCGGCGCAGGTGCGCATGATCTCGCGGCCGTTATCGATGTCGAAATTCCAGATCTTGCCGCCGGGAAGCGTCACCGGCGCCGGCGCGGTTTGCGCCGCCGCCGCGCCCGCCGCCAACGACGCCATCAAAGCCAACACAACCGCGCGCATTGCCGTACCTCGAAACGAAAAACGGGACCGGCCGAATGTCGCCGATCCCGTCTTACTCAACCTTGAGCGCGGTCAATTGCATGAATGCGGCCCGTGGCCGGGCCCGCTCAGACGCCCCCGCTCGTCATGGCCGGGCTTGGCCCGGCCATCCACGTCAATCCGCAGGAAAGGCGTTGGAAACAGGGCGCCAGGCAGCACCGCGTGGATACCCGCGTCAAGCGCGGGTATGACGAGCGAGGCGAGATGGCGTTCCCCGTGTGATTGCGTCTGTGCCCTAATGCGGCTGGACCAGGCGGCTGGAATCGCGGCCGCGGACCGGGGTGCGCGGCACCCGGGCGCCACGGTTGAAGGCCGCCTTGGTGACCATGATCACCTTCAAGCCCCAGCCGGTCAGCACCGCCAGCAGACCGCCGGCCATGGCCGCCGGGCCTGAGCCGAAGGCGCCCACCAGCAACAGCACCATCGACACCCAGCGCATCGCCTGCAGCACGCGGACCTCGGGGCGAACGAACCATTCCAGCGTGCCCTCGGGGGCACGATCGCGCTTCAGGGCCTGGCGATAGGCCTCGCGCGCCGCCTCGCGGGCGATGGCCATGGCCAGGGCCGCCGACACCATCATCGGCGCCGGCTCGCCCAGCACCAGGAACAGGCCGGTGCCCTCGGCCGCCGCCGTCATCAAGATCAGCGGCACGGTGCGGACATGCGACCAGGCCGGAATGGCTTTGGCGGCCCTTAAGATTCGCGCCTGGCAATAGACGAAGCCGATGGCGAAGAACACCGCCACCGCCAGCAGCAGCGGCTGGTCGAACCACCAGAACCCGGCGCCCGCCGCCATCAGCGGCGCCGCCAGGATGCCTTCCCGGGTCATCCACGAGGTCTGGGGATGGAAGAACACATGAAGCGCGCGCCATGGCTTGCCGATTTCCAGCCACACCATCGACAGGCCCAGCCCGACAAAGGCCAGGCCGGCCAGCAGCGGAATGGTGACGTCCAGGCCCAACAGCCAGCCCAGGCCCGAGGCGACCACCAAGCCGGTGCCGGTGCCGCCGCCGATGAAGTTGGCCGCGGCGCGCAAATCCCAATAGCGCTGCAGCCTGGCGGTGATCATCTGCTTCATGGTGCCCCCTTGTCCCAAAGATAATAGAAGCCGGGGCCGGTGCCCTCTTCCTCGTGTTGGCGGAAATATTTGTTGGTCTTGATCAGCTGCGAGACGTCGCTGTCGGGGTCGTGCAGATCGCCGAAGCGCAGCGCGCCCGAGATGCAGCCCTGGACGCAGGCCGGCGTCGCCTCCATGTCGCGGCCGGGCACCAGGCCCTTGGCCAGGCCGGCATCGATGCGGTCGATGCAGAAGGTGCATTTCGACACCACGCCATCGAACTCGGCCGGATTGCTGCGGGCCTGGTCGGCGGCATTGGCCTCGCCATAGGAATAGGCCAGATCCTCGACCTTGAAACGGGCGTCGTAGGGGCAGGCCATGATGCAGTACGAACAGCCGATGCACAGGTCGTAATCGATGGTGACCAGGCCGTCGGCCCGCTTGCCCGTCGCGGTCGAGGGACACACCTCCATGCAGGGCGGCTTGTCGCAGTGATTGCACCCCGTCGGCAGGAAGACGCGGCTGACGTCGGGATATTCGCCGGCCTCGATGTCCAGCACGCGGCGCCATTGCACGCCGACGGGAGTGCCGTTGTTCTCCTTGCAGGCGGCGGTGCAGGTCTGGCAGCCGACGCACCGGCGCAGGTCGGCGACCATCACATAGCGGGTCATCGAATTTCTCCCCGTTCAGCCGGCAGGCGCCAGGCGTGGGAATAGACGGTGTGGCGGCCCTGGCGGGCGAAGCCGACAAGGGTGACGTTCAGCTCGAGCGCGGTGCGGATGGCCAGGGCGGTGGGGGCCGACACCGCCACCAGCATGCCGCACCCCGAGGCGGCGGCCTTTTGCACCATCTCATAGCTGGCGCGGCTGGTGACCAGCATGGCGCCCTGGCCGGCATCCTGCCCGGCCTGGGCCAAGGCACCCGCCAGCTTGTCCAGGGCGTTGTGGCGGCCGACATCCTCGCGCACATGGTGCAATTGGCCCATGGCATCGATCCAGCCGGCGGCATGGGCCGCCCCGGTCATGCCCTGCAGCGATTGACGGGCGGCCAGCCGGTTCAGCGCCACCGCCAGCCGGTCGGGCCGGAAACAGGTGTCGGCGGCGACCGGCCGGATGTCACGGAACACCTGATCCAGGCTGTCGGTGCCGCACAGGCCGCAGCCGGTGCGTCCGGCCAGCGACCGGCGGCGTTCCTTCAGTCGGGCGAAGCAGCGCCCGGTAATGTCCAGGCGGACGCGGATGCCCCGCTCCACGGTCTCGATGGCGATGTCGGTGATGTCGCGCACGTGATCGACCAGCCCCTCGGTCAGCGAGAAGCCGATGGCGAAATCCTCGAGATCGGCCGGGCTGGCCAGCATCACCGCGTGGGCGAGGCCGTTATATTCCAGGCTGACCGGCACTTCTTCGGCCACCCAATCCTGGCAGGCTTCCAGGCGGCCGTCGGCCCAGCGCTCGACATCGGTCGAGGCCAGCGTCGGGGCCGGCTGCTCGGGCCCAAAGGCGGGGGGCTGGCTGGGGCGCTCGATGCGGGTCTTGATCATCGGGCGTCCTCCGCCAGCGGGCCGTCGACCTTGGTCACCGACACCCGGACCAGATCGGCGCCCGATCCGGTGGCGTCGGTCAGTTCCATCGACAGCGGGATCACCTTGTTGAGCGACGGGAAGTTCAGGTCCTTGGCGTAAGGCGTCTTCCAGTGGGCGTACTGGCCCTGGACGACGATGGTGTCGGGGCGGCAGCCCTGGACCAGGGCGGCCTTGCCTCGGGTGAAGGAAATCGGCGAGCGCACCTCGACCCAGTCGCCGGCCTTGATGCCCAGCTTCTTGGCGGCTTTGGCATTCATCACCACCGAGCCGTGGCCGCGCAGGTTCTGCGCCACCTCGTTCATCAAGGGGATGCCGGCATTATTGCCGGTGGTATAAGGCATCGATTTGGTGGTGACCGCCCAGAACGGGTAATCGTCGGGATGGCCGCCCAGGTCGCGGGTCGATTTCAGCCAATGGTGCGGCACGTCGTGCCAGGTCGGCAGCGCCTGGTATTCCTTGAGCTGGGTGTCCCACCAATGGATGTCGTGTTCGTGCAGGCGCCGGCCCAGCTCGATGCCGGCCTTCAGCAGCCGTTCCTGATAGGGCATCTCGAAGCGCAGGCCCTGGTCTTCCATGGTCGGCAGCAGGTACCAGTCCTTCTTCTCGAAGGGCACCACGAACAGGCCGTGGGTCTTCAGCCAGGCCAGATCCTTGACGTCGGCGCCGTCGGTCAGCTCGTGGGTCGCGGCCTTACACACTGCGTCCCAGATGGTATCGACGTCGTGCACCTGATCGATGGGCAGGGAATAGTCGTAATGCTCGCGCTTCAGGGGAACCAGGGCGGCGCCCCGGTTGATGGCGGTGTTATAGGCCTCCAGCAGGCCGGCGCGGCGGCAGATCTCGGTGGTGATCCAGGTGAAGTCACGGGCCTGCCCTTGCGGTTCGACCGCCGGCTGGCGCAGGATGATGCCGGCATGTTCCCAATGCTGCTCGACGAACTTGGTGCCGCCGACGCGGATGATCTGGGTGCTTTCCAGATCGGTGGCGTCGGGCAGCAAGATGTCGGCCATGTGGTTGGTTTCGTCCATGGTATAGGCGAAGGCCACCACGAACGGCATCTTGGCCATGTTCTCGATGATCTGGTCGGTGTCCCAGAACGAGATGGCCGGATTGGTGCGGAAGGCGAACCACAGATCGGGCGGGTTGGGCTTGGCCCATTCCTTCGGCGCGTCCTTCAGGAACATCCAGGCCAGGTGGGTCGGCCCCAGGGCCTGGGCCCACGACGAATCGCCGACGATGGGGATCAGCGGCTTGTGGGCGTTACGCCCGGTCGGCTTGTCGGCCCATTTCCCCTTGCCCGTGGGGTTCAGCTTGTTGGCCATGAAGCCGTCCTCGCCCGGCTTGACCGAGGCCAGGCGGTTCTCGTGCGGGCGGTTCAGCCGGACCGTGGTCCCCAGGGTGCCGCCGGGCACTTCCAGGGCTCCGACCAGGCAGGCCAGCATGGTGCGCGCCCAGCAGCATTCAAACGCGCCCCAGCCGTTATTGACGGTCTTGCCCAGCGTGATCGCCACCGGGCGGAAGGGCAGGGTGCGCCCGCCCACCACGATGGTCTCGCCGATGCAGGCATTGTCCAGGAACTCGGTGGCGACGTGGCGAATGGTGCCGGCCGGCACGTCGCACACCTCGGCCGCCCATTCCGGGGTATAGGGGCGCATGGTGTCGCCCATCACCTGGAAGGCCGAGCGGGCGGCGACGTGGTCGTAAGCGATGCGTTCGTCGTCGGGACCGTGGGCGATGACGTTTCGCACCTCGAAGGTGCCGTCCAGCGCCGGGCGGATGCCGGGGCTGTCGTGGGGCACCGCACGTTCGCAAACCTCGTCCCACACCAGCGGCTTGCCGCTTTCAAGATCGCGCAGGTACCAGCCGTCGGGGCCGACCAGATAGGGCGAGGCGGTGCGGTCACGCAGGAAGGTCAGGTCCAGCTGGTCGCGCCTGGCCTCGTGCAGCAGCACGTGGACCATCGCCAGCATGAAGGCGGCGTCGGTCTTGGGACGGATCGGCACCCATTCGGCCGAGCAGGCCCCGGTCGGCGACAGATGGGGCTCGACCTGGATGCGCTTGATGCCGCGGATGCGGGCGTCGGCATGGCGGCGCACCGCGCACGGGCCGCCCGACACCTCGACATTGGTGCCGAACGACAAGATCAGCCGGGTCTGCACGGTGTCGGCGCAGACGGTGAAGGCGCGATGCCAGAACTCGCCGTACAGATGTTCGGAATGGACGCATTTGACGCCCTGGCCCGAGCCGAAGCTGAAATCGATGGCGCCCCAGGCGGCCAGGAAGGCCGGAAAGGTGCCCATATAGCTGGCCGGGGTGCCGCCATGGCCGAAGGTGGCGGCGACGCGCGGCATGGAATTCTCGTCCAGCTTGCCGGTGGCCTCGATGTCCTTAAGCTTGGCCGCCACCGCGTCCAGCGCCTCGTCCCACGAGATGGGCTCGAACCCCGGATCCTCGTGGCGGCCCTTCTTGGGGTTGGTCCGCCTCATCGGGGTCGTCACGCGGTCGGGGTTATAGGTCTTCTGCACCAGGCCATAGGCCTTGACGCAGGGGCGCCCGTGCGCCGGGTGGATGCCGATGGCGTCGTGGTTGGGGGCGATGGCGGTGGCGACGCCATCCTCGACCCGGACGGTCATCAGATCGGGCCCCGAGACGCAATTATAGCAATAGGACGGAACCGAGGTGACCGAATCCGGCACGGCTTTCTGCTTCAAGCTCATCCGATGACTCCTGCCGCAATGCGGCATGGGGTTTCGCACTTCTTGTTGCTGCTGACCCAAGAGACGAGTCGAAAACGTATCGGGAAGCCGAGATGTATGGCCGGCGCGGCGTAACCGCCACGAAATACGGCGTTTCGTCCTCCCCGGACGCATTATCACAGGCGTCATGTTCGCGCCATTGAGTGAAATATAATACAGAATGGCGCTTCTGGTCAATCATTCTGTATCGCAATGACGATTCCGCCGGGAATTTGAGGGATTGCGCCGGGCGAAACGGTGGGTAGGATGTGCGCCGACCCGCATCCACCCGGCCTATTGATGACCCAGGATCAAGCCGCCATCGTCGCCCGATTGCTCGACCGCCTGAAGCCGAAGGCGAAGTCGCTGATCGTTACCGTCTATGGCGACGCCATCGCCCATCACGGCGGCAATGCCTGGCTGGGCAGCGTCATCTCCCTGGTCGAGCCGCTGGGCTTGAACGAGCGCATCGTGCGGACCTCGGTGTTCCGGCTGTCGAAGGAAGAATGGCTGGTGTCCAGCCAGCTGGGCCGACGATCCTATTATCGCCTGACCGAGAGCGGCCGGCGCCGCTTCGAGGCGGCGCACGAGCGGGTCTATCGCCCATCGACCCGGCCGTGGGACGGCCGCTGGACCCTGGTGATCACCTCGGGCGCGGTGCCGGCCGGCGAGGACCGCGAGGCCCTGCGCCGTGACCTGGGCTGGCTGGGCTTCGGCCAGTTGGCGCCCGGAATCAAGATCCACCCCGATCCCGATGAAACCGCGCTGCGCTTGTTGCTGGCGGATTCGCCGGCGGCCCGCAATGCGGTGGTGATGCGGGCGGAAACCTTGGCCTTGACCGCCTCGGAAGGCCTGGGCGACATCATCCGCTCGTGCTGGGACTTGGACCGCCTGGCCGCCGATTACACCGAGTTCCTGGAAACCTTCCGGCCGGTGTGGCAGTCGTTGAAGGACGATCCCGACCTTGATCCGCAGACCTGCTTCGTGGTGCGCACGCTGCTGATGCACGGCTATCGCCGGGCCCTGCTGCGCGACCCGATGCTGCCCGACGAATTGTTGGGGGCCGACTGGCCCGGTACCGCCGCCCGCCAGCTGTGCCGCAATCTTTATCGCCTGGTCCAGGCCCCGGCCGAACAGCACCTGATGGCGGTGCTGGAAACCGCCGAAGGTCCGGTGCCCGAGGCCCATCCCAGCTATTACGCCCGTTTCGGCGGCCTGTAGGGGACGGGGCCATGAATGCGCCCATCGCCGCCATCCGCCAGGGACCGGGGGCGGCGGCGCTGTTGGCGTCGTTCGCCCATGAATTGGCGGGGCGCGGCGTGGCGGTCCGGGGCCTGATCCAGAAGCCGGGCGGCCGGCTGGTCGATCTGGCCAGCGGTCAAAGCTTTCCCATCCTGCAGAATCTGGGGACGGGCTCGAAATCCTGCCGGGTCGATCCCCGAGGCGTCGCCGAGGCGTCCGAGACCTTGCGCGCCGCCATCGCCCACGGCGCCGATCTGGTGGTGGTCAACCGCTTCGGCAAGCTGGAGGCGCACGGTCAAGGCCTGGCCGCCGAGATGCTGGCGGTGATGGCGGCGGGCATTCCGCTGCTGACCCTGCTGGACCTGGCCAACCTGGCCCGCTGGCTGGATTTCACCGGCGGACTGGGCACGGTGCTGGCGCCCGAGCGCCGGTCCGTGGAACAATGGTGGCTGGAGTTCCATCTTTCGGAGTGAGCGATGCCGACCCTGGTCCGTCTGGCCCCCGACCCCGATTCGCCCGATTCCCTGCGGCTGGCCGCCGCCATGGCGGACATTCTCAATCATGATGACGGATTGCCCCCGGGCATGAAAGTGCCGGCTGGTCAGCCGCCAGAGACCGCCGAGCACGTGCTGGCCTTCACCCGCGATTGGTGCCTGGCGCGCGCCGCCCGCTATCACGCGGTGGTCGATGACGCGGGACGGGTGATCGGCGGCGCCACCTTGTCGCGCATCAATGTCGAAGCCGGCACCGCCCGGATCGGCTGGTTCCTGGCCAGCGGATACCAGGACCGGCGGACCGCAACCGTGGCCGCTTTGTTCGGTCTGGCCCGCAAGCTGGGTCTGCGCCAGGTCGCGACCACCGCCGCGGACGGGGACCTGGCGCTGTGGCAAGACGCCGGAATCGTAGCCGACATCATCGGCAAGGATCTGGTCGGGCGGTTGTGATGGCGGCGAGGGCGGTTAGCGATCCTTGGCGTGGTAGTCGCGGTTGGGGATCATGTCCAGGCCGTGGGCCAGGCGGTTGGTGTAGTTGAAGAAGCCGACCACGTCGCAGATATCGAAAATGTCGTCGTCGGAAAATCCCACCGCCCGCAAACCATCGCGGTCGGCCTGGTCCACCTCGCGCGGGGTCTCGGTCAGCTTCCAGGCGAAATCCAGCATGGCGCGGGTGCGGGCATCCAGTTCGGCGACGCGGTAGTTCATCACCATCATCTCGCCCAGTTCGGGGTCGCCCGACAGGGCGCGCACCGCCAGGCCGTGCGCCACCAGGCAGTAATAGCAGCGGTTGGCCGACGACACGACGACGGCGATCATCTCGCGGTCCAGCTTGCTCAGGCCCGATTCGCCCAGCATCAGCTCGTTATAAAAGCGCGAGAAGGTGCCAAGCTTGGCCGGCCGGCCGGTGAAGGCGGTCAGCACGTTGGGAACCAGACCCAGCTTTTCCTTGCACTTGGCAAAGTATTTTTGGGTGTCGGCATCATAGGCGGCCGGGTCGGGCAGGGCGACGCGGACGATATGGTCGGGCTGGGGCATGTCAGCGTCCTTTGTCGTCGGGGGTGTCGGCCAGACACATCATGGTGGCAAGAACAGTGGCGACGTGGCCGCGCCGGTCGCCCTGGATGGCGTAAACATCGGCCTTGACCACCGACAGGGTGCGGCCGGGCTTGACCACCTCGGCCACCGCTTCCAGCCGCTCGCCGGCCGCCGGGTTCAAAAGGTTGATCTTCAACTCGGTGGTCAGCACGCTGGCGCCCTTGGGCATCAGCGAGAAGGCGGCGTATCCGGCGGCGGTGTCGGCCAGGGCCATGGTGGTGCCGGCATGCAGGTAACCGTGCTGCTGGCACAGATCGGGCCGATGGGCCAGCGACAAGGCGCAATGGCCGGGCTCGAGGCGGTCGATGGCGGCGCCCATGGTGGCCATCAGGGCCTGGCGGGCGAAGCTGTCCTCGCAGCGCGCCCGCCAGTCCGGGTCCTTGGGGCTAAAGCCGGCCATCCCTTAGTTCCCCATCAACACCGGCAGGGTCATGTGCTTGAGGACGTAACGGGTGCCCGAGCCGCGCAGCCGGGACAGGCCGTACTGGCCGTGCGCGCCCATCACCATCAGGTCGGCGCCCAGGTCGCAAGCCCGAGACAGCAGCATGTCCATCTTGCCGATATTCTCGTCGGGCAGATGCTCGCCGTCGGCATTGATGCCGTTGGCCTTCAGGTGATCGACGATGTCGGTCGCGGGCATGGCCGACAAAGCGTCGATGGCGGCATCGGCGGATTTGGGCCGCATCGACAGCACCGTCACCGACTTGGCCGCCTGCAGCAGGGTCAGGGAATCGTGGATGGCGCGGGTGGCCTCGCGGCCGGCATTCCATGCCACCACGCAACGCTCGGCGACGCTGGCGATTGCGCCGGCATAGGGGATCACCAGCACCGGACGGCCGCCGTTCAGGATGACCTGCTCGACCAGATCGTCGCCGACATTGGACGATTGGCTGTGGTACTGCCCCATCACCACCAGATCGAAATAGCGGGCGCAGAACACCGTCTCGCCCTCGACCATGCCGGCCTCGCCGTGCGGCAATTGCCACCAGCGGGTTTCCACCCCGGCGCCCTCGGTCAACTGGGCGAACAGCTTGGCCCCGGTCTCTTGCGCCAGGCGCAGATGGTCGCTGGCCTGGCGGGCCATGGCACTGGTCCGCTGCGGGTCGTTGCGGGCGAACAGGGCGGTCAGGCGGGCGCCGTGACGCTTGGCCAGGCCGCGCGCGACCTCGATCAGGATGCGGTCGCGCTCGCCGCCGTCCAGATGAACCAGAATATCCTTCATGGCTTGCCCCTCTTCTAATCAGCCAAAATCGCGCGGGAAATCACCAGGCGCTGGATGTCGCTGGTGCCTTCATAGATCTGACAGACCCGCACGTCGCGATAAATCCGCTCGACCGGGAAGTCGGCCAGGTAACCATAACCGCCCATGGTCTGGATGGCGGCCGAGCACACGGCCTCGGCCGTCTCGCTGGCCAGCAGCTTGGCCATGCAGGCTTCCTTCAGGCAAGGCTGGCCTGCATCGCGCAAGCTTGCCACATGCAGCACCATCTGTTCGGCCGCTTCGACCCGCATGGCCATGTCGGCCAGGCGGAAGGCCACCGCCTGATGCTCGCAGATCGGCTTGCCGAACTGGCGGCGGTCCTTGGAATAGGCCACGGCGTGATCCAGCGCCGCCCTGGCCATGCCGACAGACTGCGCGGCGATGCCCAGCCGCCCGCCTTCCAGATTGGCCAGGGCGATCTTCAAGCCCTCGCCTTCCCGGCCCAGCAGGCAATCGGCCGGGATGCGCATGTCGTCGAAGGTGATGGCGCAGGTGTCCGACGAATGCTGGCCCAGCTTTTCCTCGATGCGGGCGACGGTCCAGCCGGGCGTGTCGGTCGGCACCACGAAGGCCGACAGGCCCTTCTTGCCGGCGCTGGGGTCGGTGACGGCAAAAACGATGGCCACCTTCGCGTTCTTGCCCGAGGTGATGAATTGCTTGGCGCCGTTCAGCACGTAATGGGCATTGCCGTCCTTGACGGCGCGGGTCTTGATGGACGCGGCGTCCGATCCGGCCTCGGGCTCGGTCAGGCAGAAGCAGCCGATGGCCTCGCCCCGGGCCATGGGCCGCAGGAACCGGTCCTTCTGTTCATCGGTGCCGTAATCCAGGATCGGCTTGCAGCAGACCGAATTGTGCACGCTCATGATGGTCGAGATGGGGCCGTCGCCGGCCGCCACTTCCATGATGGCGGCGGCATAGGACACGTAATCCGTGCCGGCGCCGTCCCATTCGGGCGGCACCACCATGCCCAGGAAACCCAGCTTGCCCAACTCGGCCAATTCCTCGGCCGGGAAGCGGTGCTCGCGGTCGCGGGCGGCGGCGCCGGGGGCCAGGCGTTCGCTTGCGAAGGCGCGCGCCGTCTCGCGGATCAGGGCCTGTTCCTCGGTCAGGATCATGCAACCAGCTCCAGGCCGATGGCGGTGGCCTCGCCGCCGCCGATGCACAAACTGGCGATGCCGCGCTTCAGGCCGGCATTCTTCAGGGCGGCCAGCAAGGTGACCATGACACGGGCGCCCGAGGCCCCGATTGGGTGGCCCAGGGCGCAGGCGCCGCCATTGACGTTGACCTTGTCGTGGGGCAGGTCCAGGTCGCGCATGGCGGCCATGGTCACCACCGCGAAGGCCTCGTTGATCTCGTACAGATCGACGCTGCCGGCCGACCAGGCCAGCTTGTCCAGCAGGCGTTGGATGGCGAAGACCGGGGCGGTGGTGAACAGATTGGGGGCGTGGGCGAAGGTGGCGTGCCCGCACACCATGGCCAGCGGCGTGGCCCCCAGCGTCTCGGCCTGGCTCATGCGCATCATCACCAGGGCGGCGGCGCCGTCGGAAATCGACGAGGAATTGGCCGCCGTCACCGTGCCGCCCTCGCGGAAGGCCGGCTTCAGGGTGGGGATCTTGTCGGGCCGGGCCGATTTGGGCTGTTCGTCCTCGGCGATGATGGTGTCGCCCTTGCGGGACTTGATGGCGACGGGGGCGATCTCGCCGGCGAAGCGGCCTTCCTTCATCGCCGCCAGCGACCGGTTCAGCGAGGCGATGGCGAAGGCATCCTGGGCCTCGCGGGTGAATTGATAGGACTGGGCGCATTCCTCGGCGAAGGTGCCCATCAGCCGGCCCTTGTCATAGGCGTCTTCCAGCCCGTCCAGGAACATATGATCCAGCACCTTGCCGTGGCCCATGCGATAGCCGCCGCGCGCCTTGTCCAGCAGATAGGGCGCGTTGGACATGCTTTCCATGCCGCCGGCCACCATCACCTGGGCGGAACCGGCCATCAGCAAATCGTGGGCGAACATCGCCGCCTTCATGCCGGACCCGCACATCTTGTTGATGGTGGTGGCACCCGCCGCGTCGGGGATGCCGGCGCCGCGACTGGCTTGGCGGGCCGGGGCCTGGCCCTGGCCGGCCGGCAGCACGCAGCCCATGATCACCTCGTCGATGGCGTCGGGCCGGACGCCGGCCCGTTCCAGCGCCGCCTTGATGGCGACCGCGCCCAACTGGCTGGCGGTCAGTCCGGCCAGCTCGCCCTGGAAGCCGCCCATGGGGGTGCGGGCGAAGCCTGCGATGACGATGGGATCATGGGTCATGAGCGTCGGTCCTTAAGCCATGTTGATGATGATGGTCTTCTTGTGGGTGAAATGTTCCAGCATGGATTCCAGCGACGCCTCGCGGCCCAGGCCCGAGGTCTTGACGCCGCCATAGGACAGGTTGGGCTGGACCACCAGGTTCTGGTTGACCTGCACGAAGCCGGCTTCCAGCCGCCGGGTGGCGTCCATGGCGGTCTTCAGGTCGCGGGTCCAGATGGTGGCGGCCAGGCCGTATTCGCTGTCGTTGGCCTGCTCGATGACGCTGTCGAAATCCGTCCACTTGATGACGCAGCAGACCGGCCCGAAGATTTCTTCCCGGGCGATGCGGTCGTTGTTGGTAACCCCGGTGAAGATGCGCGGCTGCACGAACAGGCCCTTTGCCAGCTTGGGGTCGGTCGGCATGGAAGAACAGGCCAGCTCGGTCGCGCCCGCCGTGTCGCGGCCCAAAGCGATATAGGACTGGACCCGGTCGAACTGGCCGCCGGAAATGATGGTGCCGATATCGGTCTTCTCGTCCAGCGGGTCGCCCATCACCATGGCATCGACCTTGGCCTTCAGGGCGGCGACGAAGGCATCGTGGATGTCTTCATGGACGAAGATGCGCGACGCGGCGGTGCAGCTTTGGCCCTGGCGGGTGAAGCGCATGCCGACGATGGCCCCGGCCAGCGCCTTGTCGAGATCGGCGTCGGCGCAGACGATCATCGGGCTCTTGCCGCCCAGTTCCAGGGTCACCGGGATCAGCTTCTCGGCCGCCGCCTTATAGACGATGCGTCCGGTCTCGACCGAGCCGGTGAAGCTGACCTTCTTGACATCCGGGTGGGCCACCAGGGGGGCGCCGCATTCCGGGCCGAAGCCGGACAGGATGTTGAAAACGCCCGCCGGCAGTACCGAATTCATGATCTGGGTCACACGCAGCACGGTCAGGGGTGATTCCTCGGCCGACTTGACCACCACCGCATTGCCGGCGACCAGGGCCGCCGCCGCCTTCATGGCCATCAGCAAAAGCGGCACGTTCCACGGGATGATGGCGGCGACCACGCCGACCGGCTCGCGCACGGTCATGGTCATCATGTCGGGATGGAAGGGCACGGTCTCGCCCTTCAACTCGCTGCCCAGGCCGCCGAAGAAGGTGAACATGTCGGCCAGCACCCCGGCCTCGACCCGGCTTTCGGTGCGAAGCGCCTTGCCGGTCTCCAGCGCGATCAGCCGGCCCAGCTCCTCGACATGATTGGCGAGCACCCGGCCGCATTCGGCCACCAGCTTGCCGCGCCCTCGTGCCGGCAGCTTGGCCCAGCCCTTCTGCGCCGCCTTGGCGGCGGCGACGGCGGCGTTGACGTCGGCTTCGTCGCCGAAGGGGGCGGCGCCGATCTCGGCCCCGGTGGCCGGGTTGTTGACCGGGAAGGTCTTGCCCGACTTACCGGCCTGGAAGGCGCCGTCATAGAAATGCTGGCCCGACAGCGCGCGAGCCAGGGCGAAGGGATCGAGATTGGGGGTCAGGTCGAGGGTCATGGTGGGTTCCTTCTTACGCTCGCTTGTCTTCGATGACCTTGCCGTCATTGGGCAGGGCGCCGGGCGGATGGAACTGCACCCGGCCCTTCAATTTGCACACCGACTGGATGGTGTCGGCGATGGCCTGGCCGTCGCCCGCGCCGTCGGCTTCGACATGCAGGGTCATGACGTCGGCATCGGCTTCCTTTTCCACCACCAGGCGGGCGCGGATGATGCCGGGATGGCGCCCCACCACGTCGGCGACCTGGCGGGGATGGACGAACATGCCCTTGATCTTGGTGGTCTGGTCGGCCCGGCCCATCCAGCCCTTCAGGCGGATGTTGGTGCGCCCGCACGGGCTTTGGCCGGCCAGCACCGCCGACAGATCGCCGGTGGCGAAGCGGATGACCGGATAATCGGGATTGAAGCTGGTGACCAGCACCTCGCCGACCTCGCCGTCGGGGACGGGGTCGCCGGTGCCGGGGCGCACGATCTCGACGATGACGCCCTCATCGACCACCAATCCCGCCATCGCCTTGGTCTCATAGGCGATCAGGCCCAGATCGGCGGTGGCATAGGCCTGCAACACATCGACGCCCAGATCCTTCAAGGCGCCGCGAAGCGGCGGCAGCAGCGCCTCGCCCGAGACGCAGGCCTTGGTCAGGCTGGAATGGTCCCAGCCCATTTCCTCGGCCTTTTCCAGGATGGTCTTCAGGAAGGACGGCGTGCCGGAATAGCCGGCCGGCTTCAGGTCGGCGACGGCGCGGGCCTGCAGCTCGGTATTGCCGATTCCGGCCGGGAAGACCGGGCAGCCCAGCGCATGCGCCGCCGTCTCGAACATCACGCCGCCGGGGGTGAAATGGTAGGAAAAGCAATTGTGCAACAGATCGCCCTGGCGAAACCCCGCGGCATAGAGGGCGCGCGCGATGCGCCACCAATCCTTGCCCTTGCCCTCGGGGTCGTAGATCGGCCCGGGCGAGGCGAACACCCGGTACAGATCGCTGGGCAGGGTCGCGGTCAGGCCGCCGAAGGGCGGCTGGGCGGTCTGGTGGTCGGTCAGGTCCGACTTGCGGGTCACCGGCAGCTTGGCCAGTTGGGCGGGCCCGGTCACCCCATCGGGGTCGATGTCGGCCAGCAGGCGGGCGAAGAAGGGGGCGCGGGCCTTGGCGTGGGCGATCTGGGCCGGCAGGCGGCCGAACAAATCGGCTGCGCGCTGGTCGGCCGAGCGGGTTTCCAGCTGGTCGTAGAAATCGCCCATCACAGCCACCGCTTCCGACGCTTGTAGGATTTCAGGTTCTTGAAGGATTTCCGTTCCTTGTCGCCGCCCAGATAGAATTCCTTGACGTCCTCGTTGCTGATCAGCTCGTCCTTGGTGCCGTCCAGCACGATCTTGCCCGATTCCATGATGTAGCCGTAATCGGCCACCTTCAGGGCCATGCGGGCATTCTGCTCGACCAGCAAGATGGTGATGCCCAGATCCTTGTTCAGCTGTTCGATGATGCCGAACACCTCTTTGACCAGCAGCGGCGACAGGCCCATGGACGGCTCGTCCAGCAAGATCATCTTGGGGCGCGCCATCAGGGCGCGGCCGATGGCCAGCATCTGCTGCTCGCCGCCCGACAGATAGCCGGCCAGGCCGGTGCGTTCCTTCAGGCGGGGGAAATAGGAATAGACCAGATCGATGTCGTCCCGGATGGCCGCCGCCCCGTCCTTGCGGGTGAAGGCGCCCAGGCGCAAATTCTCGGCCACCGTCATGTCCTCGACGATGCGCCGGCCTTCCATCACCTGGAAGATGCCGCGCCGCACGATCTCTTCGGGGGCGCGGTTGGCGATGTTCTCGCCCATGAAGCTGACGGCGCCGCGGGTGACTTCGCCGTCCTCGGTGGCCAGCAGGCCGGAAATCGCCTTCAAGGTGGTCGACTTGCCGGCGCCGTTCGGCCCCAGCAGGGTGACGATCTTGCCCTTGGGCACATCCAGGCTGACGCCGCGAAGCACCAGGATCACGTCGTCATAGACGACCTCGATGTTGTTGACCGTCAGCAGCAATTCTTCCGGCGCCAGTTTCAAAGCGGCTTCACCCATGGTGCGACCATCCTGATCAAGAAAGGAGGGGCGGCCTTCGACCGAAGGCCGCCCGGTGACAAACCCGATTACCAGCCCAGCCACTCGGTGCGGCGCGGGATATTGGCGGTGAAGATCTTCTTCATGCCGATATCGGTGCCCTTGACCGAGGCCTGGTAGACCATGACCGAGGTGGTGCCGCGATGGTCGTCTTCCTTCCAGGTCGACGGCAGGCAGACACCGTCCAGACCGGCCGGCACCCAATCCTTCTTGGTGTACATGGCCTTCTTGATGTTGGGGCCGGTGATTCCGCCGGGCATGGTGGCGGCCGCATCCATCGCTTCCTTCATGTAGAAGGCCGAGCAGACGGCGCGGATGTAATGGCCCGGGCGAGCCTCGGTGCCCGACGGGTCGCTCATCTTCGAGATTTCGCGCACCAGGTTCATGCCGGCATTGTTGTCGGCCCAGGTGGCGGCGCCGACCACCCACACCATGCCGTCGGCGGCCTCGCCGGCAGCCTTCAGCGAGGCTTCGTCCATGCCCCAGACGTTACCCATGTACTGGGTCTTGACGCCGACGGTCTCGCAGCTCTTCAGCAGGGCGATGGTCGAGCCCGAGGTGTTGGCCAGGTAGGCGTAATTGGCGCCCGATTCCTTCAAGGACAGGCACTGGGCCTTGAAGTCGCCCGGCTTCAGCGAGTACTGGATCGGATTCAGGATTTCCAGGCCCTTTTCCTTGGCATAGGCGCCGCAGGCATCCTTCGGCGCGTTCGGATAGGGGTGGTTGTCGCCCATATGGACGAACTTGGCCTTGGCCGTGCCGCCCTTCTTCTTCCAATCGTCGGCGGCCCATTCCACCAGGGCGCGGCAGCCGTCGGAATAGCTGGGGCCGTAGAAGAAGTTGTAGGGCGACGCCTTGGCCGAGGTCTTGCCCTGCGGGTCGGTCAGATGGCCGGAATAAGAGGCCGAGAAATAGGGAATGGTGTCCTTGGCCACGAACGAGACCAGCGCCTCGGTGTCGCCGGTGCCCCAGCCCTGGATCGCCACGACCTTCTGGTCCAAGAGCTTCTTGTAGTGCGCCATGGCGCGCGGCACTTCATAGGCGTAGTCGGTGGTCTCGAAGGCCAGGGTGCGGCCGCCGACGCCGCCCTTGGAATTCAGGTACTTCATCGCGTCGGCGATGCCCTGGGCATAGGGCTTGCCCACCGAACCGGTGGCGCCGGTCAAATCGGCGATATGGCCGACCGGAATCGGATCGGCGGCATGGGCCATGGTGGACGCCAGCAGGATGGCGGCGCTGGCCAGCAAGGACTTCTTCATGGTGTCTCCTCCCAGTGTTGAACTTTTCATATGGGGCGACGGGCCGTTGGCGGCCCTTGTTGTTGTCAGTACGAGAACGGGTAAAGCTTCCAATAGGACTTGATCAGCTTCCAGCGATGGACCAAGCCATCGGGCTCGAAGATCAGGAACAAGATGATCGCCAGGCCGATCGAGGCCTGCTTGGCATAGGCCAGGCCCGAGGTTACCCAGGCGACGTCGCCGGCGACGCCGCGAAGCGCGCCGAAGCCGATTTCCAGCACTTCCGGCAGCAGCACCATGAAGGCGGTGCCCATCAAGGTGCCCATCACGCTGCCCATGCCGCCGATGATGATCATGCCAAGGAACTGGATCGACAGCAGGATGGTGAAGCCCTCGGCCGAGACGAAGCCCAGATAATGGCCGTAAAGGGCGCCGCCCAGGCCGGCATAGAAGGACGAGATGCCGAACGACAAGATGCGGTACTTGGTGAGGTTGATGCCCATCACCTCGGCCGACAGATAATGGTCGCGCACGGCGACGAAGGCGCGGCCGTCGCGCGACCGCAACAGGTTCGACGCCAGCAGCACCATGGTCACCAGCCAGAACAGCACCAGATAGAAATAGCTGCGGTCGCCGGTCAGGTCGAAGCCGAACAGGCTGGCGGTGCCGGCCATGGCACCGGCCGACCCGCCCGAGAACCAGTCGGCGCGGGCGAAGAAATCTTCCAGGATGAATTGCGAGGCGAAGGTGGCGATGGCCAGGTAAAGCCCCTTCAGGCGCCCGGCCGGAATGCCGAACAACAGCCCCAGCAGGGTGGTCATGATTGCGGCCAGCGGCATCGCCAGCAGCACCGGAATGCCGAACTTGTTGTGCAGCCAGGCGCTGGCGAAGGCGCCGAAGCCGAAGAAACCGGCATGGCCCAGGCTGATCTGGCCGGTGCTGCCGACCAGGATATTCAGCCCCAGCGCAGCGATCGACAGATAGCCGATCTGGATCAGAAGCGTCAGGTGATAATTGGACAGGCCCAGCTGCGGCAGCACCAGCAACAGCACCACGCCGGCCGCGCAGAAGGCGCGGGTGACGGGGGTGTCGAACAAAGTGGTGTCCTTGGCGTACGAGGTCTTGTACTGGCCGCAGGGGATAAGGCTGGTGGAAATCATCGGCCTAGACCCTTTCGATGTTCTTGGTGCCGAACAGGCCGTACGGCTTGATCATCAAGATGACGATCAGCACGTAGAACGGCGCGACGGAATAAAGGTTGCCCAGTTGCAGCCACTGGCCATCGACATATTCGGCCATGTTTTCCAAGACGCCGATGATCAGGCCGCCGACGATGGCGCCGATCACCGAATCAAGGCCGCCGACGATCACCGCCGGGAACACCTTGATGCCGAAGAAGGACAGCGCGCCCGACACGCCGTTGACGATGCCGACCACCACGCCGGCCAGGGCCGAGACCATGGCGGAAATGGCCCAGGCCATGGCGAACACCGCCTTGACCGAGATGCCAAGGCTTTGCGCCACCTGCTGGTTGAAGGCGGTGGCCCGCATGGCCAGGCCCATGCGCGAATATTTGAAGAACCAGGCGAAGCCGGCCATGATCAGCAGCGACACCACCAGGCTCATCAGATAGGCCGGCTGGACCTGCAGGCCGAACACGTCCACCGACTTGACCGGGAAGATTTCCGGGAAGGGCTGGACGTCGGCGCCGAAGATCCACTTGGTCACCGCCTGGAAGAAGATCGACAGCCCAATGGTGACCATGATCACCGAGATGATCGGCTCGCCGATCAGGGGGCGCAGCACCACCATCTGCAAGATCACCCCGAAGGCCATCATGAAGGCGAAGGTCAGCGGGAAGGCCAGCCAGAAGGGCAAGGCCGCCTCGACCACCATCCACCAGCAGGCCCAGGCGCCGATCAGCAGGAACTCGCCCTGGGCGAAATTGACCACCTGGGTCGATTTGTAGATCAGCACGAAGCACATGGCGACGACGCCGTACAGCGTGCCGACGATCAGCCCGTTGATGAGCAGTTGCACCAGAAGGTTGCTGGTCATGGGGGCGTCTCCTATTGGGCGGCTTGGGCGACGGTGGGATCGGGCAGCAAGGTGACCACCGCCAGCTCGGTCTTGACCCGGGTGGTGGTGCCGTCCTGGAAGGTGATGACGGCATCCACCGGCACCATCTCGCGGCCGCCATACATGGAATCGATGATGTCGCCGTACTTGTCGTTGATGACGCCGCGCCGCACCTTGCGGGTGCGGGTCAGCTCGCCGTCGTCGGCGTCGAGCTCCTTATAGAGCAGCAGGAATTTGCGGATGCGCTGCGGCTCGGGCAGGGTGGCGTTGACCTTCTCGACCTCGGCCCGCAGCAGCTCATAGACCTGCGGCTGCGCCGACAGGCTGGTATAGCTGGTAAACGCGATCCCCTTCTGCTCGGCCCATTTCGACACGATCGAGTAGCGGATGCACAACAGCGCGGCCAGATAGGGCTTGTCGGCGCCCAGCGTCACCGCCTCGGCGATGAAGGGCGAGAATTTCAGCTTGTTCTCGATGAATTGCGGCGAGAAGCGCACGCCGTTCGAGGTGGTGGCCAGATCCTTGATGCGGTCGATCACCACCAGATGGCCGTTCTCTTTCTTGACGAAGCCGGCATCGCCGGTCTTCAGCCAGCCGTCTTCCATGTCGGCCACCGAGGCCTCGGGATTCTTGTAATAGCCGGCGAACATGCCGTCGGTCTTGGCGACGATCTCGCCCACCCCGTTGGCGTCGGCATTGTCGATGCGGTATTCGGCGTCGTCGAACGGAATGCCGACCGAATCGAAATCGATGTCGCCTGCGCGATGGACGGTATAGGCGCCGGCCAGCTCGGTCTGTCCATAGATCTGCCTGAGCGGCACCCCCATGGCCAGGAAGAAGCGGAAGGTGTCCGGCCCCAGGGCGGCGCCGCCGGTGGCGGCCGACTTCAGATAGCTGAACCCGATGCGGTCCCTGAGCGCCTTGAACAGGATCAGGTCGGCCAGCCAGGACCGCTTGCCCTGATCCAGCGCCTGCATGCCCAGCTTCATGCCCCAATCGAACATGAAGCGCTTGAAACGGGTCGAATCCATCATGCGCGAGCGCACTTCCGCCGCGATGGCTTCCCAGGTGCGCGGCGCCAGCAGCACGAAATGCGGGCCGATTTCGCGCATGTCGGCCATCATCGTCTCGGGTTCCTCGACGAAATTGACGATGTTGCGGCAGATCAGCGGCTGACCGACGGCGTAGATCTGTTCCATGATCCACGGCATCGGCAGCATCGAGACGTAATTGTCGCCAGCCATCTTGGGGTCGGCGCGCAAATAGGCCTTGCAATGGCGCAGGAACGGGCCGGGCTCCAGCATCGCCAGCTTGGGGTTGGACGTCGTGCCCGAGGTGGTGACCAGGACGGCGACGTCGGTGCCCTTGCCTTCGGCGACCATGCGTTCGAAGCGGCCGGGTTCGCTGGCTTCCAGGGCGGCGCCGCGGGCGCGCAGGTCGGTGGCGGAAATCAGCTTGGGGTCGCTGTATTTCCTCATGCCGCGCGGATCGAAATAGACGATGTGCTTCAGCGACGGCACCTGGTCGGCGATTTCCAGCAGCTTGTCGACCTGCTCCTCGTCCTCGGCCAGCACCACGGCGGCCTGGGTGTAGGTCAGCAGATAGGCCACCTCGGCATTCATCGAATCCTGGTAGACGCCCATGGACAGCGCGCCGACCGAATGGGCGGCCAGCTCGCCCCACAGCCATTCCGGCCGGTTCTTGCCCAGCAGCGCCACGACGTCGCCCTTTTGGACGCCGATGGCGGCCAGGCCCAGGGCCAGGCTTTTCACCTTCTCCAGGCTGTCGGCCCAGGTGAACAGGTTCCAGATACCGAATTCCTTTTCGCGGATGGCGACGTCGGCGGGGAAGCGCCGGGCGTTTTCCACCAGCAGCTTGGGAAAGGTGTCGAAGGTGTCGACGTCGTTCCAGCTCTCGCTCATATCCAACCCCTAGGCCGCGTCTTCGTCGTCATCGACGCCCAGATAGGCGACCTTGACGCGTTCGTTGTTCATCACCTCGTCGGGCAGGCCGTCGGCGATCTTGCGGCCGAATTCCAGCACGATGACCCGGTTCGAGATGTCCATCACCACGCCCATGTCGTGTTCGATCATCACCACCGTCATGCCCCATTCCTCGTTGAGGTCGACGATGTAGCGGGCCATGTCCTCTTTTTCCTCGAGGTTCATGCCGGCCATCGGCTCGTCTAGCAGGATGATCTTGGGCTCGACCGCCATGGCGCGCGCCAGCTCGACCCGCTTGCGCAAGCCATAGGGCAGGGTGCCGGCATGCGCCTTGCGGATATGGGTGATTTCCAGGAAGTCGATGATGTCCTCGACCTTGCGCCGGTGGGCCAGTTCCTCTTTCTGGGCCGCCCCCCAGTACATCGCCCCGGTCAGGAAGTTGTTCTTCAACAGGTGATGGCGGCCGACCATGATGTTTTCCAGCACGGTCATGTGGCCGAACAGGGCCAGGTTCTGGAAGGTGCGGCCGATGCCAAGGGTGGCGCGGTGATTGGGGCTGAGGCCCGTGACGTCGCGGCCTTCCAGGAACACCCGGCCGGCGGTCGGCGTGTAGCGGCCCGAGATGCAGTTCAGCATCGAGGTCTTGCCGGCGCCGTTGGGGCCGATGATCGAGAACAATTCACCCTTGTTGACGTGGAAGCTGACCTCGGTCAGGGCGCGCACGCCGCCGAAACCCAAGCTGACATCGCGGACTTCCAGCACCGGCGAGGTGGCGGCGTTCATTACTTTTCGCCCTTCAGCATGCGGATGATCCCGGAAAAATCCACCCCGGCCGAGCCCAATCCGACGAACACCGAATAAAGCTGCGCCGCCGCCGATCCCAGCGGCACCGGAGCGCCGACCCTGGCGGCGGCCTCGACTGCCAGCTTCAGATCCTTCAGCATCATCTGGGCGGTGAAGCCGGCCTGATAGTCGCGGTTGGCCGGAGAGGTCGGCACCGGGCCGGGGACCGGGCAATAGGACGTCATCGACCAGCACTGACCCGAGGATTTCGAGGCGATATCGAACAGTCTCTGGGCGTCCAGGCCCAATTCCTCGGCCAGGGCGAACGCCTCGCAGGTGCCGATCATCGAAATGCCCAGCAGCATGTTGTTGCAGATCTTGGCGGCCTGGCCATTGCCCGGCCCACCGGCATGGACGATCGTCTTGCCCATCACCTCCAAGATCGGCTGGGCACGGGCAAAGGCCTGGTCGGAGCCGCCGACCATGAAGGTCAGGGTGCCGGCCGTGGCCCCGCCCACCCCGCCCGACACCGGTGCATCGACCATCAGGTGGCCGGCCTCGGCGGCCTGGCTTTCCATGTCCCGTGCGGTCGAGACGTCGATGGTCGAGCAATCGATGAACAGGCAGCCCCGCGGCGCCTTGGCGAACAACCCGTCCTCGCCGGTCATCACCGAGCGGACATGGTCGCCGGCGGGCAGCATGCTGATGATCACCTCTGCGTCCCGGGCGACGTCTGTGTGCAGGGCGCAGCCGGTGGCGCCATCGGCCTCGACCGCCCGCTGGGCCGTGGGCGACATGTCGTAGACCTGCACCGCATGGCCGGCCTTCAGCAGGTTGCGCGCCATCGGGGCGCCCATGTTGCCCAGGCCGATGAAACCGATCTTCGCCATAAGTCTTCTCCCCTTGCTGGTCAGGCCTTGGTCAAGGCCCGGCCGACGATGACGCGCATGATTTCGTTGGTGCCCTCAAGGATGCGGTGGACGCGCAGATCGCGCAGGAACCGCTCGATGGGATATTCCTTGATGTAGCCGTAGCCGCCGAACAGCTGCAGCGCCCGATCCACCACCGAAAAACCGGTGTCGGTGGCCAGGCGCTTGGCCATGGCGCATTGCTGGGTGGCGTCGGGCGAGCCGGCATCCAGCAGGCTGGCGGCGCGGTGCAGCAACAGCCGCGCCGCCTCCAGCTCGGTGGCCATGTCGGCCAGTTGGAACTGGGTGTTCTGGAAGCTGGCGATGGTCTGGCCGAACTGGCTGCGCTGGCCGGTATAATCGATGGCCAGTTCCAGGCAGCGCCGGGCGCCGCCCAGGGAACAGGCGCCGATATTCAGGCGCCCGCCATCCAGGCCCTTCATGGCGATCTTGAAGCCGTCGCCTTCGGCGCCGATCAGGTTGGCGGCCGGCACCTGGCAATCTTCGAAGATCAGGGCGGCGGTCGGCTGGGACTTCCAGCCCAGCTTCTTTTCTTGCTTGCCGAACGACAGGCCGGGCGTGCCCTTTTCCACCACCAGGCAGGAAATGCCCTTGGGGCCGGGGCCGCCGGTGCGGGCCATCACCACATAGATGTCGGACACGCCGCCACCCGAGATGAAGGCCTTCGACCCGTTCAGCACATAATGGTCGCCATTCTTCTCGGCCCGGGTGCGCAGGCTTGCCGCGTCGGACCCCGCGCCCGGCTCGGTCAGGCAATAGCTGGCGAAGGTGCGCATCGTGGTCAAATCGGGCAGCCAACGCGTGCGCTGGTCGTCCGAGCCGAAGCGGTCGATCATCCACGCCGCCATGTTGTGGATCGAGATATAGGCGGCGGTCGAGGGGCAGGCGGCGGCCAGTTCCTCGAAGATCAGCGCCGCGTCCAGCCGGCCCAGGGCCGAGCCGCCGACATCGTCGCCGACATAGATGCCGGCAAAACCCAACTCGGCGGCGGCGCGCAAGGTGTCGGCCGGGAAAATCTCGTGCTCGTCCCAATGGGCGGCATGGGGCGCCATCTCGCCTTCGGCGAAATCACGGGCCGCCTCGCGAAACGCTTCCTGATCCTCGGTCAGACCGAACTGCATGGTTCCTCGTCATGGTGCAATGCACAAAACGAACATACGTTTCTTTTTTGGGGAAGCGCCATCGGCCGTTTTCCGGACGTTTCAGCCATTTCCCCACCCCAGACTCTCGCGGCCCGGTTGTTTGGTCAGTCAGGGGTAGCATATCGCATTCGACCCGTCCAGCGTCTGTATACGAAATTCGGTATTTTTGTGTCCGAAGAATGGCTATAGTACCGGTCACGATGGCGTCATGAATCGGCGCGCCATGGCGGGGGGGGTGAAACAGGTGAGCAAGAAGCGACAGGCGGCGACACGGGCTGATGAAATCCGCCAGGCCATCGAGTCCGACATCTTCTCGGGCGAGCTGCGCCCCGGCACCAAATTGGACGAGGAAAGCCTGGCGGCGCGCTTCAATCTGTCGCGCACGCCGGTCCGCGAGGCCATCTTGCAGCTGGTCTATTCCGGCCTGGTGGTCAAGAAGCCGCGCCAGGGTGCGGTGGTGGCGCCGCTTGACCTGCACCGCATGGTCCAGATGTTCGAGGTGATGAGCGAAGTCGAGGGTTTGTGCGCCCGCTACGCCGCCCGGCGGATGTCCGGGTCCGAGCGCGAGGCCCTGCAGGGCCTGCACGACACCTCGCGCGAGATGTGCCAGGCCCGCCGCCTGGACGAGTATTACGCCGTCAACCATTCCTTCCACGAAGCCATCTATTCCGGCAGCCACAACGAGGTGCTGAACGAGATGGCCCACTCGCTGTTCGCCCGCCTGGCCCCCTATCGCCGCTATCAGCTGAACCACCCGGCCCGGGTCGATGAATCCTTCCGCGAACATGGCGAGGTGCTCGACGCCATCCTGGCCGCCGACCCCGACCGGGCCCATGCCGCCATGCGCAAGCATGTCACCATCCAGGCCGATATCTTCTCGGAATTCGTCTCGATCATGCGCTAGCTTGTATCCAAATAGACCGATTCTTGGATACAAAACGCTGGTGGTCCGGACATCGCTGTGTTATCGCTGACGCGACCTGCTTTCACGTCCAAGGATGACCTGCGATGGGGGCCAACCTCTACGAGCTGTTTCACAGCCGCTTCCCCGCCGACCGCACCCAGCCGTTCATCGAGGTCCCGGGCGGACCGACCTGGTCCTACGGCCAGCTCGAGGCACTGTCGGCGCGTTATGCCCATGCGCTGGTCGCCGCCGGCACCGAACCGGGCGACCGCGTCGCCGTCCAGGTCGACAAGTCTCCGGAAGCGATCGTCTTGTACCTGGCCTGCCTGCGGGCCGGCGCGGTGCTGTTGCCGCTCAATACCGCCTATCAGTCGGACGAACTGGCCTATTTCCTGAAGGACGCCGCCCCTCGCGTGGTGGTGTGCCAGCCGGCCCGCTTGCCCGAACTGCAAAGGCTGGTGGGCGAGGCCGGCATCGAGGCCACGGTGCTGACCCTGGGCGCCGACGGGGGCGGCAGCCTGACCGAGCGGGCCTCGGACCAGCCGGCCAGTTTCGCCACCTGCGCCCGCACCGGCTGCGACATCGCCGCCATCCTTTATTCGTCCGGCACCACCGGGCGGCCGAAGGGCGCGATGATGAGCCACACCAATCTGGGGGCCAACGCCACCACCTTGCATAAGATCTGGGGTTTCCAGCCGGGCGACGTGCTGCTGCACGCGCTGCCGATCTTTCATACCCACGGATTGTTCGTCGCCACCAATTGCGTGCTGCTGAACGGCACCAAGATGATCTTCTGCCCCAAGTTCGAGTCCGATCAGGTGCTGGACCTTTTGCCGAAGGCCACATTGTTCATGGGGGTGCCGACCTTCTATACCCGCCTGGTGGCCAGCCCGCGCCTGACGCCCGATCTGTGCCGGACCATGCGGCTGTTCATCTCGGGCTCGGCGCCGCTGCTGGTCGAGACCTTCAATGCCTTCAAGGAAAAGGCGGGCCACACCATCCTGGAACGCTATGGCATGACCGAGGGCGGCATGTTCACCTCGAACCCGCTGGTGGGCGAGCGTAAGCCCGGCACCGTCGGCCCGGCCCTGCCCGACATGGAGATCCGCGTCGCCGATGAAGGCGGCGGCGTGCTGCCCCAGGGCGAGGTCGGCATCATCGAGGTCAAGGGCCCCAACGTCTTCCAGGGCTATTGGAACATGCCCGAGAAGACCAAGGCGGAATTCACCCCCGACGGCTTCTTCAAGACCGGCGATGTCGGCTTCATCGATGAAGACGGTTATGTCTCGATCGTCGGGCGCGCCAAGGATCTGATCATCTCGGGCGGCTACAACGTCTATCCGAAGGAAGTCGAGGACGCCATCGACCGCATGGCCGGCGTGGTGGAATCGGCGGTGGTCGGCATGCCGCACCCCGATTTCGGCGAGGCGGGCCTGGCCATCATCGTCGGCGCCAAGGATTGCGCCCTGACGCCCGAGGCGGTGATCAAGGACCTGAAGGGGCGGCTGGCCAATTACAAGGTGCCCAAGCAGGTTCTGTTCGTGCCCGACCTGCCGCGCAACGCCATGGGCAAGGTGCAAAAGAACGTGCTTCGCGAGTCCTACAAGGAATCCTGGGCCGCCCAGCTGGAGAAAGCCTCGTGACCAGCGAAATCCACTTCGAACGCCTGGGTCGCCTGGGCCGCATCGTGCTGGACCGGCCCAAGGCGCTGAACGCCCTGACGCTTGATCAGGTCCATGCCATCCATCCCCAATTGGCCGAATGGGCCGCCGATTCCATGGTCGGGGCCATCATCATCGAAGGGGCCGGCGACAAGGCGTTCTGTGCCGGCGGCGACATCCGCGCCCTGCACGATGCCTGCAAGGCCGAGGATCATCCCTTCGTCGAGGCTTTCTATCGCGACGAATACCGCCTGAACCGCCGCATCAAGACCTGCCCCAAGCCGTATGTCGCCCTGATCGACGGCATCGTCATGGGCGGCGGCGTCGGGGTGTCGGTGCATGGCGCGGCCCGGGTGGCGACCGAACGGACCTTGTTCGCCATGCCGGAAACCGGCATCGGCTTCTTCCCCGATGTCGGCGGCTCGTACTTCCTGCCCCGCCTGCCCGGTGCCATCGGCATGTATCTGGGCCTGACCGGGGCGCGCCTGAAGGCGGCCGACACCTTTTGGGCCGGCATCGCCACCCATTACGTCCCCTCGGCCCGGCTGGAGGAATTGCGCGCGGCGCTGGCCGAAGGCGGCGAGGTGGCGGCGGTGCTGGCTGCCTTCCACCAGGACCCCGGCCCGGCGCCCCTGGCCGACAAGCAAGACATCATCGATTCCTGCTTCGCCGCCGACAGCCTGGAGGCCATCCTGGCCCGCCTGGACGCCCATCGTGATCCGTGGGCGGCCGAGACCCTGGCCTTGATCCGGTCGAAATCGCCGACCGCCCTGGCGGTGGCGTTCGAGCAGATCAAGCGCGGCGCTGCCCTGGATTTCGACGGCTGCATGAATATGGAATTCCGCCTGGCCCTGCATGTGGCCCTGGCCCCCGACTTCGCCGAGGGCATCCGCGCCCTGCTGGTCGATCGCGACAACAAGCCGGCCTGGGGACCGCCGCCGGCGGACCTGGCCGCGTGGTTCGACAATCCCGCCGCTTGCGGCGACCTGACCTTCGATTGACCGGGAGAAGCAGATGAATCCGACAAGTCTGGCCGCCATCGTCACCGGCGCCGGTTCCGGCCTGGGCGCCGCCACCGCGCAAGCCCTGGCGGCCAAGGGCGCCAAGGTCGCGGTGCTGGACGTCAACATGGACACCGCCAAGGCCACCGCGGAAGGGATCGGCGGCATCGCCATTTCGTGCGACGTCACCGACCCGGCCTCGGTCGAGGCGGCCATCGCCCAGGCCCGCGCCGCCCATGGCGTGGCTCGCATCTGCGTCAATTGCGCCGGTGTGGCGACGCCCGGCAAGGTGGTCGGCCGCAAGGGGCCGCTGGCGCTGGAGAATTTCGCGAAGGTGGTCCAGATCAACCTGATCGGCACCTTCAACGTCATGCGCCTGGCGGCTGCCGACATGCTGACGCTGGACCCGCTGGAAAACGGCGAGCGCGGCGTGGTGGTCAACACCGCCTCGATCGCCGCCTTCGACGGCCAGATCGGCCAATGCGCCTATGCCGCGTCGAAGGGGGGCGTCGCCTCGCTGTCTTTGCCGGCGGCGCGCGAGTTCGCCTCCGCCGGCATCCGGGTGGTGGCGGTGGCGCCGGGCTATTTCGGCACGCCGATGGTGCTGGGCATGCCGACCGAGATCATCGAGGGACTGGTCGCCTCGACCTTGTTCCCGCACCGCCTGGGCGATCCGGCCGAATATGCCAAGATGGTGCTGGCCATCGTCGATAACGCCATGCTGAACGGCACCACCATCCGCCTGGACGGCGCCGTCCGGATGCCGCCGGGTTAAGCCCGGTTCTTCAGCACCGCGAACGGCGAGTCGGGGCGGTGGCGGTCTCGGCGCGGCGGCTTCGGCCGCGCGCCTGCCACCCACAAATCGGCTTCCTGGCGATAGCCCAAGGCCTGCAGCACCGCCGCCGCCTCGTCAGCTTTCAGCCCTAGCGGCGCGGTCAGCTCGCCGGTCAGGCGGATCGGCTCGTCGCCCTTGGCGCGCAACTGGGCGGTGAAGCGTTCCAGCAGATCGACCCGGATGGCCACCGGCCCCAGCACCGCATAACCGATGGCGCCGTAGAAGTCGGGCGGGGCCGACAGCGGCACCGACACCCGGCCGCCGGGAAGGGCGGGAAGGGGCAAGCCGGACGCGGCCGCCCACAGCCTGGCCCGCAAACCCTGCACCGGGCCTTTCAGCAGGGCCGGCATGAAGGCCCAATCATGGCCCAGCCGGATACCCAGCCGGGCCAGGGCCTGGCGGTCGGGCTGGGTCAGCGCCCGGATCATGTCGCGGGCGCCGGTCAGGGCGGCACTGCCCAAACCTTCCGCCAGATGGTGGACCAGGCCGCGCGCATGTCCCGACAAGGGCGCCGCCTGGGCGGTCAGCAGCGGCTTGAAGGCCAGGGCCAGGCTGGCCGTCAACCAGGCTGACAGGCGCTTCTTCATCCGCTCGCGCATGGCCGGCTCGAGCAGGTCCGAGGCCAGCGGCTCGACCTGCGGTCTTAACATTTCCGGGCCGGCGGTCAACCGCGCCACGGGTTGGCCCCGCCACAGCAAGCTTGCGTCCTCGGCCATCTGGAAGGCCTCGTCGGGATCGCGGCACAGCTCCTCGAGCCGGTTGCGGATCTCGGATTTCAGCGCGCGCGCCGCCGAGGCCAGCACCGCCTTGGCCGCTAGCGTGCCCTCGGTCTGGTCGGGCACGAAGCGAAAGCCGGCGAGAACGCCGACATGCTGGCCTTCCACCAGCACCTCGCCCGAGCGGGCCACCGCCGAAAGCAGATCGCCCTCGGCCTGCATGGCGCGGACCAGCACCGAGGTCCGGCGATCGACGAAGCGCTGGGTCAGGCAATGGTGCAAGGCGTCGGACAAGCGGTCCTCGATGGCCCGGGTCTGCTCTTGCCAGTGGGTCGGGTCTTTCACCCAGCCGGGGCGGTGGGCGACATAGGTCCAGGTGCGGATGGCGGCAATGCGGGCGACGATGGTGTCCAGCTCGCCGTCGGTGCGGTCCAGCCGCGCCACCTGGCCCGCCAGCCAGTCGGTGGGAATCTTGCGGCCCGGCCCGATCAGGTGGCGGAACAACTGGGCCAGCAGCCGGCTGTGATTCTCGGTCATCACCTTGCGGAAGTCGGGGACCTGGCAGACGTCCCACAGCAGCTTGACCCGCTCGGGGTGGTTGACCTTGGCCATCAGCTCGGCATCATGGGCCAGTTGCGCCAGGGCCAGATGGTCATCGGCCTCACGCGCGCGGATCAGGCCGGGGCCGGGCGGGGCCTTGTCCAGCGAGGCCAGCAGCGCCGCCACCGAGGCGAAGCGCAAATCGGAATTGCGCCACGACAAGGCGCGAAGCGCCGGAAAACGGTGGGCCTCGACCGCCTGGGCCAGTTCGTCGGGCAGGGCGGCGATGTCGGCGGTGGTGCCGAAGGTGCCGTCATTCATGTGCCGCCCGGCGCGGCCGGCGATCTGGGCGATCTCGGCCGGTTCCAGGTCGCGCGGCACCCGGCCGTCGAACTTGCGCAACTGGGCGAAGGCGACATGGTCGACATCCATGTTCAGCTCCATGCCGATGGCGTCGGTGGCGATGATGAAATCGACCTCGCCGGCCTGGTACATGCCGACCTGGGCGTTGCGGGTGCGGGGGGATAGCGCGCCCAGCACCACGGCGGCCCCGCCTTTCTGGCGGCGGACATATTCGGCGGTGGCATAGACCTCGGCGGCCGAGAAGGCCACCACCGCCGACCGGGGCGGCAACCGGTTCAGCTTGGTATGGCCGGCATGGGTCAGGCTGGAGAGGCGCGGCCTTGTCTGGAACTCGATGCCGGGCACCAGCTTGCGGATCAGCGGCTTGATGGTCTCGGCCCCCAGGAACAATGTTTCCTCGGAGCCGCGCGCATGCAAAAGCCGGTCGGTGAAGATGTGGCCGCGATCGGGGTCGGCGCACAGTTGGATCTCGTCGATGGCCAGGAAGGCGACGGGGCGGTCCAGCGGCATCGATTCGACGGTGCAGACGAACCATCGCGGCCGGGGCGGGACGATCTTTTCCTCGCCGGTGATCAAGGCCACGGATGCCGCGCCCTTGGCCTTGACGATGCGGTCGTAATTCTCGCGCGCCAGCAGGCGCAGCGGAAAGCCGATCATGCCGCTGGCGTGACCCAGCATGCGGTCCAGGGCGAAATGGGTCTTGCCGGTGTTGGTGGGGCCCAGGACGGCCAGCACCCGGCCCGAAGGAGTGGTCATTGCCCGTCCAGGGTCGCAAGGATTCCCGCCCTTTGGCAAGAGCCGGCTTGCTTTGCTTGATTTGCCCGTATAACGCGCCATATTGGGTTCACCCGTATTCAACCCGAACCCTAGAGGATTGCTATGGCCTTCGGTTCCGATCGCAAATATATGACCCCCGCGCAAGCCGAGGCCGCCGAGATCGATGTCGGCCTGCGCAAGTACATGCTGGGGGTTTACAATTACATGGCCTCGGGCGTTGCCCTGACCGGCATCGTCGCCCTGCTGGTCGCTTCCAGCCCTGCCGCCCTGCAGCTGATCTTCGGCACCCCCTTGAAGTGGGTGGTGCTGCTGGCCCCGGTCGGCCTGGTGCTGTTCTTGTCGTTTAGGGTCCACGCCATGCAGTCCTCGACCGCCAAGGTGCTGTTCTGGCTGTATGCCGGTCTGATGGGCGCCTCGCTGGCCTCGATCTTCGTGGTCTATACCGACACCTCGATCGCCCGGACCTTCTTCGTCTCGGCCGCCGCCTTCGCCGGCCTCAGCTTGTGGGGCTACACCACCAAGAAGGACCTGTCGGGCTTCGGCACCTTCCTGGTCATGGGCCTGATCGGTCTGATCATCGCGTCGCTGGTCAACATCTTCCTGCAAAGCTCGATGATGCAGTTCGTCATCTCTGCCGCGGGTGTGCTGATCTTCGCCGGCCTGACCGCCTTCGACACCCAGAAGATCAAGGAGATGTACTGGGAAGGCGATGACGGCGAGACCGCCGCCAAGAAGTCGGTGATGGGCGCGCTGACCCTTTACATGGACTTCATCAACCTCTTCCTGTTCATGCTGCGCTTCCTGGGCGTGATGCGCGGCGAGGAATAACCAGACCATCGTCAAGGCTAGGGTTGGGCCGCGGAGGGTAACCTTCGCGGCCCAGACCTTTTCAGGATGCCTCGCATGCGCCTTTTCGCCGCGTTCCTTGTGATCACGCCCTTGTTGGCGGGGTGTGCCGAAGCGCCGCCGCCGCCGCCCGATCGCCCGTCGGCCCAGATCACCTATCCGACCCGCTGCGACGCGCTGCGCTTCACCCAGGACGGGCGAGACATCGCCGAGACCGCCGGCATGATCCGCCTGGCCCGCGCGCCGTTCACCGTCACCTATCACGGCCCCGACAGCCAGCCCGCCATCGCCCTGTTCCTGACCGACGATGTCAATCTGGGGCTGACGCGACTGGAGCGGGCCCAGCTGTGGGGCAGTGCCGGCGATTTCATGGCCCATGCGCCCGATGACGTGCCGATGGGCCGCACGCCCCGCCTGTACCGGGGCGAGGCCGGGCTGGCCGCCTTCGCCCGTCCGATCGGCCACGAAACACCCGCCCTGCTGCGCCGGCTGGCGGCCGAAATTCCCGCCCACGACACCGCCATCGCCGCGCCCCGGGCCGGCGGTGGCTTCGAGCCGGTTCCCGGCGGGCAGGCCGCCACGGTCAAAAGCATCAGCGGCCGCGCCCTGGCCAGCTTTCCGCCGATGATCCTGCATCTGGCCCTGTTCACCACCGCCAAGCGGGTGAATGACGGGCTGCTGTTGATGAATTGGGGCACCTGCCGGCTGTCGTTTGGGTAAGGGGTGGCGGCGGGTTCTTTTGACTTCCGCCCGCGCTCTCCCATATAACGCGGCAAGACTTGGCCCAACCGACGGGACGAACCGATGATCCTCTATACGCTGCGCTGCTCGAAGGACCACCATTTCGAACAATGGTTCGACAATTCCGGCGATTACGATGCCAAGAAGCAGGGTGGCGCGCTGGTCTGCCCGGAATGCGGCGATACCCATGTCGGCAAGGCGATCATGGCCCCCAACGTCGCCAAGACGGTGGCGGCGGCTGCGCCGATGGCAGCCTGCCCGTCCAACCCGATGGGTGGCGGCTGCGGCGGCTGCGCCTTCGCCGGCCAGCACTGATTTGGCCTATACGGTCAAGGAACTGTTCTACACCCTGCAGGGCGAGGGCGGCCAGGCGGGCCGCGCCGCCGTGTTCATCCGTCTGGCCGGCTGTAATCTGTGGTCGGGGCGCGAGGAAGACCGCGCAGGCGCCGCCTGCCGGTTCTGCGACACCGATTTCGTCGGCGGCCAGCGTTATGGCGATGCCGTCGCCTTGGCGCGGGCGGCGGCGGATTTGTGGCCGGGCGGCGGTTTCCCGCTGGCGGTGGTCACCGGCGGCGAGCCCGGCCTGCAACTGGACGATGCCCTGGTCCGCGCCTTGCACGATCTGGGCTTCGAGGTGGCCATCGAGACCAACGGCACCGTCGCCTTGCCGGCGGGCCTGGACTGGGTCTGCGTCAGCCCCAAGGCCGGCACCGAATTGACTGTGATGGCGGGGGAAGAGATCAAGCTGGTGTGGCCGCAAGACGGAATCGACCCGCAAGCCCTGCTGCGCCTGCCGTTTCGCCATTTCTTCCTGCAGCCCAGGGACGGCGCCGCCGGCTCGGTGCAGGAATGCGTATCCTATTGCTTGACGCATCCGGGCTGGCGGCTCAGCCTGCAGACCCATAAGTTGCTGGGAATTCCCTGACCATGAATGCGCCCTACCGCATCACCCGCCGCATCGAGATCGACGCCGGCCACCGCATCATGACCCATGGCTCGAAGTGCCGACACCTGCACGGTCATCGCTATGCCATCGAGGCGGTATGCGAGGCGGCCGACCTGCATCATGGCGGCGAGCAGACCGACATGGTGCTGGATTTCGGCTTCCTGAAGGACGAGATGCTGGCGGCCATCGACGGCCCTTGCGATCACGGCTTCATCGCCGCCCTGGCCGACCGCGAGTTGCTGGCGATGTTCTGCCCGATGGGGCGCGATGTCGATGGCTGGCTGAACAGCCTGGAAACCCAGCTGCGCGCCCACGGCGAGGCGACCACCACCGACACCCGCTTAGGGACCAAGCTGACCGTGGTGCCGTTCCAGCCGACCGCCGAATGCCTGGCGCGCCACTGGTTCACCCGGCTGGCCGAGCCGGTCGGGCGCCGTTCCGACGGCCAGGCCCGGCTGGTTTCGGTCAAGGTGTGGGAAACGCCCAACTGCACCGCCGAATTCAGCGGCTGATCACCTGGGGTCCTTTAAATTCTCCGCCACATGATATATATCCTTCGTATTTGATCGAAGGATTCCATGATTATCACCCCCTCGCGGCAACGCCGCCAACGCACGGCGTGGATATTGAATACGGCGCTGGCGCGCATCCGGCGCCATGCCGAATGCCAATCGATCTGCCGGATGGCGGTGGCCCATTACGATGCCATCAGCGGCTTGGTCTCGGCCATGGCCCATGCCGGCGAGGGTGATTCCTTGCTCGATACCTACCAGCAGCCGTTGGCGGCGATGCCGGGTCTGGTGCTGCTGGCCGCCGGGCCGGGCGAACGGATCATCCACGACATTCCGCGCTTCGCCATCGACAGGGCGCCCCACCATTCGGCCTTGCGCCTGGCGGGGTTTCGCAGCAGCCTGACCATGTCGATCCCCGGAGCGGTCTTCGGGGCCGACGAGGTGGCCGGCTTCCTGTTCGTCAATTCCAAGGCCGAAGGCGCCTTCACCGAGACCGCGCTCCAGCGTCTGTCCCCCCTGCTGGGCGAACTGACCGGGCATCTGGGCCGCGAGTTGACGCGGTCTGCGCTCTGACCAGACTTTGGTCAGGGGTTCCGTCGCGCGGGCTGCGCTGCTATCTGTGCGTAACGCGGTGGTGGAGGAACTGTGTGCTGAGGTCGACGACAAAGCGCGAGGCGCGCGTGACGTGGCTGCTGGAGGCGGCCCTGGCGCAGGCGCAGCGTTTGACCGGCGACGCCACCTTGTGCCGGGTGTCGATGGCGGTCTACGATTCCGGCACGTCAATGGCGGCCGCATTCGCCCAGGTCGGCGAACCGCATACCATCCTCGACCGTTACCAATGGGATTTGCGCGACACCCCGCTGCTGGCGGCCGCCGCCCGTGACGGCCAGGCCCGCACCATCGGCGACCTGCGCGACTATTCCGATCCCGACGCCGATTATCTGGGGGCGTTGCGCGGCGCCGGCTATCTGTCGGCGCTGACCGTGCCGATGGTCCGCGGTCACCAAATATCGGGATTCGTGTTCTTCCATGCGCGCGCCGCGTTCTTCTTCACCCCCGACGTGGTGACACGTCTGACCGCCTTCATCGCCGACATGCCGCGCTTCCTGATGCGCGAATTGGAACGGGATTTGTGACGCTTGACTCTTGGAAGGGCCTGAGTATAGTTGCGCCCTCTCGCGCCGGGCTTATCCCTTGGCGCGCAAGTTCATTTTTGCGTAGGACAAACCGATGTTCGCAGTCATCCAGACCGGCGGTAAGCAGTACAAGGTGGCCAAGGACGACGTGATTCGCGTCGAGAAGCTGGCTGGCGATGAGGGTGCCCAGGTGGTGCTCGACCAGGTGCTCATGGTGGGCGACAAGATCGGCGCTCCGCTGGTCGCCGGCGCCACCGTCACCGCCCAGGTCGTCGCCCAGGCGCGCGGCCCCAAGCTGATCGTCTTCAAGAAGCGCCGCCGCCAGAGCTCGCGCCGCAAGAACGGCCACCGCCAGGACATCACCATCCTGCGCATCACCGACATCACCGCCGGTTAAGCGGTAAGGCAAGGAGAAGACCCATGGCTCATAAAAAGGCTGGTGGTTCGTCCCGCAACGGCCGCGATTCCGCGGGCCAGCGACTGGGCGTCAAGAAGTTCGGCGGCGAGATCGTCGTGCCGGGCAACATCATCGTCCGTCAGCGCGGCACCAAGTTCTATCCGGGCGTCAATGTCGGCATCGGCAAGGATCACACCTTGTTCGCGACCGGCGTCGGCAAGGTGACCTTCCGCCATCGCGGCGAGCGCACCTTCATCGACATCGCTCCGCTGCCGGAAGCCGCTGAATAATCAGCCGTTTCCCGGTTATGGATTGCGCGAAGGGGAACGGTCCGCCGTTCCCCTTTTCGCGTTTCCACGGACGTCCGGGGCAGGCAGTACAATGGAGCGAGCGTAAGCGAGCGAAAGCCAAGCCGCCGGAGGCGGCGCCCGGCGACTGAGGCGATATAAAATGAAGTTCCTCGATCAGGCCAAGATTTTCGTCAAAAGCGGTGATGGCGGCGCCGGTGCGGTGTCGTTTCGGCGCGAAAAGCACATCGAGTTCGGCGGTCCCGACGGCGGCGACGGCGGGCGCGGCGGCGACGTGATCATCGAATGCGTCGATAATCTCAACACCCTGATCGATTATCGCTACCAGCAGCATTTCAAGGCGGCCAAGGGCCATCACGGCCAGGGCCGCAACTGCACCGGCGGCAAGGGGGCCGACGTGGTCCTGAAGGTGCCGGTCGGCACCCAGCTGCTGGCCGAGGACAAGGACGTGGTGCTGGCCGACATGACCGAGGCCGGCACCCGCGTCGTCCTGCTGCGGGGCGGCGACGGCGGTTTCGGCAATCTGCATTACAAGACCAGCACCAACCAGGCGCCGCGCCGCGCCGATGTCGGCTGGCCCGGCCAGGAAATGTGGATCTGGCTGAAGCTCAAGATGATCGCCGACGCTGGATTGGTCGGTCTGCCCAATGCCGGCAAGTCGACCTTTTTGGCCGCCGTCACCCGGGCGCGCCCGAAGATCGCCGATTATCCCTTCACCACGCTGCATCCCAATCTGGGCGTGGTCTATCTGTCGGGCGACGAGTTCGTGCTGGCCGACATTCCCGGCCTGATCGAGGGCGCCCATGAAGGCGCCGGCATCGGCGACCGCTTCCTTGGCCACATCGAGCGCTGCCGCGTCCTGCTGCACCTGATCGACGGCACCGCCGACGACGTCGCCGAATCCTATCGCATCGTGCGCGAGGAATTGCGGGCCTATGGCGGCGGGCTTGACGAGAAGCCCGAGGTGGTGGCCTTGAACAAGTGCGACGCCATCGTCGCCGACGAGATCAAGGACAAGCTGGCCGCCCTGGAAGCGGCCTGCGGCCACAAGGTCTATCCGCTGTCCGGCGTCGCCGGCATCGGCCTGAAAGAGATTCTGGGCGCGTTGTTCACCCATATCCGCGACGCCAAGGAAGCCGAGCCGGGCATCGTCGCGGCCTCGGCGGCGATCGGCGTCGCCAAGCGCGGCAATGAAGGCTTCTATCGCCGCATGAAGGACGCCGAATCCGAGTTCGACGACGGGTATTATGGCCCCGATGGCGAATGGATCTGGTACGACGACGAGTCGGAAGACGATGGGGACCTCGAACAGGAACAGGGCGATGACGGGGACGAGGACGAACAATCCGATCGCTGAGTCCCGGCGGCTGATCGTCAAGATCGGCTCGTCGCTGCTGGTCGATGCCGCCACCGGCCATATCCGCCGCGCCTGGCTGGAAAGCCTGTGCGACGACGTCGCCCGGGTGCGGGCGCGCGGCCAAGAGGTGATCTTGGTGTCGTCGGGCGCCGTCGCCGTCGGTCGGCGCCATCTGAACCTGACGCCGCCGCTCCGGCTGGAAGAAAAGCAGGCCGCCGCCGCCACCGGCCAGATCCGTCTGGCCCACGCCTATCAGGAAGCCTTGGCCAAGCACGGCGTCACCGTCGCCCAGGTGCTGCTGACCCTGGACGATTCCGAGGATCGCCAGCGTTACCTCAACGCCCGCTCGACGCTGGAAACCCTGTTGCGGCTGGGCGCGGTGCCGGTGATCAACGAGAACGACACCGTGGCGACGGCGGAAATCCGCTTCGGCGACAATGACCGCCTGGCCGCCCGCGTCGCCCAGATGACGGGTTCCGACGCCTTGGTGCTGTTTTCCGACATCGACGGGCTTTACACCGCCGATCCCCGCAAGGACCCGACCGCCCGCCACCTGCCGGTGATCGACGACATCACCCCCGAGATCGAGGCCATGGCCGGCGACCCCGGCACCGGTTACGGCTCGGGCGGCATGGTCACCAAGCTGGCGGCCGCCAAGATCTGCCTGTCGGCCGGCTGCCGCATGGCCATCTGCAAGGGCGACCCGTTGCATCCGTTGGCGGCGCTGGAAGCCGGCGCCATGGCCAGCTGGTTCATCCCCACCACCGGGGCGCGGACCGCCCGCAAGCAATGGATCTTCGGCTCGATGAATCCGGTCGGTCGGCTGACCCTGGATGCCGGTGCGGTGCGCGCCTTGGCGAGCGGCAAAAGCCTGCTGCCGGCCGGGGTGGTGGCCATCGACGGCGAGTTCCGCCAGGGCGATTGCGTCCAGGTGGTCGATTCGAGCGGCCGGGTGCTGGCGCGCGGCCTGGCGGCCTATGATTCCGCCGACGCGGCGCGCATCATCGGCCACAAATCGGCCGATATCGAGACGATCCTGGGCTGGCACGGCCGCGATGAACTGATCCACCGCGACGATCTGGTGATGGAGGGGTAGCGATGGTTCCAGCCATGACGTCTTTGGTTCCCGAGCGTGACGGCGAGGTCGATGCCGGGCGGACCTTGCCCCCGGAGCAGGACAGCCGCCGCTGGCAGGAAGACAACCGTGAGGCACTGTTGTCGTCGAATGCCTATGTCGCTCGCTACGGGCTGCCGTTGGCCCGCTTTCGCCAGTTCTGACCCCAAGGGTGCGACCATGACCGAGATCCATTCCCTGATGACCGAACTGGGCCATGCCGCCCGCGCCGCCGGCCGGGTGCTGGCGCTGACGCCGGATCAGGCCCGGAACGACGCGCTGAAGGCCGCCGCCGCCCACCTGCGCGCCCAGGCCGACACCATCAAGGCGGCCAACGGGCGCGACATGGAGGCCGGCCGGGCCAAGGGCCTCAGCGATGCCATGCTCGACCGCCTGATGCTGGACGACAAGCGCATCCAGGCCATGGCCAGGGGGCTGGAGGATATCGCCCAACTGCCCGACCCGGTCGGGCGCGTGCTGGCCGACTGGACCCGGCCCAACGGCCTGCGCATCCAGCGGGTCGCCGTGCCCTTGGGGGTCATCGGCATCATCTATGAAAGCCGGCCCAACGTCACCGCCGACGCCGCCGGCCTGTGCCTGAAGTCGGGCAATGCCGCCATCTTGCGTGGCGGCTCGGAAAGCTTCCATTCCTCGCACGCCATCATGGCGGCGCTGGCCCAGGGCATCACGGACGCCGGCCTGCCGGCCAATAGCGTGCAGATGGTGCCGACCACCGACCGCGCGGCGGTGGGCGAGATGCTGACCATGACCGATTTCATCGACGTCATCGTGCCCCGGGGCGGCAAAAGCCTGGTGGCCCGCGTGCGGGAAGAAAGCAAGGTGCCGCTGTTCCAGCATCTGGAGGGCATCTGCCACACCTATGTCGATGGCGCCGCCGACATCGAGATGGCCCGGTCCGTGGTGCTGAACGCCAAGATGCGCCGCACCGGCATCTGCGGCTCGACCGAGACGCTGCTGGTCGATCGCCGCCTGGCCTCGACCGGCCTGGCGCTTCTGGTGTCGGACCTGCTGGCCGCCGGCTGCGAGGTCCGGGGCGACGGGCTGACGCAAGAGGTCGATGACCGCGTCGTCGCCGCCACCGAGGAAGATTGGCGCACCGAATATCTGGACAAGATCATCTCGGTCAGGGTGGTCGATGGGGTCCAGGCCGCCATCGACCACATCAACACCTATGGCAGCCAGCACACCGAGGCCATCGTCACCGAGGACCCCGACGCCGCCGAGGCCTTCCTGAATTGCTGCGATTCGGCCATCGTCTGCTGGAACGCCTCGACCCAGTTCGCCGATGGCGGCGAGTTCGGCATGGGCGCCGAGATCGGCATCTCGACGGGCCGCATGCATGCGCGCGGCCCCGTCGGCATCGAGCAATTGTGCACCTTCAAGTACAAGGTGCTGGGCAGCGGCCAGGTGCGCCCGTCATGAGCCGTTTCGCCCCCAATCCGTGGGGCGACGGGCGCCGTGCCCGTATCGGTTTGCTGGGCGGTTCGTTCAATCCGGCCCATGACGGCCACCGTCACGTCGCCGAACTGGCGCTGAAATTGCTGCGCCTCGATCAGGTGTGGCTGCTGGTCAGTCCGCAAAATCCGTTGAAGCCGGCGGCGGGCATGGCGGCGCTGGCCGATCGGTTGGCCTCGGCCCGCGCGGTGATCGGCGGCCATCCGCGCCTGATCGCCACCGATATCGAGCGGTTCTTGCGCACCCGGGTCACGGTGGCGACGCTTGCCGCCTTGCGCACGCGCTTTCGCCAGGCCGCGTTCGTCTGGCTGATGGGGGCCGACAATCTGGTCCAGGTCAGCCGCTGGGCGCGCTGGCCGAAATTGTTCCAGGCGGTGCCGGTTGCGATTCTGGCCCGCGCTCCCTATTCTTGGAATTCCAGTTCCGCCAAGGCGGCGCGACGGTTCGGGCCCTATCGCCTGCCCGACGCCCGGTCTCGCGGGCTGGTGACAAAGCGGCCGCCGGCCTGGGTGTTCCTGCACACCCGCTTGCATCCGGCCTCGGCGACCGCCATTCGTAACGAAAGGACATGGCCATAGCCCCCCGTTCCCGTTCCGCCTTCAAAAGCGCGGAAGAACTCGTCGATCTCGTTGTCGCCACCCTGGATGACGGCAAGGCCGAGGACATCACCATCATCGACCTGCGCGGCAAATCCAGCATGGCCGACCACATGGTCATCGCCACCGGCGGCTCGAACCGCCATGTCGGCGCCCTGGCCGACCACGCGGCGGACGCCTTGAAGAATGCCGGCCAGAAGCTGGCGATCGAGGGCGTGCCGCAATGCGACTGGGTGCTGATCGACGGGGGCGACATCATCGTCCACCTGTTCCGCCCGGAAGTGCGCGCCTTCTACAATCTGGAAAAGATGTGGGGCGCCGGGTTTCGGCCCGAACTGCCGGGCCGGCCGGCCGCTCATCCGGCGATGGCCCAGCAGGTGACGACGGCGTGAAGCTGTGGCTGGCTGCGGTCGGCCGGGCCAAGCCCGGCCCCGAGCAGGATCTGTACCAGCAATATGTCCGCCGCCTGGCGGCCCCCATCACCTTGCGTGAAGTCGAGGAGAAGCGGCCGCTGCCCATGGCGGCCCGCATGGCCCGCGAGGCCGAGCTGCTGCTGGCGGCGATTCCTGAGCGCGCCCTGGTGGTGGCGCTGGACGAGCGCGGCAAGACGGTGGGGTCCGAGGATTTCGCCGCCCAGATCGGGCGTTGGCGCGACGATGGCGTCGCCGACCTGGCCTTCCTGATCGGCGGCGCCGACGGCCACGGCGAGGCTGTTCGGTCGCGCGCCCAGTTGCTGCTGTCGTTCGGGGCCATGACCTGGCCGCACATGCTGGTCCGCGCCATGCTGGCCGAGCAGGTGTGGCGGGCCCAGGCGATCCTTTCCGGCCACCCCTATCACCGCGCTTGAAAGCGCTTTCCGCCCAGGTCGGAATCCATTCGGCTTAACCCAAGGTATACGTCTTTTCTTGAAATACGGACCCGCTCGCGCAAGGATGGGCCTGCACGGGGTGGATACGGAAGGGGTGGCTCAGTGGAAGGGGATATTCCGCCGGAAGAACTGGCGGGCTTCGAGGAATACAAAGCCAAGGTCGCCGGCACCAATATCAGCGGGCAGACCTTGCTTGCCACCGACTATCTCAATCATTTCAATGAGATCGTGATGCTTCTCGACATGCTGCCGGACATGCCGGACATGATCGAGGAATGCAAGATGTGGCAGCCCAAGGATTACAAGTCCCACTTCGCCGATTCGACCTTCTCGGACAAGCAGCTGGCCATCGAGGCCTATGACCGGGTGCCGACCAAGTTCCGCCGCCCGTTCGAGGAAACCATCGGCCAGATCAATCAGCTGTTGCTGGACGGCATGGACCGGCTGGACCATCTGATCGCCGACGGCGTGGCCACCGACCAACTGCAGGAATCCTGCCGCGCCCTGGCGCGCGCCGCCCAATTGCTGATGGATTGCGCCTCGTCGATCATCCACGGGTCCGACCGCGCCATGGCCCAGGCCGAAATCGACGGACTGCTGGGGCGCTAAGGTGGGTCGATATTCAGGCATGTCCCGCCCAAACATCGTGACGGCAGGGATTTCAGACACAGATGAACACAGATAAACGCAGATGAAATGGTATCTTTCTTCATCTGTGCCCCGCGAAGCGGGGTTCTGTGTTCATCTGTGTCCTAAGTCTTGCCCTCGCCGACCGAATGTCGATTGGCGCCAATGGCTCCCCTATTTCTTGGTCTTGGTCAGCTTGTTCAGCCGTTCGGTGCGCTTGGCCTTGGGCTCGCTGTCGGCCTCGGTTTCGGCCGGCGGGGTCTGGTTGACGAACGGGTTGACGCCCTGCAGCACCATCCACACCTGGGCGAAGAAGGCGCTGGCGACGCCGATGCCGGCGAACGAGATCATCAGCCTGACCGAATCGACCGCCACGCCGGCCAGACCCTCGGTCGGCAGGGTGGCCGCCGCCTCGTCCCACAGCATATTCATCACCAGGAAGGGCAGGCCGCACAGGACATAGCCCAGGCCCACCCCCAGGCCGCCGGCCAGCACCATCAATTGCAGGCGGTTGCCGCCGGCCTCGCCCGGCTTGGACAAGGCGACGTGGGGCAGCACCAGGAAGAAGCAGCCGATCAGCAGCTGGAAAATCTGCACGCCGGCCACCGCCAGCAGCGGGCCGTCCTTGATGCCGTCCAGCAGCAGTTCCAGGAACGGCCGGGGGAAGCTTTCGAACATCAAGGCGACCTGATAGATCACCGCCACCAGCACCGCGCGCAGGCTGAAGCCGAACCGGACCGGCTGTTCGTCCAGGGCGACCTGCCGCATCCAGGCGGTGGCGAAGGTGCCGATGGCCAGGGACTGCAAGATGAAGCCGATCGACGGGCCGGGAGCCGGAGTCGCCTGGGCCAGGCGCGCCACGATGGCCACCACCAGCCAGGGGGCGACGCAGCGCAGGAACGGGCCGGGCCGCTCCATCGGCAATTGGAAGGCGCGGGCAGCTTGGGGGGTGAAGCGAGAAAGGCTCATGGGTGCCTCGGGTGCCAAAGGGGCGACACCATAGCGCGAAACCGTCAGCCGGTCACCAGCCCCGGCGCATGAAACTGCCAACTGCCCCGGCCGGCGCGCTTGGCGCGGTACATCGCCTCGTCGGCGGCGGCGACCAGGGTGTCGGGGGCGATCCCGTCCTGCGGATAAAGGGCGATGCCGACGCTGGCGCCGACCTGCACGCGGACGCCGTCGATTTCGAACGGTTCGGCCAGCGACGCCACCAGTTTGGTGGCGATGCGGCCGGCATCGTCGGGCCCCTGCACGCCGGGAACGATGATGGCGAATTCGTCGCCGCCCAGGCGGGCCACCAGGTCCGAGGTCCGCACCGCGCCCTCGATACGGGCGGCGGCGCGCTTCAGCACCTTGTCGCCGGCGGCGTGGCCCAGGGTGTCGTTGACCTGCTTGAAGCCGTCGAGGTCGAGATAGAGCAGCGCGAACGAGCAGCCATCTTCCTTGGCCAGGCGGACCTGATTGGCCAATCGGGCCTCGAACTGGGCGCGGTTCAGAAGGTTGGTCAGGGCGTCATGCTCGGCCCGCCACCGCACCGTGGCCTCGCGCCGCTTGCGGTCGGTGATGTCCAGGAAGGTCGCGACATAGCCCTCGACGCGGCCATCGGGGGTCTTCAGCACCGAAATGGACAGCGATTCCGGAAAGACCTCGCCGGCCTTGGTTTTGTTCCACACCTCGCCGTGCCATTCGCCGGCCTGCAGCAGCTCGGCCCACAGGGCGCGGTAGAACGCCTCGTCGTGGCGGCCGGACGACAGGAGCGACGGGTTCTTGCCGATGACGTCGGCGGCCTCGAAGCCGGTGATGCGGGTGAAGGACGGGTTGACGGCGATGATGCGGTTGTGGTCGTCCGAGACCATCACCCCTTCAGAAATATGGTCGAACACCGTCTTGGCCTGGCGCAGCACCCGGTCGTGATCGCGCCTGGCCGCCTCGCGCTGTTCGATGCTGGCGCGGAACACCTGGGTCGCGCGGATCAGGTCGCCGATTTCGTCCTCGCGGTCGGTTTCCTGCTCGGGCACGTCCAACCCCTGGGCCAGGCGGCGCATCGTCCGGGTCACCTGGGCCAGCGGCCGGGTGACCGACTTGCCGATCCACCAGGCCAGCAGGACCCCGATCAGGCCGATCAGGCCGGTATGGCTGCCCCACTGCAAGATGGTGTCGCGCCACACCTGATCGAGATCGTCGACATAGATCCCCGAGCCGATGATCCAGCCCCATGGTTCGAAGCGCTGGACATAGGACAGCTTCGGGCGCGGCTCGGCGCTGCCGGGGCGGGGCCAGAGATACGAGACGAAGGCCCCCTCGCCGGCGGCGGTGCGCTCGACGAATTCCTGGAACAACAGCCGGCCGCTGGGATCGCGGGTCTGGCTGACATCGCGGCCGATCCATTCGCCCAGCGGGTGCCAGACGATGACCGGGTTCAAGTCGTTGATCCACAGATAGTCGTTCTTGCGCCACGACATCGAGGCGATCGCCTCGACGCCTCGGGTGCGGGCCTCGGCGTGGCTGATGGCCCCGACGCGGGCCTGGTCGTCCAGATAATGCAGGTGGCCCAGGGCCGCCTCGACCAGGATGCGGGCCTGGCTTTGGCGTTCCGTCTGGATGCGCTGGTGCACGGCCTGAACGCCGCCGATGGCGATCACCACCACCGCCGCCAGCATGACGACCAGGATAAGATAGAGCCTAAGCCCGATTGGTGTATTGCGTAGCATCCCCGACCTCGCGGCTGGGTCTAGCATACCGACTTCGGTGAAGGATACCCAACCGAAGGTATCGCGGGGCGCGGATTTTTTTTAAGTCCCGGGTTACTTGTTCAGTTCGAAATAGCCCTGGACCAGCATGATCTGCTTGATCAAATCCTCGGCCGAGATCGGCTTGGTCAGGACCTTCGAGGCGCCGACCTGGCGGGTCAGCTCGTGGGCCTGCTCGTTCTTGTCGCCGGTCAGGATCAGCACCGGCTTCTTGCAATTGACGTTGGCCTTGTCCGAGCGCAGCTCCTGCAGGAACTGGCCGCCATCCATCTTGTCCATGTGCAGGTCGCACAAGATGACGTCGGGGAAGATCTCGCCCGAGCGCAGCATCTCCAAAGCCTCGATGCCGTTCCTGGCCTCGGTGATCTGGGCCGGGTTGGCCTTGGTCAGCAGCTTCTTGATGATATTGCGCATCACCTCTTGGTCATCGATGATCATGATATGCAGGCCGGCGGTGCCGATCTGGATGGACAGGGCGGCGCCGTCCTTGAACTTCTCGACCTGCTTGGCGACCTCCTTGGGCAGCGGGATCTTGTGCAGGCGGCAATGATTGCCCAGGGCCTGGCCGACATCCTCGCGCGAGAAGGCGAAGCGGGTCTCGACGCCGCCGCGCACCGCCGGGAAGGTGACGGTCAGGGCGACGTCCTGGGCCGGGTCGAACGACAGCGCCAGCGGCGGCGTGTCGGGCATCGGCTTTCCATTGGCCTCGCCATAGCGGCGCATCGCATCCAGAAAGTCTGCGCGCGGAAAAACGATGACGCGGCGTTCCATAATCATGATCGGTATTCACCCGGTTCCAAACCCGCCGATGTCATACCTTGTGCGTCTGTGTATTTCTAGTGGCAGCGTGTGACGGAATGAAATGATTTCATCGAGCCACCGCCTGACCGAGCCCCCGCAACAACTCCCGCGTTTGGTTTTTCGCCAGCGAATAGTAGATGCGAGTGGCGTCGCGGCGGGTCGAGACCAGTCCTGCCACCCGCAGCCGGGCGAGGTGTTGTGACAGTGCCGAGGGCTGCAGGCCGACCAGGTCGCGCAGCTGGCCGACACTGCGTTCGCCGTTGGCCAGGTCGGCCAGGATGGCCAGGCGGACCGGGTTGGCCATGCCCTGCAGCACCAGGACGGCCAGACTTACTTCCGACCGGCCGGGCCGGCGCAAGGGCGCGGCGCGCGACAGGTCCTGGGGCAGGGCGCCACGGGTCTGCAATTCCCCTAAAATCGCCTGGGCCTCGTCGGGCGACAGCGCCAGGCCGGAATCGGCGGCGCGATCGCACACCTCGTCGGCGGTCAGCGCCACCGTCGGGCCGGAAAAGATCAATGAAGTGATCGCCACGCGATGGGCGGTCGGGAACAAGCCGGCCCGGCGCAGGGCGGAAATGGCGGTTTGCATGCTGTTGGCGGTCATCGGGTCCTCCTTGCTCAGACGTGCAAATGATAATCACTCGCAATAAAAGCGCAAGCGGAAATTCCGATCCGGTCGTTCAGCGGCGTGGGGCGGGCGGTTCGCAGACCAGGCGGATGCCGATATTATAGCTCCCCAGGCGGCCGTCGTTCTTGGCCCGCGCGTTCCAGCGGGCGTTGGCCGAGTAATAGTACCACGAGCCCCCCTTGATCACCCGCTGGGGGCAGGCGGCAAGGTCCTGGTCGATCGGCCCGGAACGGTCGGCCGACCAGCAATCCTGGACCCATTCCCAGACATTGCCGTTCATATCGAGCAGGCCCCAGGGATTGGCCGGGAAGCTGCCGGCTGGGAGCGACCCGTAGATCGGGGCCGGGCCGCAATCGCGGCAATTGGCCAGGTTGGCGCCAGGCTCGTCACCCCACCAGAACGCCGTGTCGGTTCCGGCCCGGGCGGCGGCTTCCCATTCGCGTTCCGATGGCAGGCGGCATGTCAGTCCGGACCGCGCCGACACCCACCGGGCAAAGGCCTGGGCGTCCTCCCAACTGACATTAATGACCGGGCGCAGTCCCTTCCCCCACCCATGGTCATCCGAGACCGGGCGGCACTTCCCGTTTTGAGAGCATTTGGCCCAATCATCGAAGGATATCTCGCTATGACTTACGTATAGGTTGAGCTGCTCGGGTGAAGCCCCGATGGGGATCATGATCATGCGCGGGCATTCTGTGCACAGCACTACATTTTGTGGCGCTTCTGCAAGTGCCCCCCAACCACTCAGGTTGAAGGCACCAAAAATCGTCAAAATTCGAAGAATTCGCACCGCCGTTACCGTCGTCTTCAGGCCCTGGTTATTGGAATAATACCATGTTTGTGGCAGAATACCGTGCCTCCCCGTGTCGGCGAAATGGGGGGCGTAACAGCGGGGTTGGACGCTTTGCCCAAAGATGGAAAGACAGCGGCGGACGGTGCGTCGGCGGCGCAGCAGACCGTTATCGAAGCAGGTGGGGCGACCCGGGTCGTCATTCCCGGTGCCGATTTCTTGCTTGAGGCCGATTACGTTCGGGCCGGTGCCGACCTGATTCTGGTCGGTGCCGACGGTACCAAGGTTGTCGTCCGCAATTATTTCGCCACCGAGACTCCGCCGGCCCTGGCCAACGCCGCCGGCGCGGTGATCGATCCTGAATTGGCCGAATTGCTGGCCGGCCCGCTGGCGCCCGGACAGTTCGCCCAGGCGGGAGTTCCCGGCAGCGGCCTGAAGAGCATCGGCAAGGTCGAGGCCAGTTCCGGTTCGGTCGAGGCCCGCCATGCCGACGGCACCCGCAGCATCCTGAAGCCCGGCGACCCGGTCTATCAGGGCGACCAGTTGCAGGCCGCCGACGGCGCCAATGTCGGGCTGATCTTCGCCGACGGCACCGCCTTCGCGCTGGGTTCGAAGGGCCGCGCCGTTCTCGACAATCTGGTGTTCGACGCGGACGCTCATTCCGGCTCGGGCCAGTTGTCGGTGGTGTCGGGCTCGTTCACCTTCGTTTCGGGCCAGATCCCCAAGACCACCCCCGACGCGCTGCAGATCAAGACTCCGGCGATGACCATGGGCATCCGCGGCACCGCCGGCGGCGGCGCGGTGTCGGGTGCCGGCGTCCAGGTGGTGCTGGTGCCGGAAAAGGGCGGCGTGGTCGGCGAGCTGACCTTCACCACCAAGTCGGGCCAAAGCTTCACCGTCAACACCCCCGGCATGGGTCTGTCGGTCAGCCCCAGCGGCGCCGCGCAGGTCCAGGCCTTCAGCGCCCAGCAATTCGGCGCCATGGTCGGCAACGCGGCGACCGGCAGTTTCACTCAGAATGTCAGCGGCGGCTTCAATTCTGGCACCGGCCCGGGCAACGAGCCGGGGCCGGGACAGTTCCTGCCGTCGGTCCCCAATCCCAACCTGAATTTCGACCAGAAGTCGCCGCTGGATAAATCCGCCGCCGAGAGAGTGGCCTCGCTGGTGCAAGAGGGTGGAAAGGCGCTGCAGGCTGAGATCAAGGTCCTGATCCAAGCGATCGACACGACCTTGCCGCCGCCGCCGACAGTGACGACGACAGCCGACCCGTACGCGTCGAAGATCACGACGGCGGTCACCGCGGTTTCGGCGCTGACCGGCGCCGTCACCGGCATCACCAAGGTTCTGGCGACGCTGAATCCGTCCGAGCAGGCCCATCTGCTCTATGACATGATCCTGACCGACGTCAGCGGCACCAAGCTGGAAGAAGCCCAGGCGATCTTGCAGCTGCTTTCCGGCCATAGCTGGAAGCCGGCCAGCGAGGTCGGCCCCGACGGGGCCACCATCATCACCTATTCGTTCCCGACCCAGGTGCCGGCCGATTATGCCGGCTCGGTCGAGGGCCAGGGCTTCATCGCCTTCACGCCCGAGCAGCAGGCGGCGGCGCGCGCCGCCATGGCCGAATGGGCCAAGGTCGCCAACATCACCTTCGTCGAGGTCACCGGCGACGGCGGCGAGATTCGCTTCGCCAATTCCACCACCGGCCCGGAAACCGCCTGGGCCTATCTGCCGGGCGAGGGGACCGGCGGCGACGTGTGGTTCGACGCCGGCGACCCGCAATTGGGGTCGCTGGTGCCCGGCAGCTATGGTTTCATGACCCTGCTGCACGAACTGGGTCACGCCTTGGGCCTGGAACATGCCGGCGATTACAACGGATTCGCCGTCCAGACCAGCGCCTACGATTCGCAGATCTACAGCATCATGTCGTATTTCGGCGGCGGTCTGGTCGGCTATTCCGATAGCCCGCTGCTGCACGATATCGTCGCCATCCAGCAGATGTACGGGGCGCGCGGCGAGGATCTGGCGGCTCAGTATCTGGGCGGCCTGCCGTTCGCCACCATCGCCGCCGACGGCACCATCCAATTCGCCGCCTCGCAGGATTATGACGACGACGGCGACATCGACGCCACCGACGACGCCATCGAGACGGAAATCAACGCCACCATCGCCGCCATCTCGTCGGACCTGGACGGCGACGGCGTCATCGGCGACACCGACGACAAGATCGCCGCCCTCGAAGCGTTGATGACCACCAAGCAGAATGCGGCCGAGGCCATCGTCACCGAGCTGGGGACGGCGGCGCAAGGCAGCGCGCTCTATAAGAACCTGCAGACCGCCACGGCGGAAGTGAAGGTGGCCAAGGCCGCCGCCAGCGCCCAGGTGATCGCCGCCAAGCAGGCGGCCGTGCAGACCAAGATCGACGCGCTGATGAGTGCGTGGGAAGCCAATTCCAGCACCGACATTTCGGCCATCACCGCGCTGAAGGCCAAGCTCACCACCTATCAGACCCAGTTCAACACCTACAAGACCGAAGCGACCACCCTTTCGGCCAATTTCGTCAGCACCAAGATCAACAACCTGATCAGCAACACGATCGGGCCGGCGCAGACCAAGCTGACCACCGCTCTCGAGGCGGCGACCGCCAAGGCCAACATCCTGGGCACCGTCGCCGCCAATCCCAATGACAATTCGGTCATCACCACCGCCATCAACGCCTGGGTCGACGGCACCGCCACCTCGGACGAGGCGACCAAGGAAGGCACCCGCGTCGCCGCCACCTTGACGGTCAACGCCGCCAAGACCGCCAGCGCCAATGCCATCGCGGCGTTGGAAGCCGCGCGCACCGCCGAGCAGCCGGCCTATCTGGATTGGCAGGAAAAGCTGGGTGCCGCGCAGGGCAAGCGCGCCTATGCCGACGGCACCGTCAAGCCGATCGTCGATGACGCCGCCGACGCGGTCGCCACCTTCTCGACCACCGCGACCACCGTGGTCATCGGGAATGCCACCGTCAATGTCACCGCCGGTGCCAGCCTGACGCTCGCCGCCAACAAGACCCTCGAGGCCTGGGGCGAAAGCGGCGCGGCCCGCTTGGACGCCATCGATCAGGCGCTGGCGGCGGCCCTGTCGGCCAAGACCAACGCCGCCGCCAACTACACCGCCGCCGTCAATGCCTACAAGGCCGCCCATGCCGGCGCTTCCGACGCCGATGCCGACAAATATGTCGAGGTGGCGGCGTGGAAAGTGCAGAAGGTGGTCGCCGACGATGCCTATGCCCGCATCCTGACCGCCGACGCCCTGGTGCGGCTGGGCAGCGACTACAATATCGCCCTGCAGAAGGTGGCCAGCGCGGTGTCGGCCGCCACCACCGCGACCAAGTCCTCGCTGCTGGCCGACGCGCTGACGGCGGCCAATGCCGCCAAGACGGCCGCCGATACCGCTTTCACCAATTCCAGCCCCGCCGACCTGGCGGTGACCACCCAGGCCAAGAATTTGGCCGCCGACGCGGTGACCAAGATCCAGGCCGCCGCCAACGCGCCGTCCGACGCCAGCCTGCTGAATGCCGCCCTGGCCCTGCCGCCGCAGGACGCCACCTTGGAAGCCACCACCATCCTGGTGGCGCAGGGCCTGGCCGCCGACCTTGAGGTCAAGGGCTTCTTCACCGCGCTGTTGACCGAGTACCAGGCCGCCTATGCCACGGTGAACGCCGCCGCCGCCGCGGCCGAAGCGATCGCCGCCCAGGCCGAGACCGCCTATGTCACCCTGCACGGCCAGGTCCTGACCCTGGAGCAATCGGCGGCGACCGCGCTTGGCGCGGTGCTGACCGCCTATGACAATCTGGCCAAGGCCCAGGGCGCGGAAGCCGCCGCCGAATGGTACGAGAGCTTCTCGGAAACCATGGCGACCAAGAGCGTCAGCAATGACCTGCTGACCGCCGTCAACGCCGCCGTCGATGCCACCAAGCTGGCCGAGCAGGCCGCCCAGACGGCCAAGACCCAGGCCGGCGAGGCCGACACCCATGTCGCCGACGTCACGGCGACGCAGTCCGACGCCACCGACGCCCGCGCCGCCGCCGATCTGGCCCAGACCAAGTATCTGGAAGCCGAGGCCGCCCGCGCCCAGGCCCAGGCTCTGCTGGCCAAATCGACCACCTGGCGGGTCCATTCCAACGACATGGACACCATCTACCAGGCGGCGGTGAAGGCGGTCCTGTCGGCCTCGGCGGCACGCGATTCTGCCGATTCGGCCGCCGACAACGCCGAGGCGACCTTGGCTCTGGCCCAGGCCCAAGCCGCCGGCGACGCGGGTGCCATCGCCGCCGCCCAGGCGGCGCGCACCGCCGTTGCCGCCCAGGCCGAGACCCAGGGCATCACCGCCGCACAGAAGCAGGCGGCTGCCGCGGTCGAAGAGGTGCTGCGGCTCGAGGCCCAGGCGCAGGCGGCACTGACCCAGGTCAACAAGGCGCAGGCCGCCTTCGCCACCGCGCTGGTCAACACCAACCAGGGCATCGTCACCACCGACCTCGGCACCGTCCAAACCAAGCTGGGCAACGCCCAGACCGAGCTGGCCAACGCCCTGGCCGCCAACACCCGGGGCGCGGCCGAGACCGCCGCCACCAACGCACGGGCCCGGTTGGAAGAGGCGCGCACCGCCGCCCTTGACGCCATCGCCAAGGCCGACGCGGCTTCGGTCGATTGCGCCGATGCCGGCCTGGCCGCCATCGCCACCTCGAAGACCACCGCCGAGAATGCGGCGACCGCGGCGGTCAATTTCGCCAGTGCGGCCAAGACCGCCCTGGCGACGGCCAAGGCCAAACTGGATTTGATGAATCCGACGCGCAACGATAACGCGACGTTGGCCACCGATATCGACAACGCCAAGAATACCGCCGTCAATTCCTCGAACGACCCCAACGGAACCAACGATGCCGCCGGCAAGCTGGCGGCTGCCGCGGCCGAGCTGGCCACCGTCAAGGCCATCGTCGCCTCGTTGCTGGCTTTGGGACCGGCGGCGGCGGCCAAGGCCAAGAGTGCCAACGATTCGATCCTGTTCCTCGAGCAGCAGGTGATCAAGGCATCGAAGGCGGTAGCCGAAGCCGATTCCGCCGAGAAGCAGGCCCTGCAGGTCGATGCCGCCGCCGAGGCCAAGCTGGCCACCTACACCGCCGCCGCCGCCGCCAAGGCCGCCGCCGAGGCCGCCGCCGCCGAGGCCGCCGCGCGTGAGCTCGAGCGCATCGCCGAGGCCGAGCGCACCCGCACCGCCCTGGACGATGCCGCCAACAGCCAGGCCGGCGGCTATGCCACCGACGCGCAGACTTACAAGAACCAGGCGCGCGACTACCAGAACGAGGCGCGGACCGCCTTTGACGATGGCGACATCGCCGGCGTCCAGCTGGCTTCGACCAAGGCCGCCGCCGCCGCGCTGAAGGCCAAGGCGGCGTTCCAGGCCGCCGCCGATGTCGCCGACGGCCACGCCGTCGCCATCGGCAATGTCGCCACCGCCGCCGATTACAACAAGCAGGCGCAAAGCTATGCCGCCGCCGCGCGGGCGATTTCCGACGCCGCCACCAATCTGGAAGCCGCCGCCGCCTCGTGGCGGACCGGCACGGTGGTCACCGCCCGTTTCGGATCGGTGGCCGCCAATACGCTGGCGTCGACCTCGCTGACCACGGCCAAGTCGTCCTATGACGCCGCCGCCACCGCCGCCGCCGCCGCCCGTGCCGAGACCCGCGATCCGCTGGTGGCCGCCGCCGCCGCCGAAGCCGCCCGCGATTCGCAGGCGACCTCGAAGGCCGCGGCCCTGGCCGATTATCAGACGGCGCTGGCCGCCAACAACAACGACGCCACCAATCTGGTGGTGATGGCCTACAAGGACGCCTACGACGCGGCTGTGGCCGCCTATGACAATGCCGTCGATGCCGCCACCAAGGCCCGCGCCGCCGCCGATTCGGCGGTCACCCGCGCCACCCTGGCCGAGGCCACCTCGGATTCCGCCTACGATTCCTATGTCGCCGCGCAGGAATCGGTGGCCGACGCCGCCTCGGTCCAGGCCAACGCCGAAGCGGCCGAAATCATCGCCCAGTACACCGCCCAGCGCGACATCGAGACCTCGATGTCGGCGGCCCTGGCTTCGGCCGACGCGGCGCTGAAGAAGGTCACCACCAATACCGGCGACACCGACAATCTGGATTACGCCGCCACCGCCAAGACCAAGGCCGACGCCGCCAAGGCCCAGGCCGATGCCGCCAAGGCGGCGTACGACGCGGCGGCGGTCGATCCCAACGACGCCACCGTGTTCGGCATCTCGGACGCGACCGGATACAATACCGCCGCCCAGACCGCCTACAACCAGGCCAAGGCGGCGTCCGACGCCGCCCAGCTGGTGGTGGCCGAAGCCGACGCGGCGGTGATCGCCGCCAAGGCCGCCTATGACAAGGCCGCCGACCTGCCCGACCAGATGCTGGTCGATCTCAATAATGACGGCAATTTCGACAACGATGCCAACGACCCGCAAGCGGTCGCGGCGGCGGCGGCCCGGGCCGTGCTGTCCAAGGCGGCGACCGATTACGCCAAGGCCCTGGGCATCCAGTCCGAAGTCGCCAAGCAGGCGGCGCTGGCCAAGTCCTATGCCGACCAGGCCTTCGAATCGCTGAACGTCACCAAGTCGCTGCAGGCCCAGACCCAGGCGGCCGGCGCCGCCAGCCTGGCCGACGCCCAGTTCGCCGCCGACCAGGCCAAGGATTCCGCCGCCAGCGCGGCGACCAAGGCCGCCGAAGCCAAGGCCGCCGCCCTGGCCGCCCGCGACCTGATCGACGGCACCGGGTCGAACGACCTGCGCACCACGCTGAACACCCAGATCACCGACGCCACCGGCCGCCTGACCGATTTCGGTGACAACAGCGCCGGCCGCTACAAGGTGCTGGCCGACAAGATCGCCGCGCTGCAGACCAAGTTGACCACGCTGCAGGGCCAGGGCGTCACCGTCAGCGGTGTCGATGTCAATGCGCTGAACACCGCCAGCGGTACCGCCAACACCGCCATCGGCACCGCCCGGGTCGCGGTGCTGGGCGATGCCGGCAACAATGTCTTGTCGGCTTCCGCCAAGGCCGACGCCGCCTATACCGCCGCCGTCAACGCCTTTGACGCCCCCAACAGCACCGACGACGCGACCGGGCTGGCGGCGACGGCGCAAGATTCCTACGACGCCACCGGCACCACCAACGATGCCGCCGGCCAGGCCGCCATCGCCGCCGCCGCGACCGACCTCGCCACCGCCAAGGCGGCGGCGGAAGCGGCCGGCGTCTTCGCCAAATCCGCTGCCGCCGCCTCGGAATCGGCGGCCATCAAGGCGGCGGTCGCCCAGGATCAGGTCAAGGTGGTGGCCAACCTGCAATCCGACATCTCGGGGAAGGTCGCCGCCGCCGCCAAGGCGCTGACCGACGCCGAGACCAAGGTCACCATCGCCATCGCGCGGGCCGATGCCGCCGAATTGCAGTCGCTGGCGGCCAACATCGTCGATACCACCGGCACCGCCAACGACGCCCTGGGCAAGGCGGCGGCGGCGACCACCGCCAAGACGTCCGCCGCCAGCGATATCGCCTCCATGCTGACCGCCTACACCGCGCGGGTCGGCAATACCGCCGCTTCGGCGTCGTCGGACCAGACGGCGCGCGCGCTGATCGATGCCGCCTACAAGAAGGCGCTGCTGGCCCAAGGCGCCCTGGACGACGCGGTCAGCCAGTCCAACACCGCGCTGGGTGCCGCCAATGACGGCGCCACCGCCAAAAGCGCCTATGGCCAGTTGGCGCTGATCAACCAGACCATCGGCGGCACCAAGCTGGGGGCGGCCACGGTCAGCGCCGGCCAGGCCACCGAATATGTGAACACCATCCAGGCGGCCAAGGCGGAAGTGACCCGCCTGGCGGCGATCGTCGATGCCGCCAAGACCAATGTCGATGCCCAGCGCGTGGTCGTCGCCGACCAATTGCTGGTGGTCAACGCCGCCACCACCCTTCTGACCCAATCCGACGCCGCCCGCACGCTGTACCAGACGGCGGCGGCGCAGTTGGACATCGCCAAGGCCAAGGCGGCGACGGCGGCAGCCCAGGCCGACCTGGCCAAGACCTATGCCGACCGGGCCGCCCAGGCGGCGATGAACGCGGCGTCCGAGGTCAATCCCAACGCCCTTTACCTGGGCAAGACCGCCGCCCAGTGGAGCACCGAGGCCGCCGCCGCCAAGGCCGCCGCCGCCACGGCGCGGGGCGACGCCAACACCGCCTATCAGAACGCGATCAACGCCTACGACAATCCCAATTCCACCAGCGGCGACGCCGTCGCGGCGGCTACCGCCGCCGATGCGGTCAAGACGGTGACCTTGTCCACCGGCGCCTTCACCCTGGAAAGCAGCACGTCTGCGCAGGCTTGGGCCGACAAGGCGCTGGCCGCCAGGAACGAGGCGGCGACCCAGGTCGATAATGCCGACCGCGCACTTGCCACCGCCACCAATGCCGAAAGCTCGGCCGCCGCCTCGGCGACCGCCGCGTCGAACGCCAGCAACGCCGCCGCCATCTTCGAGCAGGCGGTCGACAGCGCCTATGCCGGCGCCCAGCGCTCGGAAGCCGACGCCCTGGCCGCCAAGAGTGCCGCCGCCACCGCGAAGACCAGCGTCGACCAGATCATCGGCGCCGATGCCAACGCTGCCGGCTCGGTGCTGAACAAGCTCACCACCATCATCAGTTCGATCGACACCTGGAAGGCTGCCAATCCCAGCGCCGATGCCAGCGTCGCCAACGGCATTCGCGCCAAGGCGGTGGCCCTGCTGGCCAAGGCCGACAGCACTACTGTCGGTGCATTGGGCATCAAGCAATTGGCGGCTGCGGCGGTGACCGACGCCACCACCTTCTCGGACCAGGCGAGCGCCAAGGTCACGGAGATCAACACCATCGACCTGACCTCGCCGAACCATGCCAGCCATGGCGACGTCAACAATATCGCCGACGCCCAGGCCGCCAATAGCCTGGCGACCGAGGCGACCACGGCCGCCACCAACGCCAAGAACAAGGCGACCATCGCCAGCCTGCAGGTGTCGAGCGCCAACCAGCTGGTTGCCGATGCGGCCGCACTGTCGACCAGCTTCTCGGGATGGCAAAGCCAGGTCGCCCAAGCGGCGCAACTGTCCGCCGCCCAGGCGGTGCAGACCGCCGCCGCCGCCGCCGCCGCCGATGCCAAGAACGATGCGGTGACCATGTCGGAAGACGGCACCGCCACCATCAACGTGCTGGCCAACGACACCCGGACCGACGGGGCGGCGCTGAACCAGGGCCGCATCGTCTCGGTCGGACAGCTGACGCCGCCCGGGCACGGCAAGGTCACGCTGTCGGCCGACGGTACCCAGGTCATCTATACCCCGGATGCCAATTACTCCGGCACCGACAGCTTCACCTACACCATCACCAACACGGTGACGCTGACCAATTCCTACACCGGCCTGACCGAGACCAAGGTGACCTCGGACACCGCCACGGTGACGGTGACGGTGCTGGGCGTCAATGACGGCCCGACCGTGGTGGCCGATGTCGGCACCGCGCTCAATTCCTCGACGCCGGTCACCATCGATGTGTTGGCCAACGACAGCGATTTCGACGGCGACACGCTGTCGATCTCGGCGGTGACGCAAGGCGCCAAGGGCACGGTGGCGATCAGTTCGGGCAAGGTGATCTACAGCCCGACCGCCGCGCAATTCCAGTCGCTCCGGGCCGGCGAGACCGGGACCGACACCTTCACCTACACCGCGTCCGACGGCAAGGGCGGCACCACGACCGGCACCGTCACCGTGACGGTGACCGGCACCAACGACCTGCCGGTGGTGTCGGCCTTCACCAAGGCCACGGTGGAAGAGACCCCCTACATCTTCCAGGCGTCCGATTTCGCCGGCGCCTTCGTCGATGTCGATGGCGACGCGCTTTCCAAGATCAAGATCACCACCATTCCGACGGCGGCCTCGGGCACGCTGGAATTCACCACCGACGGCACCACCTGGATTCCGGTCACCACCACCTTGCTGCAGACCGGCGAAGTGACGGTCACGGTGCCCAACCTGAATGCCGGCTATCTGCGCTTCGTTCCCAACGGCAGCTATACCGGGTCGGCGACCTTCGGCTGGAAGGCCCATGACGGCACCGGCTATTCGGCCAGCGACGCCACCGTCACGGTCACGGTGTCGAACGTCAACGACGCCCCGACCTTCACCGCCGACGCCAGCCTGCCCGTGATGACCGAAGGCGCCACCAATCCGGCCGGCGCGACGGTCAGCGCGCTGTTCGGCGCGTTGTTCTCGGACGCGGATGTCGGCGGTTCGATGGGCGGCATCGCCATCGTCGGCAACAGCGCCGACCCGGTGAAGGATGGCGTCTGGCAATTCTCGTCCGACAACGGCACCACCTGGACCAATGTCGGCACGGTCAACGATACCGGCGCCGCCTTGGCGGTGCAGGCCAGCGCCAAGCTGCGCTTCCTGGCGAATTCCGATGCTTCAGGCGCCATGCCCGACCTGATCGTGCGCGCCGTGGACGACACCTATGCGGCGGCCAGCGGCACCTGGTCGAACAGCGCGACGGCGACCAAGTCCTTCGTCAATACCGGGACGCCGACCGGAACGTCGTTCTTCTCGCAGACGACGAAGGCCCTGCACGCGACCGTCACCGGCACCAACGACGCCCCCAGCCTGTCCGGCCCGGCGGCCTATTCGGTCGAGGAAGACACCGCCACGCCGACCGGCATGACCGTCGGGGCGCTGTTCGGGGATGTCTTCGTCGATCCCGATCCCAGCGCCGCGCTGGCCGGCATCGCGGTGGTGGCCAACAGCGCCAACGCCGCCACCCAGGGCAAGTGGCAATATTCGGTCAACGGCACCAGCTGGACGGATGTCGGCACCGTCAACGACACCGGCTCGGCCCTGTCGCTGTCGGCCGCGACCCAGTTGCGTTTCGTCCCGGTGGCCAATTACGAGGGCAGCACGCCCAGCCTGACCGTGCGGGCCATCGACAACACCTTCACCGGCCTGTTCTCGGATGCGGTCACCCGCATCACCACCAGCACCGTCACCAACGGCAATGCCACGGCGATCTCGGGGACGACCGGCACGCTGAACGCGACGGTGTCGGCCGTCAACGACGCGCCGACCATGACCGCCACGGCGACGCTGGCGGCGGTGGTCGAGGATAGCGGAACCTATCCGGGGGCCACGGTTTCGGCGCTGTTCGCGGCGAATTTCTCGGATATCGACGCGGGCGCCTCGCTGGCCGGCGTGGCGGTGGTCGGCAACAGTGCCGAGATGCAGAGCCACGGTGCCTGGCAATATTCCAGCAATGGCGGCGCCAACTGGACGGTCATCGACACCATCTTCAACGATACCGGTGCGGCCCTGGCACTGTCGGCTGCGACCCTGGTGCGGTTCGTGCCGGCCCCGGAATATAGCGGAACCCCGCCGTCGCTGGTGGTGCGCGGGATCGACAATTCCTATGGCGGCGGGTGGTCCGACAGCGCCGGCAACGGCATGATCGTCGATACCTCGACGCGGGGCGGCATCACCCCCTTCGCCGCCACCACCACCCAGCTTGCCACCACCGTCACCGCCATCAACGATTCGCCGGTCCTGCTGGACACCGACCGGGTGTCGGTCACCTATGATTTCGAGAATCTGACCCCCGGCGTCGGCATCGACGGCCAGGACGGCTGGGTCGCCAACACCCTGGGCAGCACCCACGCGCTGGTGGGCGACACGACCGCGGACGGCGCCTTCACCGACGGCACCGCCTATGCGCCGTCAAGCCCGCAATCGGTGGGGCTGAACATCTCGCGCATGATGGCGCTGCCGGCCCGTCAGCCGGGCGACAAGCTGGTCATCGAATACGACACCACGCCCAATTACTGGGGCTCGTTCTTCCGCCTGGGCCGCGACATCAATGTCGACGGCAATCTGGTGGATGGCGCCAATCTCGATGCCGGCGAGGCCTCGATCGGCGTCGAAATCCACCAGACCCCGTCGGAACAGATCCGCCTGCACCTGGCCGACGGCACCCAGACGGTGTGGCAGGATCTTAACCTGACCAACGATTCCTATATCGCGGGTTGGGTGCGCTTCCGTCTGACCCTGGACCCGGCCGCCAATGGCGGCCAGGGCAGCCTGAGCCTGGAATACAAGGAACTGACCCAGCCCGGCGGCGGCACCTGGCAGAGTGTCGGCGGCCTGACCAACATCCCGGCGGCCCTGGGCGCCACCGGAGCGGCTGATCCCGCCAGCTGGAACGCCATCGTCTTCGGCGGCGCCAACGGCGAATCGCGCCTCGACAACATCGCCATCTCGGCCCAGCCGAGCCTGCACGCCATCGTGCCTCCGATCGCCGAGGATACCACTGCCCCGGCCGGCTTGTCGGTCGGCGCCCTGCTGGCCGGCCTGGTGGTCGATGTCGATGCGGGATCGGCGGTGGCCGGTGTGGCGGTGGTCGGCAACAGTGCCAATTCCACCACCCAGGGCGTCTGGCAATATTCGACCGACAGCGGCGCCAACTGGCACAATGTCGGCACGGTCGGCGACAACGCCACCGCGCTTGCGCTGTCGGCGGCGTCGAAGCTGCGCTTCCTGCCGGCGGCCAATTATGACGGCACCCCGCCCGGCCTGGACGTGCGGGCAGTCGATAACAGCTATGCCGGCGGCTGGACCAATGGCGCCAGCAAGGTCACGCTCAACGCCGCCAGCCATGGCGGGGCGACGGCGCTGTCGGATCAGGTGGCGACCATCGACACCATGGTCACCGAGGTCATGGACACGCCGATCGTTTCGGCGCCGACGGTGCAGGCGACGACGACCGTCGATACCACGGCGACGCTGGCCCTGGCGGCCGCGGTCACCGACCCCAGCGAATCCGTCGCCTGGGTCGATATCTACAACGTGCCGACCGGGGCGACCATCACCAACGCCATCAGTCTGGGCGGCGGCGTGTGGCGGGTGCTGCCGGCCAATCTGGGCACCCACACCCTGACCTTCCCGGCCGGCGGAGAAACCGATCTGGCCCTGCCGCTGATGGTCACCACGGTCGATGGCTTGACCAGCCTGACCACCTCCAAGACCCTGTATGTCGCCGTCGGCTCGACCATGGAGGTCAATGTCGATGGCACCTATGACGGCAGCCCGCTGGCGATTTCGCAAACCATCACCGGCGGCAGCTCGGTCGATGTCATCACCGGCGGCTCGGCGGCCGATACCCTGATCGGCGGGGCTGGCGACGACACCGTGTCGGGCGGCGATGGCGCCGACGTGATCGTCGGCGGTGCCGGTGCCGGCAACGACGTCTATTACGGCGGCACGGCCGCGAGCGACACCAGTGCCGACGACTGGATCAAGTATCCCAGCGCCGTCAATCCGGTCACCGTCAACCTGACCGCCGGGACCGCTTCCGGCCTGGATGTCGGCGCCGATACCATTTCGGGCATCGAGCATGTTGTGGGCGGCGCGGGCGCCGATTCCATCATCGGCAGCGCCGTCGCCAATACACTGATCGGCGGTACCGGCGACGATACCCTGACCGGCATGGCCGGCGCCGACGTTTTGGTCGGCGGGCAGGGCAACGATACTTTTGTCGCCACGCTGGGCGATGGCAGCGACCGAATCATCGGCGGCGACAGCACCGGCGACACCGGCATCGACACCCTGAACATGTCGGCACTGACCGCATCGGTGACGGCCAACCTGTCGGTGGGCACGGTGGTCGGCTCCGATAACGGGTCGGATTTCGCTATCGGCATCGACAACGTGATCGGCGGGTCGGGCGACGACATCTTGTATGGCAACGCGCAAGCCAACGTCATCGATGGCGGCGCCGGCAACGATATCCTGCGTGCCGACACCATCTATAATCGCGCCGGTTCGCCCAGCCAAATCTTCCGGGTCAGCGAAGCCGCGGACGGTTCCGGCGGTAACGGTTATTCGGGCGAGGCGGTGGTATCCGCCAACGGCCGCTACGTCGCCTTCACCTCCAACGCGACCAATCTGGTTGCCGGCGACACTGATACCGACACCGACATCTTGCTGAAAGATCTGGCGACAGGCGCGATCCAGCGGGTGTCGATCTCGCCGACCGGCGGGACATCGGATCATGATGTCGATGTCGCCAAGATCTTCAAGGTCAGCCCGGACGGACGCTATGTGCTGTTCGCCTCGGATCAGGCCTATGCGCCGACCGACACCGCGGTCGGTGATCAGGGCGATCTGCTGATCAAGGATTTGCAGACCGGGGCGGTGACGCAGGTCAATACCACCACGAACGGCCAGCAGGGCAGCTGGACCGTCGAGGGCGCCGATATGTCGGCCGACGGCACCTCGGTCGTGTTTACCGCCTATGTCTGGAGCCTGCCCGGTTCGGGCGTTCAGCACAAACACGTCTTCTCGAAGAATCTCGCCACGGGCGAGCTGACCCAGATCGATTCCGGTGTCGCCAATCTGGATCAGGCCGGCAGCCAGGTCGTGCTATCGACCGACGGCAGCAAGGTGATGTTCAGCACGTCGGCGCCGTTGGTGGCCGGCGCGCCCGGCGGTGGCGCCCAGTCGGTTTATGTCAAGGACCTGACCACCGGCACGGTGGTACTGGCCAGTTCCGAGGCCGACGGCACGCCCTCGACCGATGGTGGTTATTCCGCGGTCCTGTCGGGCAACGGCAAGTTCGTCGCCTTCACCAGTTCCGCCGATCTTCTGAATGACGGATTGACCGGGGTCGCCCATGTCTACGTCAAGAATCTGGAGACCGGCGGATTGGTCCGTGCCGATGTGGCTACCGACAACACGGTCGGCAACGCCTCGGCCTACAATGTTTCGATTTCGGCCGATGGCCGCTATGTCGCCTTTGCCTCCACTGCCGGGAATCTGGTGGCCGCCGACGGGAATGGCGCGCCGGACGTGTTCATCAAGGATGTGGTCGGCGGAAGCCTGATCCGCGTCACGCCTGAAACGCCGTTGGTCAGTCACGCCTTTACCGGCTACGACGACGTGCGGATTTCCGCCGATGGCCATCATCTGATCTACTCGACATGGCAAGGTCTGACCGCCGGCGACAGCAATGCCACCCGCGATGTCTTCACCGTGTCGAACCAGCTGTGGCAAGCTCCGTCCGGTGGCGACACCCTGATCGGTGGCTTGGGCAACGACACGCTGATCAGCGGCGTTGGCGTCACCTCGCTGGTGGGCGGCGATGGGCTGGATACCGCGTCCTTCTCGGGCGCGACCGAAACGGTCAATGTCAACCTGGCGACCGGGACGGTCACCAATGACGGGTTCGGCACCGCCGAGACCATCGCTTCGGTCGAGAATGTGGTCGGCGGCGCCTTCGACGACACCTTGTTAGGCGACGCCAGCACCAACACTCTGATCGGCGGTAGCGGGTCCGACACCATCCGCGGTGGTGGCGGGGCCGACATCCTGTCCGGCGGCGCCGGCATGGATTCCTTCCTGGTCGGGGCCGGCGAGTCCACCAGTGCGGCCACCGACACCATCACCGATTTCGGCGGGACCGATGTCCTGAATTTCAGCGCGGGCGCCGGGTACAAGTACTACGTCTCGCCCACACCGGTCGTCGGCACCAACGTCGCGGCGGCGATCGCCGCGCTGGATCCGGCGGTCACCGACGCGGTGGTGTTCCTGTCGAACGGCACCGACGGCTGGCTGTACGTCAAGGGCGCCGGGACCGGCACCAGTTTCGACGGGACCTTGGTGGCGCTGGCCGGACAGTCGGCGCCGGTGTCGATGGCCAATATCGGCGGCGTCAATGGCCAGTTGACGATCGGCACGGCGGGCAACGACGCCATCCCCCTGGCCGGCGCGGTCAGTGGCGACATGGCGGCCGGCGGCACAGGCGACGACACCTATATCGGCAGTGTGATCCCGTCGGGCCAGGCGACCTTGTTCGACAGCGCCGGCAACGACATCTTGGATGTGTCGGCCATCGCCCAGTGGCAGTTGAAGGGGATGGAACGGTCGGGCACCGATCTGGTGATCCGCTTCGCCCCCGAGGCCGGCGGCGGTTCGGTGCTGATCAAGAACCATTTCGGCGGCAACGCCATCGAACAGTTCCTGGGCGATGACGGCTTGGGCACCATGACCACCGGCCTGACCGGCGGCACCCAGCACGACATCATCGTCGGCACCACCGGGGCGGACGTCCTGACCGGCGGCGGCAGCGACGACATGTTCTTCGGTGGCGGCGGGTCGGATACCTTCATCGGCGATGCCACCACCGACGCCTGGGGCAACATCAAGGGCGGCGAAGTGTCGTTCGGCCTGTCGGGTGCGGCGGTCACCGCCAATTTGTCGGCTGGTACCGGCAGCTCGGGCGGCGACACCTACACCTTCCAGGCCATCGATTCGGTGATCGGCTCGGCGCTTGGCGACACCCTGACCGGGCGGGCCAGCGGTTGGTCGGGCCTGACCGGCGGCGCCGGTAACGACAGCTTGATCGGCGGCGGCGGCAACACCTGGGCGCTGTACGAGACCTCGGCGGCGGGCGTGACCGTCGATCTGTCCGCGGGCACCGCCAGCGACGGGTTGGGCGGCACCGATAGCATCACCAACATTTCGGGCGTGCGCGGCTCGGATTTCGCCGACACCCTGATCGCCGCGGCCGGCGGTTCGACCCTGGCCGGCGGCAAGGGCGCCGACGTCATGACCGGCGGCGCGGGCGCCGACACCTTCCTGCACCGGGTGGGCGACGCCGACACCATCACCGGCGGCAGCGGCTGGGATATGCTGGCCATCGACACCGACGGCAACGGCTCGGGCGCGCTGAACCTGACCACCATGACGGCGCAGATTTCCGGCATCGAGGCGGTCAATCTCAACTGGAACAGCGGCAATCAGACCGTCACGCTGAACAGTGCCGCGCTCACCGCCGTCACCGGGGGCGCCAACCTGTTGTTCATCGACGGCAGCGCCGGCGATCAGGTCAATGTGACCGATAACGGCTGGGCATTCACCAGCCTGTTCACCTCGGGCCAGACCTATGCGGTGTTCACCAACGGCGCCTCCACGCTGAAGATCGACACCGATATCGGCATGTCGTTCGCGGGCGTCACCAACATGGCGCCGGCCCTGGGCGGCACCTTGGCGGCGACCACCACCGAAGGTCAGTCGGTCACCCTGACCAGCACGATGATCGTCGGCTTCGACCTCGAATCCTCGGCCTCGGCGCTGACCTATGCGGTCGCCAGCCTGCCCGGCAACGGCACGATTGTCGTCAACGGCAGCACTCTGGCCGTCGGCGGCACCTTCACCCAGGCCCAACTGACCGCCGGCCAGGTCGTCTACCAGCACGGTGGCAGCGAGATTTCCACCGATACCTTGACCCTCACGGTCTCTGACGGCACCAATACCAGCGCGGCGAGGACCCTGAACCTCAGCGTGACGCCGGTCAACGACGCACCGGTCGTCGAGGGACTATCCGCGGGCGCTCCGTGGTCCGTCATGAACTTCGACGGCTCGGACGATTACGTCACGGTGGCGGCCCCCACCGTCGGCGGCGACCTGACCATCGAATGCTGGGCCAAGGTCGACAGCGTCGGCAACTGGGCCCGTTTCTTCGACATCAGCGCCGATGCCGTTAATCAGCGCCTGGTTCTCGCGCTGGAAGCCGGCACCGGAAAGCTGGCGTTCCAGACCCGCACCGACGCAAACGTCACCACCACCCTGACATCTGCGTCCGCGCTGCCCCTGAACCAGTGGCTGCATCTGGCGGCCACCGTGGATTCGTCGGGCAATGGCACCCTCTACATCAACGGCGAGGTCGTCGGCACCCTTCCGGGCATGTCGCTGTTCTCGGAGGCGGCCAGGTCTTTGAACTACATCGGCAAGAGCGGCTACGGGCCCGATCCGCTGTTCGATGGCCAGATGGCCGAGGTCCGCCTGTGGAACACGGCGCTGACCCAGCCCCAGATCCAGGCGAACATGGACCAGCGCCTGACCGGGTCCGAGACCGGACTGGTCGGCTGTTGGCCCCTGAACGACGCCAACGTGGTCAACCTGGTCACCAGCACCACCGAGACCGTCAATGGTTCACCGGTCGTCGCCGCGACCGGCCCGACCATGGCATCCGGCGTGGTCACCTCGGGCCTCACCGTTGCCGAAGAGGGTTCTTTCTCGGGTGTCCTGGCGGGCAGCGACGCGGAAGGATCGTCCCTGACATGGGCCAAGGCGGCGGACCCGTCCCACGGCACGGTCACCGTCAACGCCAACGGCTCGTTCGTCTACACGCCGAATGCCAACTATTACGGCAGCGACACCTTCGCCGTGACGGTGTCGGACGGGCTGTTGACCACCAACCAGTCGATCACCGTTACCGTTACCAGCGTCAACGACGCGCCGGTGGTCGCCTTTACCGACAACCTGACCGCTACCGAGGACACCGTCCTTCCGATTTCCGGGGTCTCGATCTCGGATGTGGACGGCCTGCCGACCGACCAGTTGCAGGTCACCCTGACTGCCGGCAACGGCACCGTGTCGCTGGGCACCACCACCGGCCTGACCCTGGGTGCCGGCGCCTTCACGGGCTCGTCCGTCGTGACCTTCACCGGTAGTCGGGAAAACATCAACACCGCCCTGGCGAGCCTCAGCTATCGCGGCCAGTCCGATTATTCCGGCCCCGGTCAGATCACCTTCAGTGTCGTTGAACTGGGCGGAAGCGATCCCAAGACCGGAACCGCGACCATCAACCTGAGCGTCCAGCCGGTCAACGATACGCCGGTGCTGAGCCTGCCCAACCCGACGTCGATGTTCATCGAAGGCGGATCGACGCAGCCCCTGGCGAACCTGACCCTGACCGACGTCGATACCGGCGGTTTCTCGGGCATGGTGGTCCGGATCGACAATCCGCAGGCCGGCGATTCGTTGTCATTCACGCCGACCGGCAACGTCACCGGCAGCTACAATGCCGGGACCGGCATCCTGACGCTGACCGGCAATTCTGCGCTGGCGGATTACCAGGCGGCGGTGCGTTCGGTTACCTATAGCAATACGCTCGACAATCCCTCGACGACGCCGCGCCAGATCACCGTGGTCGCCGACGACGGCACCAGCGCCGCCACCATCACCTCGACCGTGACGGTGACGCTGGCCAACGACGCGCCGGTTTTCTCGAGCTTCCAGATCAATGCGGGTTCCACCAGCACCGACAATTCGGTCACCGCCGGCACCCAGTACCAGCCGGTAGCGGCGAAGCTGGCCGATGGCGGCTATGTGGTCGCCTGGAAGGGCACGCTGCCCAGCGACACCGAATACAGCTGCATCGTCATGCGCCGCTTCAACGCGGACGGCACCGCGCGCGATGTTGCTGACGTCATGGTCAACACCACCACCGCCGGCGACCAGGGTCTGCCGTCGGTGGCCGCCCTGACCGACGGCGGCTATGTCATCACCTGGAACAGCGCGGAAGGCGCTGACATCGGCGTGCGCACCCGCGTGTTTAACGCCGACGGCACCGCCCGAACCGCTGTCGATTTCTTCGCCGACACCGACCATACCGGCGAACAGGCCTACGCCCAGTCGGCGGGCCTGGCCGGCGGCGGCTTCGCCGTCGTCTATTCGACCGGGGCGTCCGGCTCCCGCAATATCGGGCTGCGTCTGTTCAACCCCGACGGCAGCGAATTGCTGTCCGAGCGGACGGTCAATACCGACAATACCATCGAGCAGCTGTATCCGACGGTGGTCGGCCTGAAGAACGGCAATGTCGCGGTATTCTGGCAGACCAACAGCGTGCCGGGTGGGTCCGGCACCGACATCGCCGGCACCATTCTGTCGCCGACAGGAACGGTGGTGGCGGCCGACTTCATCGTCAATTCGACCGTCGCCGGCGGCCAAAGCTATCCGGCGGCGGCCGTTCTGTCCGACGGCACCTTCGTCGTCGCCTATCAGACCACCACCACCACCTCCGACATCCTGGTCCGGCATTTCGCTGCCGACGGCACGCCGATCGGCGACGAGGTATCGCCGCTGCAAAACACCACCCTGGTGCAATACCGGCCGCACATCACCGCGACGCCCGATGGCGGCTATGTGATGAGCTGGTATTCCGACAACGGTACCCGGCAATACATCGCGCGCGCCTTCAACGCCGACGGCACGGCGCGAACCGACGAATACGTCCTGGGCACCACGCTGAACGACGAGACCGGCGGCAACGCCATCATCGGCCCGCTGTCGAACGGCGATTACGCCGTGGTGTGGGGCAGCCAGCCCGCCAGCGACATCAATATCTCGGATCGTCACTTCAAGTTCGCCCCGGCGCCGGTGACCCTGGCCACCATCGCCGAGGACAGCATTGGCAGCTCGGGCAGCTTGGTGTCGGTGCTGACCGCCGGCACCGCCGACCCCGATGGTGGCGGCGCCTTGAAGGGCATCGCCATCACCGATGCGCCGGCTGCCAACGGCACCTGGCAGTACAGTCTGGACAACGGCACCAACTGGCTTGATTTCGCCCTGATCGCACCGAATTCTTCGCTGCTGCTGGCCGACACCGACAAGATCCGCTTCACCCCCACCGCCAATACCAGCGGCGCCGCCACCTTCACCTGGCGGGCGTGGGACCAGACCAGTGGGGCGCACGGCCTCAAGGTCGATACCACGGCCAATGGCGCCACCACCGCCTTCAGCGCCACCACCGCCACCGCCACGGTGACGGTGACACCGGTCAACGACGCGCCGACCCTGACGCTGACCACCAATACCGCCAGCTTCGCCGAGGGGGCTGGCGCGGCCACTCTGTTCTCCACCCTGGCCCTGACCGACATCGACAGCACCGACATGACCGGGGCGACGGTGACGGTGGGCGGGTTCGTCGCCGGCGACCTGCTGTCCTTCACCAACCAGAGCGGCATCACCGGCAGCTACAACGCCGCCACCGGCGTTCTGACGCTGACGGGTACGGCGAGCAAGGCTGCCTATCAGAGCGCGCTGGGCTCGATCACCTTCTCGAATCCGTCCGACACCTTGGCCGCTGGTTCGCGCACCATCTCGGCCACCGTCACCGACGGCACGGCCACCAGTGCCGCCGTCACCTCGACCGTGACGATGGTTCCCACCAACGACGCCCCCACCGTCACGGTCAGCACCGGTTCCCTGGTGGCCGGCGCGCCGGTGACGGTGCATCTGGCCAATACCGGCGCGCAGACCATGCCGGTGGCGACGCGGCTGGCCGACGGCTCGTATGTTGTGGCGTACCATGGGGAAAGCACGGTCGATAGCGATGGCAACCTGGCCATCTTGCTGCGCCAGTTCAGTTCCAGCGGCGTGGCGTTGGGGACCCAGGAGATCGGCGTCAATCTCCCCTCCGGCGCCCAGCAGGTGCGCGCCGACATCGAGACCCTGACCGGCGGCGGCTTCGTCGTCATCTGGGACAACGAGAACGATGTTTTCGCCCAGGTTTACGATGCTGCCCTGAACAAGGTCGGGGCCGAGATCACCGTCAACACCAATACCACCGGCGGCCAGTACTTTCCGGCGGTGGCGTCGCTGTCCAACGGCGGCTTCGTCGTCGCCTGGATGGAAGCCAACGCCAGCGCCAACGACGTTGTGTTCCAGCGCTTCGACGCTGCCGGCGCCAAGGTGGGCGGCGAGACACCGGCGGCCCAGAACACCACCGGTTTCCAGTCTCTGCGGCCCGGCTCGATCACCGGCTTGGCCAACGGGACCTTCCTGGTCACCTGGGAAACCGACAACTCGGTATCCGGCGGTAGCGGCTACGATATCGACGCCCGTCTGTTCAACAACGACGGCACGCCGGTCGGGGCCGAATTCCGGGTCAACACCACCGTCGCCAGCAACCAGAACGAATCCCGCGCCGTCACCCTGGCCGATGGCAGCTTCGTTGTCGCCTGGCAGACCAACGACGGCAACGCCGGCGGTAACTGGGTCGACATCGCGGTCCGTCATTTCGCCGCCAACGGGACGCCGCTGGGCAGCGAGTTCATCGCCAACTCCACCCTTCCGGGCGAGCAGAAGCCGCCGGGACTGGCCGCCCTGCCCGACGGCGGTTACATGGTCACCTGGCAGGCCAGCGTCAATTCGGTCACCACGATTCTGGGGCGGGTGTTCAACGCCAACGACACCGCCCGCACGGCCGAGTTGACCATCGGCACGGGCACAAGCTGGAACACCACCGCGACGCCGGTGGGCTTGGTCGATGGCTCCATCGCGGTGATCTGGCCGTCAAGCGCCAATGGCGGCGACGTGGTCAGCACCCTGCTGGGGCCGGCCGGCTCGGCGTCGGCGCCGCTGGCGGCGACAGAAGACACGGCGCTGGCGATTTCCGGCATCTCGGTCTCGGACATCGATGGCCTGGCCAGCGACACCATGCAGGTGACCCTGACCGCCGCCCACGGCAAGGTGACGCTGGGCACCACCACCGGGCTGAGCCTGGTGTCGGGAAGCTTTGTCGACGCCGCGGTCATGAACGTCAGCGGCACCCGCACCGCCCTCAACACGGCGCTGGCCACGCTCAGCTACAAGGGCTCGGCCAATTATGCCGGCGCCGACCAGGTCACGGTCAGCGTCAACGACATGGGGGTTGGCGGCAGCGGCGGTGCCCTGACCGGAACCGCCACCGTCCATATCCAGGTCGCCGCCGCCAACGACGCGCCGATTTTGACCGTCGACGGCACTCTGGCGCCGACGGCCGAGGACACCGTCTCGCCCATCGGCGCCTCGGTCGGCAGCCTGTTCGCGCCGCTGGTGACCGACGTCGATGCCGGGGCCACCATGACCGGCGTCGCGGTGATCAGCAACGGCGCCACCGAAGGCACATGGCAATATTCGGCTGACGGCGGCAGCAATTGGGTGGCGGTCGGCACGGTGACCAACGCGGCGGCGCTGGTGCTGCAAAGCTCGAGCCTGCTGCGCTTCCTGCCCAACGCCAATTTCAACGGCTCGCCCACCGGCATTGAAGTGCGGGCCATCGACAATTCCTATGCCGGCGGCTGGAGCACCAACGGCGCGAAGGTCACCGCCGACACCACGTCGAGCGGTGGCGCCTCGCCCTTCTCGAACAGCCATTACCTGTTCACCGGGGTTACGGCGGCCAACGACGCGCCCTATCGCCCGACCGCGCTGGTGTTCGACGGCAACGATTCGTTCACCATCCCGACGAATAGTGTGACCAAGTTCCAGGGCGCCGAGAACTTCTCGGTGGTGATGGACATCAACCCGGCCGGCGGCGGAATCGGCACGTTGTGGCGCCAGCACGCCTATAACGGCGAGCTTGAGGTGATCACCGACGTTCAGGCCAACGGCGCGCTGACCTTCGCCATCGGCAGGCAAAGCGTCGGCTGGGATTGGAAAGTCACGTCGGCCGGCGTCGTCGACATGAACGAATGGTCGCAGGTGGCCTTCGTCAAGGACAACACCGTCGCCCGGGTCTATGTCAACGGCGTCGAGGTGTTCTCGCAGACGATCGGCGCTACCCAGTTGGGGGCAACCGAGACCACCGCCCAAACGGTGTTCGGCACCGATGGCGGCAACAACAAATACAGCGGCCAGCTGGGCAGCCTGAAGGTCTACGCCCTGGGTCTCAGCCCGGCCGAGGTCGCCACCCTGGCGGCCGGCGGCGCGGTTGGCACCAATCTGGTCGGCGACTGGCAGATCAATGAAGGAACGGGTCCGGTCCTGTTCGACGCTTCGGCGCAGGCCAACAATATCACGCTGCCCGGCTCCATCGCCTGGAACACGTTGACGCTGCCGGCGGCGAGCGAGGATATTTCGGTCACGCTGACCACGGCCCAGCTGATCGCGGGCGTGGTCGATATCGACGGCGACAGCCTGGCCATCGCTAACCTGAGCGCCGACATGGGCTCGGTGGTCGCCAACGGCGGCGGCACCTTCACCTACACCGCGCCGGCCAATTATTCCGGCCCGGTTCAGTTCACCTACAATGTGGTCGATGGCCACGGGGGCTCCGTCCCCGGCGCGGTCAGCATGACCATCAACCCCACCAACGATTCCCCGACCATCGCGGCGCCGATCGCGGACCAGATCGCCCCGGTCGGAACGCCGTTCAGCTATACCTTCACCGTCGGGACCTTCGCCGACATCGATGCCGGCACCACCTTCACCTATGCGGCGACCAAGAGCGACGGATCGGCCCTGCCGGCCTGGCTGACCTTCGACCCGGTGTCGATGACCTTCAGCGGCACGCCGCCGGCCGAACTGGCCGGGTCCAATGTGGTGATCAACGTCACCGCCTATGACGGGCAGGGCGGCGCGGTCGCCGATCAGTTCGTGCTGTCGCTGGCCACCTATACCGGCACCGCCGGCAACGATTCCTATGTCGGCGGCAGCACTGTCGATGTCATCGATTTCGGCGCCGGCAACGACACCGTGACCGGCGGCGGCGGCAACGACACCCTGACCGGCGGGGCGGGTTCCGACCTGGCGATCTTCGCCGGCAACCGGGCCGATTACGCCTTCACCGCCACCGGCACCACCCTGACGGTCAGCGGGACCGACGGCGTGGACGTGCTGAACGGCTTCGAGACGCTGCGCTTCGACGATGGCGACATCGTGGTGTCGGCCACGGCCGAACGCCGGGTCAACAGCGAGACGTCCGGCGGCCAATCGACGCCGAAGGCGGCGGCATTGACCGGCGGCGGCTATGTGGTGACCTGGACCAGCGCCGGCCAGGATGGCGATTCCGGCGGCATCTATGGTCAGCGCTACGATTCCTTCGGCAACGCCGCGGGCGCGGAATTCAGGATCAACACCACCACCACCGGCGACCAGGGCGTCCAGGCGGTGGCCGGTCTGTCCAACGGCGAATTCGTCGCCGTGTGGGGCACGCCCAACCAGGACGGTGCGGGCTTCGGCATCTACGGCCAGCGCTTCGACGGCAATGGCGGCGTGCTGGGCAGCGAGTTCCTGGTCAACACCTATACCACCGCCGACCAGTATCACCCGTCGGTGATCGGACTGCAGGGTGGCGGCTTCGTGGTCAGCTGGCAGTCCTATGGCCAGGACGGCGCCAATGCGGGCATCTACGCCCAGCGCTACGCTTCCGACGGCTCGGCCGCGGGCAGCGAGATTCACGTCAGCACCTACACCGCGCTGGATCAGCAAAAGCCGCAACTGGCGGCGCTGGCCGACGGCGGCTTCGTCGTCACCTGGACCTCGACCGACCAGGACGGGTCGAGCTATGGGGTCTACGGCCAGCGTTACAACAGCGTCGGCACCGCCCAGGGGGGCGAGTTCCGCGTCAACACCACCACCTCGGCCGAGCAGTTCGGGCCGTCCGTGGTTGGCCTGGTCGGCGGCGGCTTCGTGGCGACCTGGCATTCCAATGGCCAGGATGGCGGGTCCTATGGGATCTATGGCCAGCGTTACGACGCTTCCGGCGTGGCCGCGGGAGTGGAATTCCGCGTCAATACCACCACCGCCGACGAGCAGGCCTGGTCGTCGGTCACCGCCCTGTCCCAAGGCGGTTTCGTGGTGACCTGGCAAAGCAACGGCCAGGACGGATCGTTCCACGGCATCTATGCCCAGCGTTACGACGCGAACGGCGTGGCCCAAGGGGTCGAGTTCCGCGTCAACACCACCACCACCGATTCCCAGTCGGCACCGTCGGTGCTGGCCCTGCCCGACGGCGGCTTCGTGGTGACCTGGCAAAGCAACCTGCAGGACGGTTCCGGCAACGGAATCTACGAGCAGCGTTTCGATGCTTCCGGCAATGCCATCGACCTGTCGATGTTCGGCACGGCGGGGAACGATAACCTGACGGTCGGCGCCGGCATCGATTCCGTCACGCTGGGGACCGGCAACGATCTGCTGACCACCACCAGCGCCGCCCTGGCGGCCGGGCAGGGCGTCGATGCCGGCGCCGGCACCGATACGGTGATCGTCACCGGATCGACCGCGCTGTCGGCGGCGGATATCGCGCGTCTGGGCAATGTCGAGACCGTCAAGCTGGGCTCGGCCTCGGCGCAATCGATTGCGCTGGGGACCGACGTGCAAAATGCCAGCCTTCGTGAAGTCGATGCGTCGGGCGCCAGTGGCGCGCTGACGGTCGATGGCTCGGGTCGCACCTCGTCGCTGACCGTCACCGCCGGCTCTGGCGCCGACATCGTCACCGGCGGTTCGGGTGCCGATTCCCTGGTCGGCGGGGCCGGCAACGACACCATCACCGGCGGCATGGGTCTCGACACCATCAATGGCGGCGTCGGCACCGATGTCGCGGCCTTCTCGGGCAACAAGGCGGCCTATACCATCTCTGCCGCCAACGGCACCCTGACGGTGACCGGCACCGACGGCACCGATACCTTGACCGGCATCGAGGCGCTGTCCTTCGCCGATGGCACCGTGACCCTGTCGCCGGCCGACATCAGGGCCAACACCTATACCGTCGGCAGCCAACTCGGCCCGGTGGTGGTGGCGCTGACCGGTGGCGGGACCGTGGTGACGTGGTACACCGATCTCCAGGACGGCTCGGGCTACGGCGTCTTCGCCCAGCGCTACGATGCCGCCGGCCTGCCCCAGGGGGCGGAATTCCGCGTCAACACCTATACCGGCAACGCCCAGCAAATGCCCGCAATCGCGGCGTTGGCCGATGGCGGCTTCCTGATCAGCTGGGCGTCCTACCTCCAGGACGGCGCCGGACAGGGCGTCTATGCCCAACGCTACGACGCGACGGGCGTGACGCAGGGGGCGGAATTCCGCGTCAACACCACCACGGTCAACGACCAAACCGTTCCGGCGGTGACGAATCTGGCCGATGGCGGCTTCGTGGTGACCTGGGCGAGCAACCTGCAGGACGGTTCCGGCCTCGGCATCTATGGCCAGCGCTACAATGCGTCCGGAACCGCCCAGGGGACCGAATTTAAGGTCAACACCACCACGGTCAACGACCAAACCGTTCCATCGGTGACGAATCTGGCCGATGGCGGCTTCCTGGTGACCTGGCAGAGCAATCTGCAGGACGGCGACCAATCCGGCATCTACGGCCAGCGCTACAACGCGGCGGGTGTTGCGGTCAACCGCGACGGCACCACCGTCGGCGCCGACGAATTCCTGATCAACACCACCACTGTCGGCAGTCAGGCCAATCCGTCTGTCACCGGATTGGCGAACGGCGGCTATGTGGTGACGTGGGATGGCGTCGTCAACGACGTTTTCGGCCGGATCTACAACGCCCAGGGGGTGGCGCAGGGCGCCGAGTTCGTCGTCCATTCCGTTGTCAACTACACCCAGTCATTCAGTTCGGTGACGGCCTTGACGGGCGGCGGTTTCGTGGTGACGTGGCAGGATGGCCGCAACGCCGGCGGCGGCGGCACCGGCAGCTACGACGTTTACGGACGGATCTTCGATTCCGCCGGGACGGCGCAAGGGGCTGAGTTCCGTCTCAACACCTTTGACCACGATTTTCAATCAGTTCCGTCGGTGGCGGCGCTGCCCGATGGCGGCTTCACGGTGGCGTGGGCCAGCTACGGCCAGGACGGTTCGGCCTATGGCGTCTATGGGCAGCGTTTCGACGCCCAGGGCCAGGCGGTGCTGGGCCAGGCGCTGGCGCTGAACGGCACGGCGGCCAACGACACGCTGAACGTCGGATCGGGCATCGCCTTCGTGGATGGCGGCGCCGGCACTGACGCCGTGGTGATGACCACTGGCGGCACGACCCTTCAGCTTGATAACGTCGAGGGGCTGACCGGCAGCAGCGGCAACGATATTGTCTATGTCGATGGCTCGATCCTCGACACCAATGCCGCCGCCAGGGCCTTCGATGGCGGCATGGGCATCGATACGCTGGCCATCGCCGCCTCGGTAGCCCGGACCCTCGATTCCAGCGAACTGACCGGGCTTGCCGGCTTCGAGAATTTGAACCTGCTGTCGCTATACGCCTATTCCCTGACGCTGAACGACAGCAACAACGCCGCCGGCCTGACCATCGACGCGACCTATGCCACCTCGCTGGTGGTCGATGGCTCGGCGGAAACGACTGCCGGGCTGACCGTCATCGGCGGTACCGGTGCCGACACCCTGACCGGCGGCGGCGGCACCGACACGCTGACCGGCGGCGCCGGCGCCGATATCTATCGCTTTACCTCGAACACCCAATCGACCCAGGCCGCCACCGACACCATCATCGGCTTCGGCACCGGTGCGGACACCATCGCCTTCACCGGCATCGCCGGCATTTCCTATGACCCGGCGACCGTTGTGACCTGGACCACCGATGTCGCCACCACCGCCGCCCTTGTCACCGCCAATGCCAACTGGACCAACCGCGCGGTGTTCTTCACCAACGGCACCGACGGCTGGATCGTCGTCAAGGGGGCCGGCACCGGCACCAATTTCGACGGCACGCTGATCAAGCTGGCCGGCGTGACCGCGGCCCCGGCCTTGTCGACCCTGACCGGCCTGGTCGAGCCGCCGCCGCCGTTGGCGCCGGTGGTGCTGGCGCCCGAGGGGTTGGCGGCGACGTTCGGCCCCGATGGCAGCTATCTGAAAACCGACTCGTTGTCCGGCCTGGGGGCCGGAACCGAGATCACCGTCGAGGCGTGGACCAAGTCTTTGGGCGGTATGACCGCCGGTCAGTCCTCGACCCTGTTGTCCTATGTCGCCCCCGACGGCGGCAAGCTGGTGCTGGCCATCAACAACGCCAACCAGGTGGTGGCGATGGTCGATGGCGCCCAGGTGACCTTGACCCCCGCCGTGTCGGTGGCCGCCAATGAATGGCATCATCTGGCGCTGACCTGGCGGGCCAGCGACGGCCAGGTGGTGCTGTTCAAGGATGGCGTGCAGGCTGGCTCGGCCACGGGCGTCAATACCGGCGGCTCGATCGGTTCGGGCGGCGCGCTGGTCATCGGCCAGAATCAGACCTTCGCCGGCGGCGGCTTCGTCAACAATGCCGAACTGAAGGGCTCGATCGACGAAGTGCGGGTGTGGAGCACGGCGCGCACCCAGAGCCAGATCGTCGACGGACTGGACGGCCCGCTGTCATCCACCACCGGCTTGGTGGCCAATTACACTCTCAGCAGCCTGACGGGTCCGACGGTCGCCGATTCCAGCGCCAACGCCAACACTCTGCAGATTTATGGCGACGTCTATCAGGCCACCTACGCCGTGGGTTCGGAAGACACGCTGCTCAGCGGTTCGGCCCTGCAATGGGTCGATGCCGACGCGGTGGCCGGCTCGGTGACCTTCGCCATCAACAGCCCGGCCGGGCACGGCAGCGTGACGATGTCGGCCAACGGCACCTGGTCCTATTGGCCGGCGAACAATTACAACGGCACCGACAGCTTCACCATCACCGCCACCGACAGTTCGGGTGCGGTGGCGACGCGGACCATCGCCGTCAAGGTGACGCCGACCAACGATTTGCCGACCATGAGTGTCGAGGCGCCCGGCGGCGCGGCGGCGCTGAATCTCGGGCCGGCGAAGTACGCGGCGACCGCGGCACCGGTCACGACCGCCACGACCAACGTCACCATCGAGGCCTTGATCAAGGGCGCGACCCAGGCCGCGACCCAGGTCATCGCCTATAACGGCACCTTCGGCAGCGACGGCTATGGCCTGGTGATCGCTCCCAATAACGGCCATATCGGTATCATGGTCGGCGGGACGCTGCTGGAATCGACGGCATTCCCCAGCGCCACCGGCTGGCAGCATGTCGCCGCCACCTATAACGGCACCAATTGGGTGCTGTATCTCGATGGCGTGGCCACCGGCCTGACCGGCAATACCGCGACGGCTCCGGTTCTGCCGACCGGCTCGACCGGCATCGGCACGGCGATCAACAACGGCTCGCTGACCTCGTTCTCCGGCACCGTCGACGAATTGCGGGTGTGGAACGTGGCGCGCAGCCAGGCCCAGATCCAGACCGACATGGACAACCAGATCTCGGGCGCCAGCTCGGGCCTGGCCGGTTATTGGCGGATGGACGACGGTTCGGGCACCCAGGCCGCCGACCAGACCTCGGGCGCGCATCCCCTGGTCTTCGGCACCTCGGGGGCCGATCCGACCTGGCAGAGTGCCGCCGGCATGGTGGCCGACGGATTGTCGCGCATGGTCTTCGAGGATTCCTCGGTCAGTGGCCACGTGACCGCGACCGATCCCGATGGCGAGACCCTGACCCTGACGGTTTCCACCGCGCCGACCAACGGTACGGTTTTGCTGTCGCAAAGCGGTGACTGGACCTTCCGGCCGGCCGCGAACTGGCCAAACACCGCCAATTCGTCCGACACGTTCACCATCCGCGCCACCGACCATGCCGGCCAGTGGGTCGACAAGACCTTCACCATCTCGGTGGCGGGGGTGAATGACGCCCCGGTGGTCACCAGCGCCACCACCCTGCCGGCAATGGTGGAAGACGCTGCGCCGACCGGCCACGGCATCAGCACCTTCCTGACCGGTCACGCCACCGATGCCGAGCTGGCGCCCGGTTCGCTGGGCATCGCGGTGACCGGCACCGACAACAGCCACGGCGCCTGGCAGTACAGCACCGATGGCGGCACCAACTGGTCGGCGATGGGGAGCCGCAGCGACGCATCGGCGCTGATCCTGACTCAGTCGTCGATGGTGCGCTTTGTGCCGAACGCCGACTATAACGGCACCGCCAGCTTTACCTGGCGGGCGTGGGACGGCACCACCGGCAGTGGCGGCCAGGTGGTCAACATCACCGCCAGCGGCGGCACCACCGCGTTTAGCGCCACCGCTCAGACCGCCAGCATCACCGTGACGCCGGTCACCGACAGGCCGGTCATCAATGGTGTCGCGTCGATCTCGGACAGCTTCAATGACGGGGTGATCGGCAGCCAGTGGACGGTGGTCGAGGGGGCCCTTGCCCCCGTCACCAACCCGACCGGTGTCGAAGACACGATCGTCGAATCCGGCGGCTCGCTGCAAATCACCAACCGCGAGCTTCTGCGCTCGGCCGGCCAACTCGCCGGAACGCCCACCAACCCGCTGGTGATCGAGGGCAGCTTCGTCGCCAGCACCGACGACGGACTGATGATTGCTCTGCGGACCGGCGGGGTATCGAATTCCGGCAATAGCGGCGCGCCGTCCGACGGTATCGCGCTGGTGGCATGGTACAATGGCGGGGCGACAATCCAGAATCTGGGTGGCGGCACCCTGTCGGCTGTCACCGGTGACGGCGCGCTCGCCTGGAATGTCGGCAGCACCTATCGCTTCCGGGTCACCGACGACGGCACCAACATCAGCTTCACGGTGGTCGATACCACCAATCCGTCCAATACGGCGGAGTTGACGGCGACCAGCACCTACGCGCCGGCCACCAGCTACGTGGTGCTGAGCAACCGCGAGCAGACCAACGGTACCGACCATACCCTGTCGCTGAACGATCTTTCGATCCAGACCGGCACGGTGGATGCGGCCGGCACGACGACCGAGGATGCGCCTCTGTCGATCAACGTATCGACCTTGCTGGCCAACGATGTCGCCGATGCCGGCGGTCTGACCATGACCAGCGTGTCGATGCTGCCGAAGGACGCAGGGCTCGGCACGGTGGCACTGGACGGCAACGGCCATGTGGTGTTCACGCCCAACGCTTCCTTGCAATCCATGGCGGCTGGCGAGACTCGGAACGTCGAGTTCACCTATTCGGTGATCGATGCGCAGGGCGAGACCGGCACGGGCGTCGCCTCGGTCACCGTGACCGGCGTCAACGACGCCCCGGTGATCGCCGGCGCCATCACCCGCAACACCAGCCTGCTGTTCGACGGAATCAACGATTACGCCAGCGCCGGCGACGTGTTCGACACCGGCACCGGCGACTTCACCATCGAAGCGTGGATTCGCCCCGACACCCTGGGCAGCACCCAGGTCATTGTCGGCAAATCGTTCCAGGGCGACAGCTCGGGCTTCTCGCTGCGCCTGGATGCCGGCCATCTCGACTTCCAGGCCCCGGGCCTGACGGCGGGCTCGCTGACCTCGCAGACCTTGAACGTCGATCAATGGGCCCATGTGGCGGTGACCCGCTCGGGCGACAGCTTCACCCTTTATGTCGATGGTCAGCAGGTCGATCAGACCTCGGGCTACGGTGTCAATCTCGACAATTCCCGCCCGCTGATGGTCGGCGCGACGATGAATGCCGGCGGCTCGACGGTCACCAATCCGTTCGACGGCCAGATCGACGACATCCGCCTGTGGACGACCGCGCGCAGCGCGACCCAGATCGCCCAGAACGCGGAAAAGACCCTGGTCGGCAATGAAAGCGGCCTGGTGATCAATTGGGGCTTCGACAATCTGGATTCCGGCGCCACCACCATTCCCGACCGCGCCGGCAACGACGCGCCGTTGAGCCTGGGGTCCGGGACCAGCCAGCCGATCCTGTTCCGTCCGCCGGTCGTCGGCACCGATTTCTCCGGTAGGAACGGCTTGGTCACCCAGGTATCGGGCGAGCCCTATACCGGCGACGTTTCCGTCGAAAGCTGGGTCAAGTGGGACGGCACGATCACCGCTGATTCGCAAGTCATCGTGTTCAATGGCAATTCAGACGGCAACGGGTTCGGTGTCTTCCTGGACTCGACCGGGAAGTACAATGTTCTGTGCGGCGGCCATGCCACCTCGGTATCGACCGTCCAGCCCCAGGCCGGCGATTGGCAGCATGTGGTGGCGACACGGGTGGGCGGCACCGTTCATCTGTACATCAATGGCAGCGAAGTCAGCGTGACCAACACGACCGGCAGCATGACCCCCTCGGACGGGACGGTGCTGATCGGCGCGAGCGCGGTGGGCACCCAGAATTTCCATGGCGAGCTGGCCGAGACCCGCATCTGGCACAAGGGCATGAGTGCCAATGACGTGATTGACGTCATGACCTATGCGCCGACGCCGGCCACGCCGGACCTGATCGGCTATTGGCCGCTGGCGGACGGCGAAGGCACCAACCTTGTCGGCATGGCCGTGCTGGACGGCGCCACCCTGGCGGCGGCCACCGGGACCGGGCTGGGGATCGTGGGCGCCACCACTGTCGCCACCTTCGACGGCAATGACCGCATCGCCTTCGGCGACATCGCGGGCATCGGCAGTACCGCGACCGTCGAGTTCTGGGTCAAGGTCGGCTCGCTGACCGGCACCCAGACCTTGCTGTCGCGGTCGGGCGCCTTCGACCTGACCGTCAACGCCTCGGGCATCATCTCGTTCACCACCATGGACGCCACCGGGGCCACGCAGACGGTGACGGCCGGTTCGGCGGTCACCGCCGGCCAGTGGGTGCATGTGGCGGCGGCATACGATTCCTCGCCCGATGTCCAGACCAAGACCCTTTACCTGAACGGCGTCTCGGCCGGCAGCGCGACCGTGGTCAACGACCTGTTGGACGACACCCAGATGGTGTGGAGCGCCGGCGCCCAGTTCGGCCCGAGCGGTGCCGCGAACTATCTGACCGGCCAGATGAGCGATCTGCGCATCTGGAACGAGGCCCTGAGCGCGGCCACCATCAATGTCCAGAAGGACATCCGCATGAGCGGGGCCGAGCCCGGCCTGCTGCGCTATTGGACCATGGACGAGGCGGTGGGCAGCACCCTCGATACCGGCGTCTCGGGCTTGCATGACGGCTATAGCGGCTATCTGCTGGGCGGCCCGACCTGGGGCGCACCCACCGGTACCGGCCTGACCCTTGTCGATTCCGCCAAGGTTTTGTCGTTCGCCGGCGACCAGCGGGTGATCACCGACAAGACCATGCTGGTCGGCTCGCACACCTTCGAGGCGTGGTTCCGCGCCCCGGCCAGCGCGGTCGATCAGGGCATCGTCGGCTTGTACGATGTTGGCGGTGGCAGCAAGGTCGATGTGCGCCTGTTGGCCGACGGCAGCATCAAGGCCACCGTGGTCGATCAGATGGGCTCGTGGAAGTCGTTGGTCACGACCCAGACGGGCCTGGACAACGGCAACTGGCACCATGTCGCCTTCAGCTTCGATGTCAGCAGCCAGACCCTTTCGATTTACACCGACGGAACACTGCAGGCCGGAACCGCCAGCAATGGCGGCACATCGAACATGTGGTCCGGCTCGCGGTTCGACGGCCCGGTGGTGGTGGGCGTGGGCAGCGACGGCGTCGATGCCTTCACCGGCCAGATCGCCGATGTGCGGCTGTGGAATACGGTGCGCACGGCGGGCGAGGTCAGCGGCGGCATGAACACCCGCCTGACCGGCACCGAGACCGGGCTTCAGACCTATCTGCCGCTGAACGAAGGTTTCGGCAGCCAGGTGTCCGACAATGTCGTGCCCGGCACCATCGCCGGCGACATGACCGCCCAGGGCGGCACCACTTTTGGCGCGCCGACCGGGACTTTGGCCCTGGAAGGGGCCACCAATGTCGCCAAGTTCGACGGCACCGACGACGTCATCCGCAGCACCGAAGTCATCAAGCTTGGCTCGCACACGGTCGAGACCTGGGTGCGCACCGCGCCTGGTTATTCCGAGGGCTGGGCCGGCCTGGTCAGCATGCCCGACGCCGCCTCCGATCCGCTCAATTCGATGCAACTGGTGCTAAACAGTGCCGGCAAGCCGATGGTCGGGCTTTATCTGGACGCCGCGCATTACACCGAACTGGCCAGCACGGCCTCGGTCAATGACGGCAACTGGCACCATGTCGCCTATACCTATGACGCCACCGCCCGCACGGTGACGGTCTATGTCGATGGTGTCGCCACCGGCAATGCCACCATCTCGGCCGGGGCCAATTTCTCGGGCGTGGTCGGTGCGCTGCAAATGGGCGTCAACAATGCCGGCACCACCTTCGCCGCCGTGGAAATGGCCGACGTCCGGGTGTGGGACAAGGTGCGCGTGCAGGCCGACATCGCCGCCGATCGCACCACTCGCCTGGCTGGCGACGAGGACCATCTGGTCGGCTATTGGCCGCTGAACAGCGGGTCGGATCTGGTCAACCACGTCGATATGACCGAGGGCAGCTATGCCCCGCCGGCCGCGACGGTGCTGACCACCGACGAGGACGTGCCGCTGTTCGGCGCGGTCTCGGTGACCGACGCCGATGCCACCCAACCGGCAAGCTACAGCGTGACCGGGGCGCCCGCCCACGGCACTCTGACGGTGAACGCCGACGGGTCCTTCGTCTATCTGCCGAAGTTCGGCTATGTCGGCGCCGATGCCTTCACCATTCAGGTGTCGGACGGCACCGCCACCACCAGCCAAGCCTTCAGCGTCACCGTCGCCGACACCACCGAGATCGACGGCGCCAACGTCGCCGGCAGCTTCGCCCAGTTCGACGGAATCGATGATTACGCCGCCACCGCGGCCGGCGTCGTTGACCTGTCGGGCAAGTCGTTCACCTGGGAATTCTGGGCCAACCGCGCCTCGGCAAGCACCAACGACTTCGTCCTGGGGCAGGGGACGGCTGGGGCGGGGACCGGCCTGCAGGTCGGTTATAGTTCGGGCAGCGTTTTCAGCTATTCGTTCTATAGCGTCGATTTGACCTACACCGACCCGCAAGGTGACAGTGTCGGCGAATGGGTGCATTGGGCCGGGTCGTACGATGCCACCACCAACACCCGTATTCTTTACAAGAACGGCGTCGAGGTGATGCGCGACACCGCCTCGGCCGATTATACCGGCACCGGCGCCCTGCTGATCGGCAAGACCTCGTGGGCCGGCAACCAATTCAGTGGCAGCGTCGATGACGTCCGCATCTGGTCGGGCGTGCGCTCGGCCGGTCAGATCGCCGATAATTTCCAGACCACGCTGTCCGAGAACGAGCCGGGCCTTCTGGCCAACTGGACCTTCGACGGCGCCAATCCGCTGGCCGATTCCGCCGGCAGCTCGATCGCGCTGACCGCCAGCGGCTCGACGGCGCCGGACATCGTCGCGCCGCCGGTCGAGGCGGTTCGGTTGGACGGAATCAACGACAGCATCGCGATCGCCGACAACGCTGCCTATCATACCTCGGCCTGGACGGTGGAGACGTGGTTCAAGACCACCGACACTTCGAACTCGGTCAGCCGCATCATCCACAGCCAGCCTTTCTCGCTGCTGGTGCAGTCGGACGGCACGCTGCGGGCGGAAACCTATAACGGCAGCGGCTGGCCGATGATCACCAGTACCAATACGGTCGCCGACGGCATGTGGCACCATGCCGCCCTGAGCTATGGGCCCGGTACCGCCACTTTGTATCTTGATGGTGTGTTGGTGGGCTCGGTGGCGACGGTCCCGGTGGCCAATACCGGCATGACCGTGGGCAACCTGTCGCCAGCGTCGGACTCGTCGCAGGCCTTTGCCGGCGATGTGGCCGACCTGCGTCTGTGGAACAGTGCGCGCAGCCAGTCCGACATCCAGGGCGCGATGAACGAGCGGCTGGCCGGCACCGAGACCGGGCTGATCAGCAACTGGCGCCTGGACAACGTGGCAGGCGGCGTCGCCCCCGACCTTAAGGGGATTGCCGATGGGACCATCGGCGGCGATCCGGTCGCGGTCACGGTGCTGCCCGATATCGTCGATGACATCATCCACGTCCAGACCAACGGCGTCGTCAGCGGCAACCTGCTGGGCTGGGACCCGATGGCCGGCGACAGCCTGACCTGGATCGCCCAGACCAATACCGCCACCGCACATGGCACCGTCAGCGTGCTGGCCGATGGTTCCTTCGTATACAAGCCGACAGCCGGCTATGCCGGCGACGACAGCTTCACCGTGCAGGCCACCGACGGCCAGACCGTCACCAGCAAGACCATCACCGTCAAGGGCGAAAGCCAGCTGGCCATCGCCGGCGTTGGCGATGCCGGCGGCCAGTTGAAGCTGGACGGCAGCGACGATTACGGCACCGTCGGCGGCACCGTCAATCTTGCCAGCCAGTCGTTCAGCTGGGAATTCTGGGCCAACCGTTCGTCTTCGACCGACGCCGACCTGGCGTTGAGCGTCGGGGGGCAGTCGACCGGAACGGTACCCACCGACGGATTGCTGCATGTCGGCTATATCGGCAGCAATCAGTTCAAGTTCGGCTTCGCCTATGACGACCTGACCTATACCGCTCCGGGAACCGGCGTGGGCGAGTGGGTGCATTGGGCCGGCACCTACGATGCCGCCACCAATACCCGCATCCTCTATCGCAACGGCGTCGAGGTGGCGCGAGACAAAGCCACCGGAGATTTCATCGGCACCGGTCCGATGGAGATCGGGCGCGCCGTCTTCCCCGACGGCACCAACAATTTCAACGGTCAGCTCGACAATGTCCGCATCTGGTCGGATGTCCGCTCGGCCGAGGAGATCGCGGCGAATTTCGACAAGACGGTCTATGACCACGACGGATCGTTGCTGGTCAACTACACCTTCGATTCCTATAACGGCACCGCAATCGCCGATCATGCCGGCGCCGACAACGACCTGAACCTGGGCACCGGCACGACCGCGCCGGTGGTGATCAACCCGCCCGACAGGGCGCTGGATTTCAGCGCGACCGGCTCCTTTGTCTCGGCCGGGACCCTGGTCACCAGCGCCACCAGCACGGTGACCATGGAAGCCTGGGCGCGTCTGGATACCGCCAACCCGTCGGCGTCGCAGATCGTCTTCTACAATGGCGATCCCAATTCGGCCAACGGCTACGGCCTGACCCTTTACCAGGGCCATCCGGCGGTGTTCGCCAGCGGCAGCGCCAATCTGGTCGCCAGCACCACCACCATCAACACCGGCGAGTGGCACCATTACGCCATCGTGCGCAACGCCACCACCTGGTCGCTGTATGTCGATGGCGTGTCGGTGGCCCTGACCGGCACCACCACAGCCGTACCGGTGACCCCGACCGGGGCGACCACCATCGGCGGCACCAACACGCTGGCCCTGGCCGAGCAGACTTTCCTGGGCGCCATCGGCGAGGTGCGGGTGTGGAACACCGCCTTGTCCACCGGCCAGATCAAGTCGGCGATGAGCGGCCCGCTGGAAGGCACCGAAAGCAACCTGACCGCTTATTGGCGCCTGGACGGCACCGCCAATGATTATGCCGCCGGCAATTACGACGGCACCCTGACCGGCACCGCCAGCTATACCACCCAGCAGGCCCCCGACATCGGCAGCCTGGAGATCTGGGCGCAGGAAGGCCAGCCGACCGCCGGCCAGTTGTGGGCCGCGGGCGAGACCGGGGTGACCTGGCAAACCCTTTCCAACGTCGCCACCGCGCACGGCACCGTCACCGTCAATGCCGACGGCAGCTATGTCTACACGCCCGCAGCCGGTTATGCCGGCGCCGACAGCTTCACTGCCTCGGTCACCAAGGACGGCGTCACCAAGACCCAGACCATCGCCGTCAACGTCGAAGACAGCACCTGGCTGCAGGGCGTGTCGGCGACGGGCGCCGCGCTGAAGTTCGATGGCGGCGATTATGCCCAGACCAACCTGACCGCCGGCACCATCACCAACCGTTTCGCGGTGGAACTGGACTTCGCCGTGCAGTCGCTGGGCGCCCAGCGCGACCTGTGGGGCTTGGCCGATAGCGCCGGTACGCCGACCGCCTTCAAGGCCTATCTCGATAGTGCCGGACAGTTGGTGATCGCCTATACCAACAATGCCGGCGGCTCGGGACTTTATTCGACCGGCTATACCGCCACTGCCGGGACCTGGACCCATGTCGCGGTCAATTACGACCAAGGCAGCCTGACCTTGTTCGTCAACGGCTCGCGCTGGGGCAGCACCTCCGGCACCAATGTCAGCCTGTCCAATACGGCCCTGGGCTTCGTGGTCGGCAAGAGCGACGGGTCCAACAATTTCCTGGGCGAGATCGACAATGTCCGGCTGTGGAACGACACCCGCACCGGCTGGGAGATCAGCGACAGCTGGCGCCTGAAGGAGCCCGAGGACGTCGATCATCTGGTGGGGTCGTGGACCTTCGACACCCTTGGCGACGGGACCATCAACGCGATCAATTCCGGCGGTCCGTCGCTGATGCTGGGCGCGTCCGGCGCCACCGACGGGGCCGATCCGACCTGGATCAACCATACCGGCCGCGCCCTGGGTCTGACCTCGATCAGTCAAAGCATCACCGTCGATGACCCGGCCAGCGTCAAGACCGACAACTTCACCATGGAAGCATGGAGCCGCTACGATTCCTCGGCCGTCGCCAACGGCGGCACCATCGTCTATAACGGCAATGGTTCGTTGCGCGGCGCCGGCATCCTGGTCCAGAGCACGGCGGCGCTGGCCGCCGTCCATCCGGTGGTGTCCGTGGGTGGCCTGGCCACGCTCGAGGCGACCGGCGTGACGCTGGACCCCGGCGCCTGGCATCACTTCGCCCTGGTGCGCGAGAACGGCACCTTCAAGCTGTATGTCGATGGCGTTCAGGCGACGCTGGTGGGGACTTACAACAACGTCACCACCGCACCGGCGGCGCCCGATCCGGCTACCGACACCGTCACCATCGGCGGCGGCTTCGTCGGCGCCATCGGCGACGTGCGCATCTGGGACGTCGCCCGCAGCAATGCCGAGATCATCTCTGGCATCAACAGCCGCGTCGGCAACGACGAACCGGGATTGGTGGCCAACTGGCTGCTGGACGACATCTCGGGGACCTCGGCCCCCAACATGGTGGCGGGCGGATTGGCCGGCACCATCGCTGGCGGTGCCGCGATGATCAGCGCCAAGCCGGCCTTGTACGACGAATCCATTTCCATCAAGGAAGACACCGCCTTCCACGGCCGCGCCTTCGCCAAGGACGACAATGGCGACGCACTGACCTATTCCATCGTCAGCCAGGCGGCGCACGGCACGGTGACCCTGGCCGCCGACGGCACGCTGACCTACACCCCCGACGCCGACTGGTACGGCACCGACAGCTTCACCCTTGGCGCGCGCGAGACCGCCAATGCCGGGGCGACGCTTTCAACCAAGACCATCAGCATCACCGTCACCGCGGATAACGGCCCGGCTTCCATCACCATCCCGGCGGGCACCACCACCTCGTGGTACATGATGGGCCAGGATTACGCCGACAGCGACAGCGTCGTCTCGGTGGCCGGCACCGTCATCGTGCCGTCGGCGGTCGATGGGCGCGCCGATTCCGTCGCAATCGCCAGCACCGGCACCCTGAATCTGGATATGGGCAAGGTGACGGTGGCCCACGGCGCCTCGGTGGCGGCGGGCGGCACCATCAACCTGGCGACGGGCGAACTGACCGGCCTCGGGACCTTGACCAATGCCGGCACGCTTCAGGTCAGCGATGTCTCGTACGGCACGCTGGGCTTGGCCACCACCAATACCGGCACCATCCGGGTGCGCCAGCTGTCCGGGGGCTCCAACCCGCAGATGACGGTCAAGGCCAACCTGACCAACCAGGGCAATATCGAGATTTCGGGCGCCACCGTCGGCCGCTATGCCTCGATGACGTTCACCATGGGGGCGGTGCTGACCAATGCCAGCGGCGGCACCATCAGTTCCAGCACCGCCTCGACCAATGATGCCAACATCATCGGCGGCAATTTCACCAATGCTGGCGGCACGCTGTCGGTCGCGGCCAACTCGAAGCTGCAGATCAGCAATGACCAGGCGGTCGCCGCGCTCACCAGCGGCACCATCGACGTCGGTGCGGGCGCCACCCTGGCCATCAGCGGCGGGGCGGGTGGCACCATCACCTTGAACGGCGCCAACCTGAACCTGACCGGCACCGGCACCATCGATTTGGCGGGAACCCAGACCGTTGCGGTTGACGCCACCAACGGCTTCACCCTGAAGGCGGCCAACACCGCCACCTTGACCATGAGCGGCAACGTCACCGTCAATGGCGGCACCTTCACCAACCAGGACGTCCTGCGCTTCACCGACGCCAACGACGTCTTCAACGCGGCGGTGGTCAACGCCTCGACCGGTCTGATCGATCTGCGCCAGCAGGTGGCCGGTGCGGTGGGGCCGACCTTCAATGGCGGTCTGGCCAATTCGGGCACCATCGAGTTCTCGGCCGTGGCGGCCGCGACGGGCTCGGCCACTTTGACCATGGGCAACTCGTCCACCCTGACCAACCTCACCGGCGGCATCATCCATTCGGCCGCGGCGACCGGTGTCACCGGCATCCGCAAGATCGCCGGCATCGTCACCAATGCCGGCGGCACCATCGACGTCGATTACGATCTGACCATCGACAATTCGGGCACAAGCTTCGCCGTGGCCAGCGGCACCATCGACGTCGCCTTGGACAAGACCTTGACCATCGGCGCGGCCGCCGGCACCGGTACCGTCTATCTGTCGGGAACCGGTGTGACCTGGGCCGGCTCGGGTGTCACCGACCTGATCGGCACCCAGACCGTCGAGATCCTGGGCTCGGGCTATACCCACAACGCCACCGGCGACAGGTTGTGGATGGATGGCACCGTCACCGTGATCGGCCAGTCCTTCACCAATGCCGGGACGTTGTACCTGGACACCGCCGACGACACCTTCCAGACCGACCTGGTCAACGCCACTACCGGCGACCTGACCGTCCGGGGGATCAGCGGCCACGCCACCAACGTCACCTTCAGCGGCACCGCGGTCGATCTGATCAATCATGGCGATCTGATCCTGATCGACGAGTTTGGGGATGCCTTCGACACCGGCCTGACCTTTACCGGCGGCGCCCAGTTCACCAATGCCGCCAGCGGCACCGTGCTGATCTCCGGCACTGATGACGGCAACTTCATCACCGGCGGCACCATCACCAACCAGGGCCAGTTCAATCTGGAGAACTGGCTGAAGGTGAACAACGGCACCTTCGCCAATGCCGGCACCTTGTCGGTCGGCCAAAGCACCCTGACGCTGAACAACACCAGCCTGACCAATACCGGCACGCTGACCGGCGGCGGCACCATCGTCCTGACCAACGGCGCCAGCTTGACCAGCAGCGGCACCATCGACGCCGGAGTCGCGGGAATCGACGCTTCGTGGATCATGTCGGTGACCGGCGGGGTGACATTGACCTCGGGCTCGATCCTGCATTCCGACGTCTACGGCTATGCGGCGAACATCGCCACCAACGACGAACTGCATGTGTCGGGCGTGGCCAATCTGGCCGGCCAGGTGGTCCTGGATTTCAGGGACTACGTGCCGTTCGCCGGCGAGCAGATCACCATCATGACCTATGGCAGCAAGGTCGGCACCTTCAGTGGCGTGACCCACGATTTGGGCAGCGACTGGACGGCGTCGCTTAGTTATGGCGCCACCAGCGTCACCGTCACCATGAATCTGGTGAATGGCGTGACGATGGACAATGCCGGCTCGATCGCCACCGCCGCCAACTGGACCGGCGACATCCTGCCCACCGCGACGCAGACCGCCATCGTCGGCCTGGCCGGGGCGACCCTGGGCAACGGCGAAAGCCTGACGATCGATGGTCTGCGCGTCGGCGGCACCCTGTCCGTCACCGGCGGCACCCTGACCTTGAACGGCCAGGGCATGGTCAGCGGCATCTCGGGCCTGGCGATCGACGATACCGGCACCCTGACCGGAACCGGCAACCTGAATGTCGACGGCACCTTGGCTTTCGTCGGCGGCACCATGGCCGGCACCGGCACCACCACAATCGATGGCGTCCTGCAGATGAACATGGTGGCCGGCGAGACCGCCACCTTGAACCGTCGCTTGGAAGTGAATTCAAACGGCGGCGCCAACGTCATGAGCGGCGGCACCCTGGCCGGCAGCGGCACCTTGGCCCTGAGCGGAACGGGCAAGCTGACCGTCAAGGGCGACAGCACCATCTCGACCGCCATCGAGCTGGCACCGCTGGGCGCTGGCAGCGAACAAGGCGTCATCGAGGTCAACGGCATCACCGGGGCGGCGCGGCTGAATATCACCCACGCCTTCACCAATACCGGCCAGATCCAGCTGACCGACGGCGGTGTCGGCGGCCAGAGCGCCACCTTGCATGTCACCGGCGGCACCTTCACCAACCAGGGCGACATCGTGGCGATGTCGAACAGCACCGGCGCGCGCCACATCATCGATGCCGCCACCATGATCAGCAGCGGCTTCTTGCGGATGTCGGGCAGTGAATTGGAATTCTCGGGCGACAGCCTGACCAGCAGCGGCACCATCGAGATCGACAGCACCTCGTTCCTGGACATCAACAAGGCCGGGGCGACCTTCACCAATACCGGCCTGATCACCGGCGGCGGCGCGTTGGACGTCGAAGGGGCCAGCTTCACCAATAACGGCCTGCTGCGGCCGGGCGACGAGGCCAGTTATCACGGCTTCGACATCTGGGGGAACGTCACCCTGGGCGCCAACTCGGAAGTCGAGTTGGCGATGACCGGCAATCTGGCTTCCCGCGATACGCTGGCGATCCATGGCGACATCGTGCTGGGCGGCTCCTTGGACCTGTCCAACGTCGACAGCCAGGCCGCCGCCGGCAGCGCCGCGCTGATGACCTGGGAAAGCGCGTCTGGTTCGTTCGCCGAAATCACCGGGCTGAACGACGACGATTTGGGCAATTGGGTGCTGGATGTCGATTTCGGCACCACCGGCCTGACGGTTAGCACCAAGGCCATCTCAGGAATCGGGACCTCGGCCGCCGACGTCCTGGTCGGCACCTCGGCGCTGGCCGGCGACGCCATGGTCGGCGACGCGGGCAACGACACCCTGATCGGCAATGGCGGCAAGGACCTGCTGTTCGGCGAGGCCGGCGACGACCGCGTCTGCGTGTCCGACACCAGCTTCCATTATCTGGATGGCGGCACCGGCACCGACACCCTGGCCTGGAACAACGGCCAACTGGACCTAACCAGCATCCGCGACGACATCATCGAACGGTTCGAGGTGCTGGATCTGGGCGGCACCGGTTCGGTCAAGCTGGCGGCTTCCGATGTGCTGGCCATGACCAACGGCAACGCCACCGCCAACACCCTGACCATCATGGGTGGGCAGGCGGGTGCGGTGACCTTTGCCGATGGTTCCTGGACGGCGCAGGCCAACCAGACCATCAACGGCAGCAGCTATTCGGTCTACACCCACGATTCGGCGACGGTCCTGGTGCAGAACCCACTGCCGTCTTGAGACGGTTCCGCCCCGCGCGGAACCGTCTTATAGTGCGGCCATGTCGATTCGCCTGCTTCCCCCCACCCTGGTCAACCAGATCGCCGCCGGCGAGGTGGTCGAGCGCCCCGCCTCGGCCGTGAAGGAACTGGTGGAAAACAGTCTGGATGCCGGCGCCACCCGTATCGAGGTGGTGCTGGTCGAAGGCGGCCAGGCGCTGATCTCGGTCACCGACGACGGCAGCGGCATGGGGCCGGACGAACTGGCCCTGGCGGTCGAGCGCCACGCCACCAGCAAACTGCCCGACGACGATCTGGTCCATGTCGGCCATCTGGGTTTCCGCGGCGAGGCGCTGCCGTCCATCGGCTCGGTGGCGCGCCTGACGCTCACCTCGCGGGCCCGGGGCGCGGCCGAAGGCTGGAGCCTGAGTGTGGAAGGCGGCGCCAAGGGCCATCCGGTTCCGGCCGCCATCAGCGCCGGCACCCGGGTCGAGGTGCGCGACCTGTTCTATGCCACCCCGGCCCGGCTGAAGTTCCTGAAGGCGGCGCGCACCGAGCTTTCGCACGCCATCGACACCCTGGAACGGTTGGCCATGGCCCATCCCGCGGTCGGCTTCTTCCTGTCCGACGGCAGTCGCGCCTTGGTCAAGCTGGCGGCCGAGAAGGCGGACGATCTGGCCAAGGCCCGGCTGAGCCGTCTGGCCGCCATCATCGGCCGCGATTTCCACGACAATGCCGTTCCCATCGACATCGAACGCGACGGCGTGCGCCTGACCGGCTGGGCCGGGCTGCCGACCTACAGCCGCGGCAGTTCGGGCCACCAATATCTGTTCGTCAACGGTCGGCCGGTGCGCGACCGTTTGGTGGTCGGCGCGGTCCGGGGCGCCTATCAGGACGTGATGAGCCACGACCGCCATCCGGTGGTCGCCCTGTTCCTGGAACTGTCGCCCGACGCGGTCGATGTCAACGTCCATCCGGCCAAGGCCGAGGTGCGCTTCCGCGAGGCCGGGGCCGTGCGCGGCCTGATCGTCTCGGGCCTGCGCCATGCCCTGGCCGGGGCCGGGCACCGCGCCGCCACCGTCAGCCATGGCGGCGTCGGCTGGCGCCCGGGTGGCGGTGGCCATCCGGCCTCGTTCGCCCAGGCGGTGCGGGCGCAGGCGCCGCTGGGGACCGGGCTGGCGGAATCCCTGCCCGGCCTGGAACTGCCGCCCTCGGCTCCGGCGGCCGAATATTGCCCCCAACCGCCCGAACAGGCCTATCCGCTGGGCGCGGCACGGGCGCAACTGCACGACACCTACATCGTCGCCGAGACCGCCGACGGGCTGGTCATCATCGACCAGCACGCCGCCCACGAGCGGCTGGTGCTGGAACGATTGCGGGCCGGCCTGACCGAAGGGGGCGTCAAGCGCCAGATGCTGCTGCTGCCGGACGTGGTGGAATTGGGCGAGGCCGCCGCCGCCCGGGTGGCCGAGGCGGCGCCGGTCCTGGCCGAGCTGGGCCTGGTGGTGGAATCCTTCGGCCCCGGCGCGGTGGTGGTGCGCGAGATTCCGGCCCTGCTGGGGGCCTGCGACGTCCAGGCCCTGGTGGCCGACCTGGCCTGCGACCTGGCCGAATGGGGCGAGGCGCTGAAGCTCAAGGAACGGATGGTCGATATCTGCGCCACCATCGCCTGTCATGGCTCGGTGCGGGCCGGACGGCGGCTGTCGGTGCCGGAAATGAACGCGCTGTTGCGCCAGATGGAACAAACCCCCTTGTCGGGGCAATGCAATCACGGCCGCCCCACCCATGTCGCGCTGGGGCTGGCCGATATCGAGAAACTGTTCGGACGGCGCTGATGCTGATCAACATCTTTCTGGGCAACCATACCGCTTACGATTTCCTGCGCATGCAGGACATCCTGGCCCCCATCGCCGCCGGCCTGGTCGAGGCCGGGCACAGCGTCAAATACGATCTGAAGAAGCTGGCGCCGGCCCCGGCCGTCAACCTGCTGGTCGAGTTCTTCCAGCCGGCCTTCACCGAGGAACTGACCGCCTTCAAGGCGGCGCACGGCGACCGTCTGCGCCTGGGGATCCTGGGGACCGAGGACATGGAGGATGCCTCGGTGATGGCCAATCCCAAGCAGCCGTGGCGACGGGCCAATTTCGAACGCATCCTGCCGCTGGCCGATTTCGTCTGGACCTTGCTGCCCAACACCGACTGGTACCAGACCCGCGTGCCGGGCGGACGGGCCAAGTTCCTGGCCTACGGCCATTGCGCCAGCTTGCGCGAGCCGGCCCCGGTGGCGCCCAAGGATATCGACTGCCTGCTGTACGGGACGTCCGGCCCCTATCGCGAACGGATCATCGAACAATTGCGCGCCCGTGGCCGCAGCGTGTTCGTCTCGGAATGCGCGCTGCCCGACCATCTGCGCCGCGACCATGTCGGCCGCGCCCGGCTGATCCTGGATATCAGGCGCAACGAGGGCGTGCGCTATTGCAGCCCCAGCCGCATCTGTTACGGCTTGCATTCCGGTACGGCGGTGGTGGCCGAGCGGTTCGACACCAGCGCCCTGGGCGCGCTGTACCGCTATTGCGAGGCGCCGGCGCCGGACCGCTTCGTCGATCATGTCGATCAGTTGCTGAAGGGCGACACCGACCGGCTGGCCGCCGACGCGCTGAATCGCTTCGCCGCCGAGACCTCGATGCGGGCGAACCTGGAGACGGCGCTGGCTGGGATCAGTGCGGGCTAAGGCCGCGTTCGACGATTTCCTTGAGCCGGCGGCCGTTGATCGGCTTGTGCACCACCTGCAGGCCGGACTCGCCGGCATGGCGGACCCGGTCCATCGCGGTGTCGCCGGTGATCAGCACGCCGGGAATGCCGTCGCCGAACGACCGGCGCAGCAATTGCACCGCGTCGGTGCCGGTCAACCCATCGCCCAGCCGGTAATCGGCGACGATGAAATCGGGAATCTTGGCGCTGCTGGTCAAGGCGGTCAGCGCCTCGGCGCCAGAGGCCGCGGCCACCACCTCGAAGCCCCAGCTTTCCAACAAGGTCTGATAGCCGGCAAGGACGAATTCCTCGTCCTCGATGACGACGATCAGCGGCGCGACAAGCGGCTGGCTATTGGCCACGGCGGCAGACATCCCTCATGATCCTTCCCGACAGGATGATCGATCATGCGACGGGGCGATGAATTTTGGAATGCCTGCCTAGGGCATAGTGGTTTGGTTTATCACGCTCCGGGGCGTGACAGCAGTTGCGCTCGGGGGTGAAATTCGGTCTTACTAATTATTCCGAAGGAAATGCGCCGTCCCGCCAGGCCGTCGTAGCAAGGATCCGTGCCCACATGACCGAAACCGTTATCCTGCCGTCGCCCGGCGCCCTGACCGAAGCCGACATCGACCCCACCCTGGACATGGTCGAGGCGATCAACCGGCTGCGTCGCGAGAAGAACGCGGTGATCCTGGCCCATTACTACCAGGAAGGCGAAATCCAGGACCTGGCCGATTTCGTCGGCGATTCGCTGGACCTGTCGCGCAAGGCGGCGGCGACCAGCGCCGACATGATCGTCTTTTGCGGCGTCCGCTTCATGGGCGAGGTGGCCAAGATCCTGTCGCCCGGCAAGGTGGTGGTGATCCCCGATGCCGAGGCCGGCTGCTCGCTCGAGGAATCCTGCCGCGCCGACGCCTTCAAGGCCTTCCGCGACAAGAATCCCGACCATCTGGCGGTGACCTACATCAATTGCTCGGCCGAGGTCAAAGCCCTGTCCGACGTCATCGTCACCTCGTCCAACGCCGAGCTGATCGTCAATTCGCTGCCCAAGGACAAGCCGATCCTGTTCGCCCCCGACCGCCATCTCGGCGCCTGGGTGGCGCGCCGCACCGGGCGCGACCTGACGCTGTGGCCGGGCAGCTGCATCATCCACGAGCAATTCTCGGAAAAGGAACTGATCAAGCTGAAGGTGCGCCACCCCAATGCCAAGGTGGCGGCGCATCCCGAATGCCCCGACGCGATCTTGACCCATGCCGACCATGTCGGCTCGACGCGGGGCATCCTGGATTACGTGCTGAACCATCCCGGTTCCGAGTTCATCATCGCCACCGAGCCGCACATCATCCACCAGATGCAGAAGGCGGCACCGAACAAGACCTTCATTCCGGCCCCGGGCGCCGATGGCGGCTGCTCGTGCGCGGATTGCCCGTTCATGGCCAAGAACACGCTGGAAAAGATTTATCTGGCGATGATGAACGCCGCCCCCGCCATCACCATTCCGGAAGAGCTGCGGGTTCAGGCGCTGAAGCCGTTGGAACGCATGCTGGAACTGTCGGCCTCGGTGCCGATGTCGTCGGGGGCGCCCAATGCGGCCTGAACCCGACATCGAAGACGCGCGCCGGGTCATTTCAGCCGCCCTGGCCGAGGATGTCGGCCCCGGTGACATCACCTCGGCCACGGTCATCCCCGCCGACCTCAAGTTCAAGGGGGTGATGCAGGCGCGTCACGCCATGGTGGTGTCCGGCCTGCCGGTGGCCGCCCTGGCCTTCGCCATGGTGGTGCCGGAAGCCCGCTTCGCCGCCAAGGTCGCCGACGGCCAGCATGTCGCCGCCGGCACCGTGCTGGCCGAGATCGAAGGCCCCGCCCGCGGCCTGCTGACCGCCGAACGCACCGCTCTCAACCTGCTGCAGCTGATGAGCGGCATCGCCACCCTGACCGCCCAGTATGTCGATAAGCTGCAAGGCACCGGCTGCACGCTGCTTGACACCCGCAAGACCATTCCCGGCCTTCGGCGGCTGTCGAAATACGCCACTTTGTGCGGGGGCGCCAAGAACCACCGCATGGGTCTTTATGACGGCGTGCTGATCAAGGACAACCACATCGCCGTGTGCGGCGGCGTGGGGCAAGCGGTCAAGGCGGCCAAGGCGGCCGGGCTGCCCAATGTCGAGGCCGAGTGCGACACCCTGGACCAGGTGGCCGAGGCGGTCGAGGCCGGCGCCGACATCGTGCTGCTGGACAATATGGACCCGGCCATGCTGCGCCGCGCGGTCGGCGTGGTCGCCGGGCGCTGCCGCACCGAGGCTTCCGGTGGGGTCAATCTCGACACCATCCGCGCCATCGCCGAGACCGGCGTCGATTTCGTGTCGGTCGGTCGCATCACCCAATCCGCTCCGGCCGTCGATATCGGCCTGGACTGGTCCTGACGGATGGGGAACGTCGCCATGTCGTACGATCTTCTTGTCATCGGTTCCGGCGCCGCCGGCCTGACTTTGGCCCTGCGCGTGCTGGAAGCCAAGCCTTCCGCCCGCGTCGCCATCCTGGCCAAGGGGCCGTTGGCCGAGGGCAGCACCCTGTACGCCCAGGGCGGCATCGCCGCCGTGCTGGACGCCGCCGACACCACCGAATCCCATGTCGCCGACACCTTGAATGCCGGGGCCGGGCTGTGCAATGTCGATAGCGTCCGTTTCGTGGTGGAAAACGCCCGAACCGCCATCGAATGGCTGATCGACCAGGGTGTTGCCTTCGACCGCGAGGGCGACAGCTGGCACCTGACCCGCGAGGGCGGCCATTCGCACCGCCGGGTCATCCATGCCGCCGACGCCACCGGCCGTGCCGTCGAGACCTCGCTGGTCGAGCGCGTGCGCGAGACCGGGGCCGACGTCTTCGAGCACCACAACGCCGTCGATCTGATCCGCGAGCGGTTGCCGGGCGGCGGTTTGGGCCGCTGTGTCGGCGCCTATTCGCTGGACCGCATCAGCGGCCGGGTGCGCACCTTCGCCGCCAAGAAGGTGGTGCTGGCCACCGGCGGCGCCAGCCGCGTCTATATGTATTCGTCCAATCCCGACGGATCGACCGGCGACGGCATCGCCATGGCCTGGCGTGCCGGCTGCCGGGTGGCCAACATGGAATTCTCGCAATTCCACCCCACCTGCCTGTTCCACCCCCAGGCCAAGACCTTCCTGGTCACCGAGGCGGTGCGCGGCGAGGGCGGCCATCTGCTGCGCCCCGACGGCACCCGTTTCATGGACGAATACGACCCCCGGGGCGAGTTGGCCCCGCGCGATATCGTGGCGCGCGCCATCGACGACGTCATGAAGCGGCTGGGCTGCGAGTGCGTCTATCTGGACATCAGCCACAAGCCGGCCGAGTTCGTCCGCAGCCATTTCCCCACCGTCCACGCCGAGTGCCTGAAATACGGCATCGATATGACGCAGCAGCCGATTCCGGTGGTGCCGGCGGCGCATTACACCTGCGGCGGGGTGCTGACCGACTTGTCGGGCCGCACCGACGTCGGCAACCTTTACGCCATCGGCGAGGTGTCGTGCACCGGCCTGCACGGGGCCAACCGCATGGCGTCGAACTCGTTGCTGGAATGCCTGGTGTTCGGCAAATCGGCGGCCGAGGACATCGTCGCCACCCTGGGCAAGGTGGCGGCGGCGCCGGTGATCCCGGCCTGGGACGAAAGCTGGGTCACCGATTCCGATGAAGAGGTGGTGGTCGCCCACAACTGGACCGAACTGCGCCGCTTCATGTCCGACTATGTCGGCATCGTGCGGTCGACCAAGCGCCTGGAACGGGCCAAGCATCGCGTCAAGCTGCTGCTGTCCGAGATCGAGGAATATTACGGCACTTTCCGTGTCACCAACGACCTGCTGGAACTTCGGAACCTGGCGATGGTGGCCGACCTGATCGTGCGTTCGGCGCTGTCGCGCCGGGAAAGCCGGGGTCTGCACTACACCCTGGATTATCCCAGCCTGGACGTGATCGCGCCGGTGCAGAACACCGTGCTGGTGCCGAAGAACTTCTCGGCCCGGCGCAACGGGCAGGGGGGCGCATGAACGATATCGCCCAATCGCGCCGCAAGGTGTTCCGGGCCGGCGAGGTCATCTTCCATGAAGGTGAGCGCGGCCAAGAGGCCTATGTCGTCGAATATGGGCGGGTCGAGGTGTTCAAGACGGTCAAGGACCATGTCATTCCGCTGGGGACCATCATCCAGGGCGGCATCTTCGGCGAAATGGCCTTGATCGACGACCAGCCGCGCATGGCCTCGGCGCGCGCCACCGACGAGACCGCCTGCGTGGTGATCGGCAAGGAACGCCTGGCCGAGCAGTTGGAGAAGGCCCCCAAGGGCGTGCGGGTCATCGTCGGCGCCCTGTTGGGCAATATCCGCCTGATGGGGGCCGAACTGGCCGAGGCCCAGGTCATCTTGGGATCGGACGATCCGCGATGAGGCGCCGGCTGCTGCTTGCCGCCGCCCTGATGATGCCGTGCCTGCCGGCCCTGGCCGCCGGCAGCGGCGCCAAGCCGCGCGAGACCTACGTCAAGCTGCAATCGGTCAACCTGGAATTCTGGGATCAGGACGGCCTGTTCCACATGGTGATCCTTGAGCTGACGGCGGTCTATCCGCTGGAAGTCAAGGACGCCAAGCTGGACAAGAAGGTGGCCGAGAAGGTCACCCACGCCATGGCCTCGATGGCCTGGGAGGAATTCAATCGCGGCAATCCCGCCGCCACCGCCAAGGCCATCACGCTCGACATCATCCGCAAGGAACCGGGCGGCGACAAATGCATCGACGTGCTGATCAACCGGTTGGTGATCAGGTAAGGGCCAGGGGGGGCTGTCAGGTCCAGGCTGAAGCACACGCCCTCTGCCCGTCTTGGCCGGGCTTGGCCCAGGACTGCCCGGTTAAATTTCAGGCGCCGCCCCACACTCCGTCATGCCCGTGCTCGACACGGGCATCCATGTGGCGCCGAACAAAATCGAATGGAAACAGCGCGTTATGCGGATGCGCGTGGATGGCCGGGTCAAGCCT
>NZ_CACVCE010000071.1:0-2005 GCF_902729445.1 Magnetospirillum sp. LM-5 | reverse complement strand
TTTCCTTCATACGACGAGCTTAGAGAGGCGGATATGGCATTAGGCGACGCGAATGTTGGTTCGGCCCCTGGGGTCGACTTCAGTGCGCTGCAACGGGTGAAGCAGTCGGAGGAGCTGCTTGCCCAGTTGTACGTGGTGGAGGAGACGCCTCGTCGTTTGGGGCGTGGGCCGGTGCACGCTCTTATGGTCATATCGGTTTTGTCGGTTGTTGCGTTCATCGCGACGTTGCTGATGCGCTACAACACCTTCGTGACCATGTCGGAAGACACGCAGGCGAAGCGGTCCAATTACGAGGTGATGATCCAGCGCCGGGACAATCTGTTCGGCAATCTTGTGAAGCTGACGCTGAACCATGCGGCATTGGAGCACTCGATCTTCTCGCATACCTCGGACAAGCGGACCGAGGGCGTTGAGGCGGGCAAGGGCGGCCCTATCGGCTCGGCGCTGGAGCAGCTGATGAAGCAGGGCGGGATCGGCAAGCTTCTGGGCGATATTGGGGGCGGCAAGGCGCTGCTGGGGGCCGACGGAGGCTTCGGCAATGCGCTGGGCCGTTTGATGGCGGTGGTGGAGCAGTATCCGACCATCCAGTCGGTGGACACCTACAAGCATATGATGACGTCGCTGGTGGAGATGGAAGACCGCATCGCGACGCGTCGGGAGGATTACAACGCCGCTGCCTCGACCTACAACATCGAGATCACCAAGTGGCCGTGGAACTATCTGGCGTTCATCACCGGGTTCAAGCGGGCGGAGTATTTCCAGGAAAAGCCGGCGGGCGACACGCCGATCATCACGCCGCAGCTGTTCCAGGAACTGTTGCCTCTCAACCATGCGCAGGACATCAAGAAATGATCTGGACGGCGGTGATCAAGGGGAGCGCGCTGGTGACCTTCGTGCAGGGCGCCATGGTGCTGGTGGACAAGATCTTCGGCGAGGAGATCTTGCCGCACCGGATCTACAGCAGCGCGGAAGCCTCGCAATTGCTGGGGGTGGACCGTCTCGAGGTGCTGGGCCTGATTCGTTCGGGGACGATCAAGGCGAAGAAGGTGGGTGATAATTATCGTATCCTGGGCTCCAATCTTGTGGATTACATGAACCGATGAAGTTCGAAAATTGCAGGGATTGCCGCGAGGAAGTGGTGTGGTGGGCCTTTACCGCCGACATCTGCATGACCCTGTTCAAGGGGGTCCTCGGGCTGATGAGCGGCAGCGTGGCGCTGGTGGCGGATTCGTTGCATTCCGGGGCGGACGTGGTGGCCAGCGGGGTGACCCAGCTCAGCTTGAAGATTTCGAACAAGCCGGCGGATGAGCGCTATCCGTTCGGCTACGGCAACATCCAATACATCTCGTCGTCCATCGTGGGCTCCTTGCTGCTGATCGGGGCCAGCTTCTTGATGTACGGCTCGGTGATGAAGCTGATCTCGGGGACCTACGAGGCGCCGAGCATCTTCGCGGCGGTTGGGGCGTCGGTGACGGTGATCGTCAACGAGCTGATGTATCGCTACCAGATCTGCGTGGGCAACGAAAACAACAGCCCGGCCATCATCGCCAATGCCTGGGACAACCGGTCCGACGCCATCTCGTCGGCGGCGGTGATGGTCGGCGTGATCGCCTCGGTGATCGGCTTTCCCATCGCCGACACCATCGCGGCCATCGGCGTCTCGGCCCTGGTGGGACGCATCGGCCTGGAACTGATCGGAACCTCGATCCACGGCCTGATGGACAGCTCGGTGGATACGGAATTGCTGCAGACCGCCTGGCAGGTGGCCATGGACACGCCCATGGTCCACAGCATCTATTTCCTGCGCGGTCGCCATGTGGGCGAGGACGTGCAGTTCGACATCCGCCTGCGCGTCGATCCCAATCTGCGCATCAAGGACAGTTCCATGGTGGCCGAGGCGGTACGCCGGCGCATCCAGGAGGAAATCCCCCACGCCCGCGACATCCGCCTGTTCGTCAGCCCGGCACCCGCCGCCGCGGCACGGGCCTGACCGAGAGAGGGGCGG